>QYQD01000043.1 GCA_007280345.1 Deltaproteobacteria bacterium | reverse complement strand
CTTATATTTCGATATCTTATTGTATTTAAAGGCAAAAACATGCAAAGAAGGTATTCCAGACAGATTATGGTCGGGCCGGTGGCTATCGGGGGAGATGCCCCGGTGGTAGTACAATCCATGACCAACACCTTTACCCGGGACGTCGGAAGTACAGTCAGACAAATCCACCGGCTGGAGAAGGCCGGCTGTGAGGTGGTACGCGTAGCCGTTCCTGACCCGGAGTCTGCAGAGGCCATTAAGTCCATCAGGAAGAAGATACATATACCCCTTATCGCCGATATCCATTTTGATTACCGGCTGGCCCTGGCCGCTATTAAGGCCGGCGCCGACGGCGTAAGGATCAACCCCGGCAATATCGGCGGCATAAAGAAACTGGCCGAGGTGGCGGCTGCCGCTAAAGACGCCGGCATTGCCATGCGGATCGGTGTGAACTCCGGCTCGCTGGAGAAAGACATATTGAAGAAACATAGATCGCCTACTGCCTCTGCCCTGGTCGAAAGCGCCCTGCGTAATATCGAGCGTGTGGAGGGGTTAGGCTTCGGGGATATAAAGGTATCGCTCAAGTCTTCGGATGTGCGCACTACCGTCGATGCCTATCGCGAACTGGCGGGTAAGGTGGATTATCCTCTGCATTTAGGGGTTACAGAGGCAGGGGGACTCTACCCAGGGACGGTCAAGTCCAGTATAGGCATCGGGCTTCTCCTGTATGAAGGCATCGGCGACACCCTCCGCGTCTCTCTGACCCGGGATCCGGTTGAAGAGGTCCGGGTGGGGTATGAGATATTGAGGGCGCTTGGCCTGCGCCAAAGGGGGCCGGAGATTATCTCCTGTCCCACCTGCGGGCGATGTGAGATTAACCTTTTTTCTTTGGTAGATAAGGTGGAGAAAAGGATAAGCCATATAACCACTCCCTTCAAGGTGGCCATAATGGGCTGTGTGGTCAACGGCCCGGGCGAGGCAAAAGAAGCCGATATTGGTATGGCTGGAGGAAGAGGAGTCGGAATTATTTTCCGCCACGGTAAGCTCCTGAAAAAAGTGAAAGAGGCGGAACTCGTGGATACCCTGGTGGAAGAGATAGAGACGATGGAAGCGGAATATTATACACAGAAAGGGAAAGAGAATGCGATTTAGCCGGTTTTTTCTGCCTACTTTAAAAGAGACGCCTGCGGAAGCGGAAGTAATAAGCCACAAACTAATGCTACGGGCCGGTATGATACGAAAGCTGGCCGCGGGCATTTATTCCTACCTGCCACTTGGGCTGCGGGTCTTGCGTAAAGTAGAGGCCATCGTAAGGGAAGAGATGAATAAGGTCGGGGCCCAGGAAGTGGTTCTGCCTATGGTGCAGCCTGCGGAGTTATGGCAGGAGAGCGGCCGCTGGGAGTTCTACGGAAAGGAGTTGTTGCGTTTCAAGGATCGCCATGAGCGCGACTATTGTATGGGGCCCACACATGAAGAGGTTATTACCGATTTGGTGCGGCGTGAGGTGCGTTCTTATCGGGATATGCCATTAAATCTTTATCAGATACAGACCAAATTCAGGGATGAGATCAGGCCGCGTTTTGGGTTAATGCGGGGCCGCGAATTTGTTATGAAGGATGGATACAGCTTTGATGTGGATGAGAAGGCCTCGGGAAAGACTTATCTGGCCATGTATGCGGCCTATCAAAACATTTTTCGCCGCCTGGGCCTCCAATTCAGGGCGGTGGAGGCCGATACGGGCAGCATAGGCGGCAGTTTTTCACACGAGTTCATGGTGTTGGCAGAGACCGGGGAGGACACTATCGTAAGCTGCACCGGTTGTGACTATGCGGCCAATATAGAGAAGGCCGAAGTGATTTTGCCCGTGGAGAATCCGTCAGTGAATCAGGCCCTTTCCAGGCCCATAGAGAAGGTAGCCACCCCCGGAAGGAGGACGGTAGAGGAAGTAACATCTTTCCTGGGCATACCGCCGCAGCAATTGCTAAAGACGCTCATCTTCGTAGTTGACGGCCAACCGGTGGCGGTCCTGGTGCGCGGCGACCACGAGGTCAATGAGATTAAATTAAAAAATTTACTCCAGGCCCGGGAAATAGCCCTGGCTGATGAGACATTAATTCGTCGTATTACAGGCGCACCTGTCGGTTACAGCGGCCCGGTGGGCCTTCCGGTAAAAATAGTGGCGGATCAGGCCATACAAGGCATATACGACTGCGTGGCAGGGGCCAATGAGGAAGGGCATCACTTTGTCCATGTGGATGTCGGCCGGGACATCCATGCAGACCTTTATGGTGATATACGGTCGGTCACGGCCGGGGACCGTTGTCCACGGTGCCGGCAGGCCATAAGACTCTCCCGCGGCATTGAGGTGGGACATATCTTCCGTTTGGGAACTAAATACAGTGAGGGCCTTAAGGCTACTTACCTCGATGGAGAAGGGCAGGAACGTTACATGGTCATGGGCTGCTATGGGATCGGCGTCAGCCGTATAGTAGCCGCGGCTATTGAGCAAAACCACGATGAAAGCGGTATAATCTTTCCGGTGGCCATTGCTCCCTTCGACGTCCTGCTTCTGCCGGTTAATGTAAATGATGGGGTCATCAGGCAGGCAGCGGAGGATACCTATCACGAGCTCTTATCCGGGGGATTCGACGTCCTTCTGGATGACCGTGATGAACGGGCCGGCATAAAATTTAAGGATGCCGACCTGACAGGTATCCCCTTCCGCATAACCATAGGCACGAAGTTTACTAAAGAGGGTTTGCTGGAAATAAAGGTGCGCGGCACGGGCGAGACCTTGTTCGTTACCAGGGAACAGCTCGTTCAGACCCTCCTGAATCTGCGCCGGAAAGCGATAGATGGTTAGGTTAAACGATATTTTGGAACAGGTCCAGGCTTATCTTCCCGGGGCCGATTTCAGCCCTATTGAAAAGGCTTACATTTTTTCGGCCAGGGTGCATGAAGGACAGGTGCGCTTATCCGGCGAGCCGTATCTGTCTCACCCCCTGGAAGTGGCTTATATCCTGACCCAGATGCGGCTTGACGTCGTCACCGTGGCCTGTGGTCTGCTGCATGATACCGTGGAGGATACACTTACTACTCTGGAAGAGATCAAGGAGTTTTTTGGTGAAGATATAGCCCGGGTCGTGGACGGTGTGACCAAGATCAGCCGGATGCCTTTAAGCAGTCGTATCGAGGAACAGGCGGGGAATGTCCGTAAGATGATCCTGGCCATGTCTGATGATATAAGGGTGTTGCTCGTTAAATTGGCCGACCGCATACATAACATGCGCACTCTCCGTTACCAGGCCGAGGCCAAGAGAATTAAGATAGCCCGTGAGACTATGGACATATACGCGCCGCTGGCCGGACGCATGGGTATCGAATGGATCAAGAGAGAGTTGGAAGACCTGTCTTTTTCATACATTCAGCCGGAGACTTATCAGGACATTAAGGACAAGCTGGAAAAGAGTCTGGGTGAAAGTAAGAAATATATAGAAGAGGTTAAAAGTATCATAAAGGATAAAATGGCCGGGTATGGGATCGAGTGCGAGGTGCGGGGCCGCCCTAAGCATATATACAGCATATATAAGAAAATGGTGCGGCAAAACCTTCCTTTGGAACAGATTTACGATGTTATCGCCTTTCGTCTAATCCTGAAGACCGTCAAAGAATGTTATGAAGCCCTGGGAATAATCCACTCTATATGGATGCCGGTGCCCGGGCGCTTCAAAGATTACGTCAGTCTTCCCAAGGCCAATATGTATCAATCCCTGCATACCACGGTCATCGGCCCGTATGGGCGGCGGATGGAAGTGCAGATCAGAACGGAAGAGATGGATAAAGTGGCCCGGGCCGGCATCGCCGCCCATTGGATGTATAAAGAGGATAAGGGCTTTTCCGAGGAGGAGAGCCGGCGATTTGCGTGGTTGAAGCAGCTTTTAGAATGGCAAAAAGACCTTAAGGATCCGCGGGAGTTTTTGGAGTCGGTGCGTGTTGATCTCTATCCCAATGATGTCTATGTGTTTACTCCCGAAGGCGAGGTAAAAGAATTTCCCCGGGGCGCTACGCCCGTAGATTTTGCTTACGCCATACATACCGAAGTCGGCCGCCAGTGTACAGGCGCCAAGGTTAACGGACGATTGGTTCCCATTAAATATGAATTGAAAAACGGTGATGTGGTAGAAATAATTACTGCACCCCACCATACTCCCAGCAAGGACTGGCTGAAATTTGTCAAGACCACCCGGGCTCGGACCAGAATTAAGCAATGGTTTAAGACCGAGGAACAGGAAAGCAGTGTAAGTCTGGGTAAAGAGATCTGTGAGAAGGAGTTTAGGAAGCATCGGCTCAATCTATCAAAATTGCTTAAATCTGAAGAATTGACAAAGGCGGCTTCCGAACTCTCTTTTGGTTCGGTGGAGGATTTATTGGCCGGAGTCGGATACGGCAAGATATCCCCTCTTCAGATTGTCAGGAAGCTTCTTCCCCCGGGAGAGGTTTCAGAGGAAGAACTTCCTGTGGCTGCGAAGATCAGCAAAAAAAAGGAAAAAATCCGGCCCGAAGGGATAAAGATTCGGGGGGTCGAAGATATTATGATTCGCTTTGGCCGATGCTGCAACCCCTTGCCGGGTGATGACGTTGTAGGCTTTATCACCCGTGGCCGGGGTGTAACCGTCCATACCGGCAATTGCCGCAATATTGTCGATTCAGATTCCGAAAGAAGGGTCGATGTCCAGTGGGATGTCCGGGAAAAAACAGCGCATCCGGTCAAGGTTCGGGTGGTTACAATAGACAAGAAAGGCTTGCTTGCCGCTATAAGCAATGCCATCAGCGCCTGTGATGCAAACATAGTAGAGGCTGATATTCATACTACCTTAGACCACAAGGCCATATTGAATTTTATTCTCGAAGTGGTCGATACCTCACATCTGAAAACAGTACTCAAGGCGGTTAAGCGCTTAGAGGATGTAATTCGTGTAGAACGTCTGACGACATGACGTTAAGTGGCTTTTACTACTGACCCGGAGCGAAGACAGCGCGTACAGACTACCATATAACGGGCGTTGTTACCCTGGGCCGCCTTTACTCTTTTCAGGTTAGGATACCATCTGCGTTTTGTTTTATTATTGGCATGACTTACATTATTCCCTACACGCGGCCGTTTCCCGCAGATTTCACATACCTTAGACATAAAGACCTCCTTAATCGTAAGAGAAGGCTAATTTAACACAAAGTTATTTTTGCGCAAGTGCTTTTTGGTTGAGAATCTATAAAGATTATAGAGGCTCTTGCAAAAAGCGTCACACCGGTGAAAACCGGTGTCCGTGCGCCTGGGAGCAGGTGCGATCTGAGAGGTGAAAGTCCTCTCCCAGGGAATGCCCGTCCCTGGTAGCCGAAGGTAACTGCGTCGTCGCGAGGCGGGGTGGGAAGCAACCGGAGGCGAACATGCAGTCCGTAGGAT
>QYQD01000157.1 GCA_007280345.1 Deltaproteobacteria bacterium | reverse complement strand
GGGATAGATAAAGGCTTCAGATACCCCAACGTCACCCTTTGCATCCAGCCGGATCTGAAATGGGTGAAATGGGAACGGGTGATCGTCTTCTTCGCTCATTACCAGGTGCTCAGGACCCCGGAAAAAAATGCCAAGATTGCCCTGGAAATTCATAAGGCCCGGAGCTATGGCCAGCTCACCGGCGGCTGGGGCCTCCTTGCCGACGCCAGCGATTCCAAAACCCGGATCGGCGAAAACCTGGCAGCTTTCGAGGAAAATGAGCGCGTGGCCCTGGAAAAATTCGCCAAGGCCAACCCCAACAGCACCGTAGCCGTGGCTTATTTGAACGCGGCCCGGGATGCCCGGAAAGAGATAAAAGCGGCTTCAGCAAGAGGCCGGACTGATGGTCAAGGTCGCAGAGAAAGTAAATATAACCGGCATACCCATGGAGAACCCAGTGGTCAGACATGCGCTCTACGGCGTCTTAAAATTGATCAACGAAACATGCGAAAAAAAATGACAGGCCATGGTTTTTCACAATCCTGCAAAAATGGATAACAAAGCTTACATAAACGTCAATTCACCACTTGTCCCCCATATAAGATGGCAAATTCCCCACTTAGCAGGGTATGCGATCCACTTTCCCCACCTTTATTCCCCACAATGCCCCAAAAAGCGTAAACTCTCACCACCCCTACGTTTGCCGGGTTCGCTTAAGCCCCGTATTTCAACGAACACGAACCAACCTTCCCAATTACCTTGCCTTCCGAAACGCCCGTATTTCCCCCATAGGTAGCGTGTGTAGCCAACCTTACTTTTTGTCTCATTTGCGCACCTTGGCATACTGGTTGCAAAAGCGGCGGGGTCGCATGAAAGCCATGTCGTTTAATGCTATCTTACGACCTCATATCAACTACGCATTTATCTTTAGCCTGGTGCGTATAGAGGGCAGTGATCTTGAACTTACCCCTCTCCATGGAGAATGAGGCCGGCCCAGAAATAGGGGTGGGGTTCCTTGGCGCGCACCGCCTGGCGGGCCGTCTTTAAAGCCTCAAGCTTAGGTTTCCCCTCCTTCAGGGCCTTATAAAAAGTTTGGTAGAACTTCATGGACTCGTCCACGGGGATGTTCCACAGGGCTACCATAACACTGCGCGCCCCCGCCTGCTGAAAGGCCCGGGCGAAGTTCAATACTCCTTCCCCCTTGGTCACCTGGCCCACTCCGGTCATGCAGGCGGCCAGGGCCACCAGGTCCGCATCCAAGTTGAGTTGCAGCACCTTATGAAAGGTGAGGAAGCCGTTGTCCGGGGGCTGGTTCTCCACCTGGCTCAAGACCAGGGTGGGCTCCTGGATCCCTGCCAGGTTGTCCGCCAGAAATCCGTGGGTGCCAAAGAAGAGATAGCGGAACTGTCCCAAAGGGGTCCGGCGCAACCAGGTTTCAGTGGCCTGGACGTCCAGGAGCACCTGGGGCGGCTGCTGCTTCACCTGAAAGAGGGTGGCCAGTTCCGTCACGGTTTGCCGGGTTTGGGGGAGGGGCGGGAATTGCAGGCGTCCCCCGCCCGCCCCGGTGGCCGACATGGTCAGGGCCTTCTCTGCCCCCAGGTGCTTAAGTGCTCCGGCCTGTCCCTGGCCGGCCTTATATGCCTGATAACGAGGACTTGCCTGCTCGTAGATGCAGTCCCCCAGGGCAAAGAGGGGCTGGGAGGCCTTGGAGGCCCCCAGCAGGCGGTTCAAGGTAAGAATCGCCGCGGACTGGACGTAGGTGATGGGCCAGCGGTCCGCCACCAGGACGCTTTTGCCCCAATTAGGGCCCGCCTGGACCACCAGGGCCTCAAAGGGAAAAGCCCCCAAAACCCCATCCGGCACGATGATCAGCCTGGCGCCGGGGGCCACCCCGGACAAGGCCGGCGCCAGAAGTTCCTGATATAGCGTGGCTGCAGCGGGGATGCCAAAGCGGTCTAAGTCCTCCCGCCGCAATTCCGCCTGGCGCAAAGGCGCCAGCAAGGGGGCGATCTTTTTCTCCAGGGCTCCTTGACCAAAAGCCAGGGGAAAGACCTGAGTCCGCCCTCCGGGTTCCACCCGAAACAGGTAACTTCCCTTTTCCCCCAGGGTGTAGGCCAGCAGAACTTCCCCCGACTTGAGAGGCAATTCCGCGGTCTTGTAAGGCCGGGGATAATACAACGCCGCGTAACGGGGGACCTGTCGGCGCACCACTTCGAGGAATTCCCGCTGCCTTTCCTGCGCCGTCTTGATCTGCTCCTGTAAGGCAGCCGCGTCGCGCGTTACGTCTAAATAGGGCTGAAAGGTTTTTTCCTGGCTGGCCTCCAGGGTTGCCAGCTCATCCTGCAGTTTCTTCTCCCGGGTGGCCAGGTCCGGTGGGAGCTGACTGCTCGATGCCGTACCGGCTTTGGCGGCGATGGCCTCCAGCAAGGACCTGCCTTTGATGGACTCAGCCACGTAGAAGGCCGCGGCGGCTGGGTCGGCGCCATAGCCCTTGAGTTCGTCGGGCAAAGGCTGCTTGGTTTGGGCCATCTGCACCAGCACGCCGATCAAGGCCTGGTAAGTCCTGTAATGCCCGCTTATTCTGCCGCCCTGGAAGAAACCGGTGCGCTCTCCCGGCGTCCGGGCCCGCAAGGTTTCAATACTGCGGATGGCTTCTCCAAAGGCGACGGCAGCCTCACTCAAGCGTCCGACGCCCTCAAGGGCCAGCCCTTTTTGAGTATAGTAGCCTGCCAGGTTCTGCGGCCCCATCCAGGGAGGAGCCGAGTGGGCAGACAGGAGATCCAAGGCTTGCTGGTAACTCCCTTGGGCCACCAAGACCACCACCTTGCCCATGACCCCCACCATTAATCCTTTATGTTGGCCCTTTTCCATGGCAGATTCGGCCTTGGAGTAATCCTTGCGCTCTTTGTGGATCACGCCCAGGGTGCGCTGTGCCTGGGCAGTCAGAGGATGATCCGGCCCTAAGGCCTTCTCGTCGATTTGGACGGCTTTTTCCGCCAGGGGCAGCGCCTTCTCCGCCTGCCCTTGCTGCTGGTAGATCAAGGCCAGCAATACCAGACTGCCGGCGGTTCCGGGGTGGGCTCCTCCCAAGGCTTTTTCCCTGATCGCCAGGGATTGTTGGGCCAGGGACAGGGCCTGATCAAGAGCCCCCGTCTGGCGCCGCAATTCCGCCAGGGTGGCCAGGCTTTCGGCGGTGTCGGCGTGTTCCAGCCCCAAGACCCTTTTTCTGATCTCCAGGGACCGCTCCACCAAGGGCAAAGCCTGAGCAAAGTCGCCGACCTCGATATAGGCCTTACCCAGGCGTACCAGGCTCTCGGCGGTTTCCGGGTGATCCGGCCCCTGCACCTTCTCTCTAATCTTCAGGGCGCGCTGGTACAGGGGTATGGCGCTGCGGAATTTCCTCAGCCCCATGTAAATGTTGGCCACCCCCTGGAGAATCTTGGCGACCCTGGGATCTTCGGGGCCCAAGCGCTTTTCTGCCCCGTCCAGGAGCCTCTGGGCCAGGGGGAGCGCTTCATCGAATTTCCCCGCCAGGGCCAGAGCCCGAACCCGTTGCGCCAATTCCTGCCCCTGGGCGCCGGGTGCCTCTTCTTCTCCGGTGCCGGAAGTCCCTGCCGGGTAGGCCCGGGCGATAATCTGGGTTTGGGCCCACCCGGAGCCGGCCAGAAGGCCCAATACCGCCGCGATCAGAAGTCCCTGGGCGAATCTCTTGTCCATAGGTTGTTCTCCAGGCTCAATTACTGCAATGGTTCACTTTACCGGGGTGCATTCCCTGCGGTCCGAGCCTTGGGACCGGGCCCAGGACTTGAGTTCCCTAAGGTGCCGGTCTCCCGGGTTTTTCGCCAGCATGGTGTCGATGATCTGCTCCATTTTTTGGTATTGCCGGTGGGCGGCGTAGACGCTGAGGAGGTAAATTTCCGGCGTCAGGTCACCCGCCTTGGCCTGTTTCTTGAGATTCTGGAAGAGTTGTTCGGCCTCGGCCACTTCTTTTTGGGCCTGGGGTGAAACGGGCCCGGGCGGAAGCGAGGGGGCCTTCGTGGGCGCCATGGTCGGTATGACCCCGCTGGACCGCCCCGTTTCCTGCATGACCTGCCTGACGGTGCTGGTCGAAGTCTCGGTGCGGGCTATTATAACGGGGGAACCTGAAATTCCCTTGGCTACCTTGCTGGAGAGAACCTTCACTTCGGGCGGAAACCGGGGCGGTTGCTCTCCGGCCGGCCGGCTTTCCGCCTCGCCGATTTGCAGGGTGACTGGACCCTTCCAGGTCTCCTGCCGGCCGCCGGCAAAATAGAGCAGTTGCACCCCGGCCCCTTCTGGGACCTGGAAGCGGTCTCCTTGCCGGATCTTTAGGAACGCCTGGGCCCTGGCCGGAGATTGCTTTTCGGCCTGATTCCAATAGGTGACCTCGCCGGAGAGGCCGGTGACCAGGCCGATGTCGGGAGCCGCCGCCGGGGCGGGAATATCTGAAACCGAGAGCGTCACTGCAATGACCAGGCAACTGATGATAATTTTTGCGCGGTGAACAGGCATGGTCCCATCTTCCTTTGGTCGGTAATTGTTTGAAGGTATCATGGTGATCGATTTTATTCCACTCCGATCACTTCGTAGGCGCAAACCCCCTCCTTTCGTCCCTTGAGGCTCAATTCCCGCCGTTTGCCGAGGCGGACCCCCGGTCCGGCAGCCGCGATGGTCTGATCCGAGGCAATGATCATCCAGCCCAACTCCTTGGTCAAGCTCTCCAACCGGGAGGCGATGTTCACCGTGTCTCCGATGGAGGTATATTCCAGACGTTTGGGTGAGCCGATATTACCCACCACGGCCTCGCCGGTATGGAGGCCGATACCGATATGAAAATCAGGGAGTCCTCTCTCCGGAAACCGCTCAGCCATCCAGGTTTGGAAATCCTTGGCCTTGGCGGCCATGGCCAGGGCGGTAAGCAGGGCCCGCCGGGCCTGATCCGGCTGGAGGGCCGGCGCCCCAAATACCGCCATCACGGCATCCCCGATGAATTTGTCCACGGTGCCACCGTTCTCCAGGATCGGCTCGCAGATTGAGCTGAAATAGGCGTTAAGCATCTCCACCACCTCGTGGGGATTCAAGCTTTCGGAAATGGTGGTGAAGTTCCGAATATCCGCAAAGAGCACCGTGACGTTGAGGGCTTCTCCGCCCAAGTCCGGGAGTTTGCCGGAGCTCAGGAGTTTTTCCACCACCCCATCGGACACATACCGGGAGAAGAGCTGTCGCAGGCGGATCCGCGTGCGCTCCTCTCCAGTCAATCTCACCGCCAGGGTGCCCAGGAAACACAGCCCTATGCCTAATTCCAGATGACCCGCCGGGAGGATCAGGGAGTTTAGGAATGACAGATAGGCCAACGCCATGGAGAGGAGAATCAGCATGACCCCCACTCCCAGGCCCTGCCAGGGGGCGAGGTGAAAAAAAGCGAACGTTCCAGCCGCGAGCACCGCCAGGAGGACGCTTAGGCGCAAAAGTTCCGGCGCGGCCCGGGGACATCGGCCGGTGAGCAGAGTCTCCACAATATTGGCATGGACTTCAGGGCCGCTCATCATCTGGGGACCCCAAGAGAGAAAGCTCCGGGCATAGGGGGTCATGTGGATATCCTGAAGCCGGGTCTCCAGCGCCACAATGACCACCTTGTCTTTGAGGACCTTGAGGCCCTGGTCCTGGTCGGCGTCGGGACGCAGCAGACGCCGGAAGGAAATTCGCGGAAAGGTCCCGGGAGGACCGGCAAAGCCGATGTGGGTGGGGCTGGAGGGTAGGGCCGCCTCGGAGGGCCCCTTATCGGTCATCCGGCCTGCCAGCAGCGCCGCCAAGGTGGGCCACATCTCCCCCTCGCCAGTGGGCAGGGCAGTGATGAAGCGGCGGAGCACCCCATCCGGGTCATTGTAGAAATTGGTTAAACCGACGTCGTCCAACTGCCGGGGGAGGGAAAAATAATAATCTGCGATGGGCAGGAGAATCTTGCCGTTTCCCTGGTCGTCGAAAACCATACTGGCGGCCAGGACCACCTGTCCGGAAGCCAGCTGCCGCCGCAACTCCAGGTCGAAAGCGCGGCTCCGGTCGCCGGGCAGGGCCAGCTTCTTGAGCCAGGCCTCGGCGCTTACCGAAAAGAGAAAGTCCAACCCGATGGCCCTGACTCCGACCTTCTTGAGGACTTCAATGGCCTGGGCAAAATGGGGCGCCCAAAACACCATCGGTTCGTCCTGATGTTCGAGGCGGGTTTGTTCATCGATGGCCGCGATGACAACATGTTGGGGCCGGTGCCGCACCCCCGCCAATAGGTGCATAATATCGTAATGGGCGGATTCCAGTCCCGCCAACCACTGGGCCTGCCCGACGGTTTCCGTGGCCGCAAAAGCCAGAACCACCACCAGGAAGCCATAGAAGAGCCGTTTGCCCACTGCGCCCGTCCTGAAACAGAAACTTATCACAAATTATAAAGCCTAATATATCCCCAGGAAAGGAAATTCCGGTTTGGCAGAAAGACGACGAGAAATAATTTCAGAAATTCTAATAAGGAAAAAGATCATTATCATCCCCAATAAATCCTGTTTTGAAACAATTCTGAATGAATATAAGAGGCTTTAAAGTTCCGCCTATAAATTGAAAGGGACCAGCTGCTGGAAACCTTCACCCATGGCTTACATCCCCATTCTCACATGCGTACAGCTTGCCAAATCAGACAATTATCCCTAATGATGGAAAACCGAAGATATGATCTCCATCGCGGAATGGCTCGAATTTGGTGAGGAAAATTTGAGTGGCGGGGAAAGAAGGAAGTCAGACACGGCTATTTGATTTACGGAAGGTCCACGCACACACTTTTTAGGCCCCTTTTGCGTTCGCCACGACCACTCGCCAATCGTACTCCGTTCGGGGTCGCGGTTTCTTTCCGGGCGCCGGCGGTGGTTCTTCCTCTTCCATCTTCTTGCAGATTTTCCAAAGCCGGCTAGCCAGATCCGGGAACTTGTCAGCCAGTAAGGCGATTTGTCGGTGGGCCTCTTTCTTCCTCTTGGTGAGCACCGTGGCCATCGCTACCTCGATGATCTCTTCGGGGACGACGGGGGGAGTCTTGGGGGTGGCTGCCTTCAGGATCGGAGCCCGGTCCACGACCGGACAGTTGGCCCCCAGGGATAGGCCACGGCGGTAGATGGCGGAGTGGTGATTCAATCAACCTCCTGTTTACTGTCCTCCTACTGCCCTAAATTTGGCCCACCTAAAAAGCTCATCTTATTGATTTTTCAACTATAAGAATGGCGGAGGGAGTAGGATTCGAACCCACATTAAACTCGCCTGCTGGATCAGTTACAAATACCTTCCCCAATCCTTTAAGAATGCCCTGCCGGTTACTGGGTAAATTTTCATAAGATCAGTTTATGGTGAAAAGGCGGGGATAGTCAATCGGAATAATCTCAGTGGGGAGCCGAGTTTGACGGGATGGATTGAGAGGGCCGGAGATACGGCTATGATATGCTTATCGGAAACGATAACTTGTGATGGCAGGGGCGTATAAATAGCGAGGCCGTTGAAAAAGCCCATTTCAGGTTGTCGTAATCTCCTCCCAGGCATTTAAGAGCCAGGATAACTTGACGATCTTCCGATACCTGGCGTTAGCACTATTGAGTGGCTCTTCCTGGCCCCCCCTCTTCTTCAG
>QYQD01000059.1 GCA_007280345.1 Deltaproteobacteria bacterium | reverse complement strand
GGAAATTGCTTTGCACACTGGACTTGCAGAGCAATCGGTTCACAATCTGATTTCCAGATATAATCGCTTGGGGCCGGACGCGGTGGGGGGGGCAGGGAAGGGTGGCCGGCGCCGCGCCTACTTAAGCTGGGACGAAGAGGCCTTGTTTTTAGAATCATTCAAACAGGCGGCACTTACCGGTCAGATCGCTACGGCTGCAGAAATCAAAGCGGCCTTGGAAAAACGTATCGGCCACAAAATCCATAAGACCACGGTCTATAGGCTGCTTAAACGACAGGGTTGGCGGAAAATAATGCCTCGGCCGTTCCATGTCGATGCCGATAAGGAAGAGCAGGAGGCTTTTAAAAAAACTCCCTGAACTTATTGCTGCAAAACTGGCAGCAAGGGACCCGGAAGATCACCGTCCGGTTTTACTCTTTTCTCAAGACGAAGCGCGCTTTGGCCGCATCAGTGATGTTAGGCGCGCCTGGTCGCCTCTGGGGACGAGGCCGCAAGCGCCCAGGCAGGTCATTAGAACTTATCTCTAGGTGTTCACGGCGGTGTGCCCGGCATTGGGGCGAATGACCTCCCTCATTTTGCCCTGGGCCAATACGGAGATGATGAACATCTTCTTAAGGCAAGTGTCGGAGGATTTTCCGGATTATTTTATCCTCATGCTGGCAGATCAGGCCGGTTGGCATATATCCCAGAACTTGGAAGTGCCTGAAAATATTAGGCTGATTAACCTGCCCCCTCGAAGTCCGGAATTAAACCCTTCCGAACATATTTGGGAGGAGCTGAGGGAGAAGAATTTTGCCAACAGGGCATTCCGGGATCTGGACGAGGTAGAGAACCACCTCTGTCTAGGTCTGAATGATCTCGCCAAAGACCCGGAAAAACTTCGTTCGATGACAAATTTTCCTTAATCTTAATTTTACTTGTTAGATGGCAACTTGGTATTATGGGCTGCTATGGAATGAGTCAAATCTTTCCAGTTGTGTTTATGCGCTTCCAATATTTCATCGGCTTTCCTCCTTTCGAAGGTACTAAGAGCTAAGAAGAATACCGCTACAAAAAGCCCGAAAATCACAAAAAGCCCGAAAACCACCAACAGATTAGTGTTCTTCACCCCTCCTGCCGATGCTGCAAAGAGAAGTAATAAAGAAATAAGAATCACCAGATTGCAAATAAAAAGGAAGGTATATCTTTTTTTTACCATATCGGCGCATTTTCGAAAAGCGTCGTCAGGCAGCTCTGGGAAGGGGTTGGTAATATTAGAACTGTTCTTTATCCCGCGCCAGCATGTCACGCAAAAACCGGCGGCTCCCAAAATAAACAATAGAATTCCCAAAGAAAAAGCCATATCTCTCTCCTCCAGAATTAAAGATTGCCCCCTAGGGGTATACAAACGGCTGAAAAGCCTTTCTTAACTCTGGTACAAGCAGCCATGCGGATATGGGTAACCGGGTCTCAGCCCGGTGGTTAATGGATAAGCACCCGCTGTTTACAAAAAATGTTTTGGGGACCTCTATTTACGAGTTTACCCCCGAAAAGATTTATCTTTTTCCAGCCAATTGGTCTTGTGGAAGGCATGATAGCACAAAAATCAGCCAAGAAAACATTTTTTACAGATTTTTTTATATCACCCTCTTTGAGCAGATTTTTCGTGGGTCCGCGGCCTACGAATCCCAGGTCAGCACCGTCCGTTAATGATCCGCCAGTGGGGAAACAGAGGCTACAAGCATATACCACCTCCGGGCATGGTTAGAAACCCTGGCCCCACCATGAGTAAATTGCTCTTCCTTTAAAGAGAGCCAATCAAGAAGAGAAAGTATCTTGCCACGATCGACCATTATCACCTTCCCCGTAAAAATGCCAGCTTTGATATGATTATCTGGCACGGACACTTGTGGGGAGGAAGATTTCAGCTGTTAAAGATTGAAGGAGGTCAGGAAGCCGGAGGGAATGGCAGGAATTTTTCAGGTATTGTTATGCTCTGAGTATCAGCTGGGGGTGAGAGTGACCCTGGAAGGATTGAGGGGACCTAGACGGATTGGCTCCTCCGATGATGGGTTATCTTATTGATGTGAAACGGTTAGGAAAGCTGCCGGGGTCTTGCCACCTGCTACGACCTTCTCTGAGCCGATCTCTTTTCGGCGATTTCTGTGAACGGCCCTGCTTCCCGCCACCTCACGGACAGCTTTCTTTCCCAGTTCTCACCGGAAAAGAGGCTTAAGAAATGGCTTAACTTTCGTGTTTCTTCCTCAACCTGCTCAGTCGTGTCTTCCCCGACAACGACCTGATTCTTTCCCATCATCTTGGCATCGTATAACGCCTGGTCGGCCCTTTCGATAAAGCCGTCCACGGTGTCTCCCGGTTGATAGGCGGCCACGCCGAAACTGGCAGTCACCCGGATACTGAAGCCTGGGGAGGTAATCTCCTGCCAATGGCGTCGGACACGCTCTCCCAAAACTGCCGACTCCTCGGCGCCGGTGCCCGGGAGCATCATGATAAATTCTTCGCCGCCGAAGCGCGCGGCCAAGTCCTCCTGCCGGCTATTTTCCATCAAGAGGGTAGCAAAGGCCTGGAGCACCTGGTCCCCCGCGTTATGACCAAAGGTATCGTTGACGGACTTGAAGTCGTCCAGGTCGGCCATGATGATGGACAGGGGAGTCTGGTGCCTCTGAGCAAAGGAGATGGCGCCGCCCAGGCTCTCCAGGAAGATGCGCCGGTTGGCGATGCCAGTCAACATATCAGTATACATCAAAGTAATGATGCGGTCATGAGCTACCCGCAGGCGGTTGAAACCAAAAATAATTCCCCCCAGGCCCAGAAGCCACAAGAGACCATGCCCCCACCAGAGGCCCACGGCAGTCTCCGGCCGCGGCTGGGCCAGGTTCCACCAAAGGGATAACGCCACCACTACGGTCCACATGGCCAGGAGCGCCCAGGCATAGTAATTGAGGCGGGAGACCTCTCCGCAGCGGGCAATGTGCTGATTCATGATAGGTTGAACCTTTGGCCCTTGTGTAAGTATGATGCGACATTAAGCCGCGGCATCATCTGGTGCGTAATCATTGCGCGCCGCCTGTAAGGAACCCGAGGTCGGGAACGGTTAAACACTAAAAAATCCTCGCCTACCGACTGAATGATTTGCACCATGCCTTAAAGCCGAATCAGCGTAAATCAGGAGCACTCCGGGTATCCAGCCTCAGCTTCAGCTCTGCCATCTGTTCCGGCCCAGGATGTTCAATCGGGCAGATGGGATGGAATGTGCACCAATGCCGGTCACAGGACCCAAAGCACCTCAGGTAGCAGTCAGGGTTCCCCTCCCTGATTTGGTGTTTACGAAAAGCGGACGCAAAGGCCAGCCTTGCGTGTGGAGAACATAACCCATGACTGTAACCGCTAACCCCAGGCTCCGGATCCCCCCAAACTTTATCGCACCCATGCCAAATGCACTTGTACAGCATGGCTACCTCCCTCAGCCCCAATCCAGGTCTGATTCGTCAAAGGATATCACCCAAACCATCACCCAGCCGTTAACCCGAGTTATCAGCAAAATGGTTCTTGTGGTTGTTGTCTTTTCACCCTTCTGGATGGGAGCCTTCTCCTTTCAATGCGGCCATCACCTTCTTAGTGACCAAATGACCGCTTACAATCTCCATTAAATAGATACCCATGATGAAACCCATGATGCACTGGAGAATGACCATGAGCCCACTTCGAACCTGGAATTAGTTGGCTTGACCCGCCGTAAGATGCTTTTGATTGCACTATGTCTGACCAGGAGCGATATGGAAATAAGGACTTACCCGGATTTTGGCCTGCGGATTGCGGGGTTTTAAGGCAGGGGATGTCTGTATATGTAGGTAGGGCAGCGGGTAACACCAGCCATGGTGAGGCCGGCCGAGGCTGCCAGGATCCTGGTCTTGCCAAGCTCAACAATTCGGTTTTGGTTGCGAGAGGTCATGGCCCGCCATTCCTTGCAGTCGCGGCGAAATTCTCTGAAACATCTGGCATACGCCTCGTCGGACAACGGTGGCGCCAGCAGACAGTCCTCCATCTCTATGACCTCAGATCGGGTGACTTTTGTTTAAACCGAGATTATGCGGCACCGAAGTGGTTAACCAAATGATTTCACTGTGCTGGGCGGGCGGGCGTTGCTGGCGCATACCCGCGTGCCCCACTCCAGTAAATCCCGGCTGCAGTCATCCTTGTCGATCACTACTTCAATGACGCTCAGGCCGTCGTGGGTCAGAGCCTTTTCGATAGCGTCCTGGGCTTCCCCCTCGTTGCGGACGCAACTGCCCCAGCCGTTGCCGTCGGCGCCATTGAAGACCGACACCAGCCCGGCATAATTCCAGTTCTTGATGATGTTGTAGGGGCCGTCGTGAATCTCCACCTCGATGGTGTAGCCGCCGTTGTTCATGATAAAGATGATGGGGTTGAGGCCGTAGCGGATCATGGTGGAGAGTTCCTGGGCCGTCATCTGGAAGGAGCCGTCGCCGATACAGGCGATGACCCGGCGGGTGGGCTGCACCGCGAGCTGGTAACCCAAGACGGCGCCCACGGACCAGCCGATGGAGCCGTATTGCATCTGGATCTCGAAGGCGCTGCCCTGGGGCAGGGAAAGGTTCATGCAATTGAACCAGGAATCCCCGGTTTCGGCGATGAGGGTGGTGTTGGCGTCTATCATGCCCTGGATCATGGCGAAGAGGCGCCGGGTGCGGATGGGGGCCTTTCGGTCGATGGGAGGTTCCGGCAGGGTTTGGGTCCGAGTGCGGTTAAAGGTCGCCAGGGAGGTGTCGTTCCGCTTGATCTGGCCGGCCAGGGCGGCAAGAAACTCATCCATGACAATATCCTGATAGAGGGCCCCGGGCAACTGCACGAAGTCGGTCCCGACGTGAATGAGTTTTTTTGGGCTGATTTCGATGGTGTGGCCGCAGGAGGCATAGTCGGAGAGGACCGGACCGGCAAAGAGGTAGACATCGGCGGATTCCACAATGGCCCCGGTGCCGGGGCTGCTCACCGAGCCCCAATAGATCCCCACGAAGTTGGGGTGCTCTTCCGGGAAAAAACCCTTGGCGTTGGGCATCATGGCCACAGCGTACCCCGAGGCGTCGATGAACTGCCGGAAGGCCTCCACTGCCCCGGCGGGGCGGAGCTTGACCCCGCCCACCGCCACTGGTTTGATGGCGGCGTTGAGCAAGGCGGCGGCATGGTCCACCGCCTCCTTCAGGGTCTCGGGGTTGCTGGTGGGCTTTTGCCAAAACTGGTAGGGTTTCGGGGCCGGGACTTCCATGTCCGCAATATTACAAGCAATCTCCAGATAGACCGGCTTGCGGCGCCGGAGGGCCGCAGCAATGGTTTGATCGATGAGCCTGGGGGCTTCCTCGGCATGCCGGATGATGACCGCCGCCGCGGTCACCGGGGCAAACATCTCCCGCACATAGCCGTAGCGCACCTCCCCAAGGGAGTGGTGCAGGATCTGATTATCCGGTTCCGAGTGAGTGTTGGGGCCACCGGAGATCAAAATCACCGGCAGGTCCTCGGCATAGTGGCCCGCGGTGGCGTTCACGGCGCTCAGGGCACCTACACTGTAGGTCACCAGCATGGCCGCCACCCCGTGGGCCCTGGCGTAGCCGTCGGCAGCATAGCCGGCATTGAGCTCATTGCAGCAACTGATGCAGG
>QYQD01000142.1 GCA_007280345.1 Deltaproteobacteria bacterium | reverse complement strand
TCTCATGCCTGTGCACTGTGCCCAGTTCAAAGAACCGTAGCGGCAGGTCCCGATAGCTCCTTACCCTGGACTTGTAAATGAGCATGTGGGCCAGGCAGTTCATAGGCTTAATACCATACTGCTGACCGTCTATTTCCGTAAAATACATATTCTCGCGGTAGTTATCAAAATGACCGGAACGCTTCCAGAGATCGAGTTTCAATATCTGCGGCCCTATCACTAACTGGTACCCTCGCTTCAGATGCTCTCGCTTTTCAAAATCCTCAATAATAAATCGTAGGATGGCCCCGCGCGGATGATAAATTACCAGCCCTGCTCCTGCCTCGTCGCTTATGCTGAATAGGTCCAGCTCCTTGCCCAGGCGGCGGTGGTCACGCCTCTTGGCCTCTTCAAGCTTCTCAAGATAATCCTCGAGGACTTTACGATCAAAGAAGGCCGTCCCATAGATACGTTGCAGCATCTTATTGCGCTCATCTCCCCGCCAATAAGCGCCGGCCACGCCAGTCAACTTAAAGGCCTTAACCAACCCGGCAGAGGCAATATGCGGTCCACGGCAAAGGTCAATAAAGCCCCCCTGCCGGTAAATAGAAACGACCTCTTCGGGTATATCCCGAAGAAGCTCGACCTTATATGGTTCATCCAGCCGCGTAAACAATTCAATCGCGGCTTCCTTAACCAACTCTTCCCGCTGGAATTGCCTGTTTTCAGCGATAATCTCCCGCATCCGCCCCTCAATGCGCTCCATATCCGCGGGCGTGAAGGTCCCTTCATAATCAAAATCATAATAGAACCCGTGCTCTATAGCCGGGCCGATGGCTATCTTAACCGATGGGAATAAGTCTTTTACCGCCTCGGCCATGATATGCGCGGTGCTATGCCTCAAGATAGCCAGTTCCTCTCCCGTGGTCGTATCTCGATGAATGGCCATCTCTCTGCCATCGGAGCTGGTTATGGAAATGAAACTTTCTCCCATCTTTTCAGTTAAAAGGGCATCTTACTGTCTGATGACAACAAAGATGCCCTCTAATCCGCCCGTAAATTTAAAACATATAATTGTTTAGAGGTTGCTCCCGGCTATCGCTTGCGGATGTTTATCTAAATGGTAGGCACGGGCGGTTTCGAACCGCCGACCTCTACCGTGTCAGGGTAGCGCTCTCCCCCTGAGCTACGTGCCTGCATCAAAGACAAAACCAGGAGATAAAAACCATCATTTGGTAACAATATTTATGCGGTATGTCAAGGAAAATGTCAAATAATGTTAATGCAATATCCTATATGGTTATAGACATGGCCGGCAATTAGGTGGCGGAGTGGAGAGGGCGAAGGGAAGGGGGGCTGTTATAATTTGAGATTTTGGTCCAAGTATCAAAATTAAAAATGGCTATAAGCCGGTTACTTATAGCCATTTGATCTTACTGGTGGGCCGTGCTGGAGTCGAACCAGCGACCTACTGATTAAGAGTCAGTTGCTCTGCCAATTGAGCTAACGGCCCGGGTTGAACCATGAAATTTAATAAAAGTAGCAGACTAAGATTTGGCACGCCCGGCCCGACTCGAACGGGCGACCTACGGATTCGAAGTCCGGCGCTCTATCCAACTGAGCTACGGGCGCCAAGCATAACATTGCCAAGGTGGTGATTTTTTTAACACCTTTGTTTTGATAAGTCAACCCTTAGTGCTTCTGATAAAAACCATATCCCCGATTAAACCCTCGGGGATGACAGAAAAAAGCGCTTGGAGATGTTTGGATTACCCACTTGAAATGAGAAAGAACCAAAATTTTACTGGAAAACTTAGCACGATATATGCTAAAAGTAGCTGCAACAATATCTTAAATCTCATCGGAGAGGGATTACCTATGCCGAGCGTATCTTATAAAGACAAGCAATTCGAGATTAACATAGAAGGCTATTTGAAGACTTTCGATAGCTGGACTGCGGAATTTTCCCGGGCCATAGCCAAACAAGAGGGGATAGAAGATTTAACCGATGAACACTGGCTAATAATTGAATACGTGCGTAACTACTATGCCAAGCGTGGCATTGCTCCTATGATTTTAAAGTTGCAACGAGACCTCAAGATTTCCATTTGGCGAATACATGAGCTTTTTCCGACCACGTCTGAAAGGGCTATCTGCAAGATTGCCGGACTGCCCAAGCCAACCGGTTGTATCTGAGCATTAATCGCTGGACTACCCGGCCGAAAAAAATCTCAAATCGTCCTGCCTGTGCGTTGCCTGACTGCGAGCGTTCTCGCTCAGGCAGGCAAGCAGACAGGGTCGGCCATTTTAATTCTCTGCTCTTCCCTTAAGAGAGAATACCTGAGCTGGCCGGCCAGAAATTTTTCTTTTAATTCTTCTATTACTTCCATGGGTTCGCCTTTCTTCTGGTAGATATCCAGAAGGCAATAAAGGATTCGCAGGTCTCGCTCATTATATATCCTTTTTAAAATCTCCAGCGCCCGATCATAGTCTTTAAGGCTGAAATAACAACGGGTCTGCTGAATCAGGCCCGCGTGGTCCTGCCATCCAGCCTTATTTATAAGCTCCAGGGCAAATTCAAATAATCCGCCTTCCATAAGGACGCGGGTAACTTTTGGCCCCAGGCCGTCCATCATAAAAATTGTCTCCGCGAGCGCCATGGCCTCGGTAAACTTTCCCAGACAGAGGTATTTACTAATAAGGTCCAGACCCCGTTCCGGGCTTTGCATCAATTCTTCGGGGCTAAGCGACCGTAACCAGATGTAGTATAATGCCTCCTGTGTCTTTCTGAGAGAATCGAGATCGCCCGGTTGATATGTGTTGCAGATGCCGAGAGAAGGGATGTCTTCAATCCCCTGGACAAACAAAGGTTCCATTACGTTATGAACTTTTACCATGAAGGTGGCGTCTTGTCCGGCAAGCTCCCGGTCAGGATATTCATGAGGAAATCTGACCTGAAACCGCCTTTCTTCTCCGGCCTTAAGTCCCACCAGGTTACTCTCGAAGTCAGGCAGAAAGCGGCCCTCACCAATCACGAGCGGCCAGAAGCGTCCGCTTGTACTGGGAATGGGTCTTTCCCCGAGGTATCCGGCAATATCCAAAATTATCTTTGTTCCGGATCTTGCCGTAGAGTTTGAGTCCCGGTAGAAAGGCACGTGCCTGATCCATTCTTTCAGCCACGACTGGCTGGAGGCCTTGGCCGTGTTCAGATACCGGTAAACTAACTCAAACTCCTCAACCTCACATAATAACTTTGTAAGATAAAGATAGAATTCCGGCTCCTCGTCCAGATAATGAGCGTGGTGAACAAGATACGAGAGGAGAGGGAAAATATCGGTCTTTGCCTCAACCTTCTCCTGGAAGAAGGCGTTGTTAATAAACCAGATGGCCTTCAGCCGCTTTATCTCTTTGGAGGTCAGATTCTCGGTTTCAAAATCATCTCCGATAGATAGGTATCGGGGCTTGTATTGCGGCTGGGGTATGATCCCGAAGTTCTTATAATCTCTCTGGATCTCCGTGCCGAAATAGACCTGAAGCTGCTGCGAGCAGGAATTTCCCTCGATGCGAACCCCATGGTTCTTCACAAAACGCACGGTTTCATAGGCATCGGCAAAGGTCTCACCCGGCAGCCCGTAAAGGGTAAACAACTCCACATTGACGCCAAAGGACTGGGCTAATTTGATGGCCTGAGACAGTCTGGCCAGGTCCAATTTTTTTCTGATGGTATCGAGAACCCTGGGGCTGCCTGATTCCATGCCATAGGCAATGGTGGCGGCTCCGGCCCGTTTTAGCTTCATAAGAAGGGAGGCATCGACAAGGTCGTAACGCGTTTGACACCAGAACCGGATATCAAGGTTCTGTTCTATGATCTTATCTAAAAGGCATTCCAGCCGCTCGCGGGAGAAACTGAAGTTTGGATCGGCAAACCAGAACTGTCTAAGGCCCTTTTTTACACAATACTTGATTTCTTCCAGCACCCGCTCGATGGAATGAATTTTTACCTTATGATGGAACGCCCTGGGCGTATAGCAGAATACGCAGGGATAGACACAGCCTCTGGAGGTAAGTAAAATGGCCGTATCCTTGTGTGATAGATCCAGGACGTTTGTCAGATACGGTGACGGGTAACTATCCAAATCATCTCCGGTTTCTTCGGCCATGAGATTATCATACAGGTGATTTTCTACCCTATAAGATATTCCACGGACAGAGGATAGGGGCAGACCCTCCCGCAGAGAACAGGCGAGATCACGCGCCACTATTTCTCCGTCACCCCGGGAAATGACATCCACATGGCGAAGGTCAAGGAGGGCCTCAGTAGGCATAAACGTCGCCTGCGGCCCGCCGATAACAATGGGTATCCGGGGGTCCAGTTCCTTTATGAATTTAGCCAGAAGGCGGATACTTTCCATGTTTTCCATGTAAGCGGAAAAAGCTACGTACAAAGGACGCCGGTTAAGGATGAACTCCCTGATTTTTAACAGCGGCAACGGCCTGTCTTTGAGATCATCCCACAGGGCGATCTCGAACCCATTATCCATGAGAAAGGCGCCGATGTATCCTAGTGAGATTGGAATGGTATCTGATGAAGAGACCAGCGAGGTTCGATTACTGTTGATGAGTAAGACAGGGGGATCGCTTATCGAATGCATTCATTGTTTCCTTATGTTGACGGCTTCGTAAAAAATCCTTTTCACCGCTGAGTACGCAGAGAAAAACTTTAAACCATTCAATATGTTATCTCGGCGTCCTGCGGTAAAATTTTACTTTTTACGGGTTCATCAACTTTGAGTTTTTTCGTTGGTCATTGCCTTCATCTATGAGCTATGAGCTATGAGCTATGTAAGCCTATCACTAAGATAAGGCCTGCCTGCTTAGCTTCTCGATATTTTCACGGGCAAAATCTATAGAGGGGTCGATATCCAGGGCGAACTGATAGTATCGAATAGCCTCGGCTATATGGCCTATCTCCCGCAGGTTGGAACCAATGTTGGCATAATCTATGGCCGAAGACGGGTCCAGATCTATAGCCTTTTCAAAACAGGCGATAGATTGCACATGATCTTTGAGCTTAAAATGACAGAAGCCCATCAGGTTATGTATTTCCTTGAGTTCTGCATTACACTCCCGTGCCTTTTCAAGCTCCGCCAGGGCCTGCCGGAGGTCCCCCATCTCCTTGTAGCACACCCCCCGCTGGCAATAAAGACTGGCCCGCTCCTTGCCTGTCGTATCAAGGGCCAGGGCGTGTTCATAGCAGGCCAGGGCCTCATCGTAGCGGCCTTCCCGTTCATAGGTGTAGCCCAGGAAAAAATGGACCTCGTAATGGTCAGGATAGATTGTCTTCATCCGCTCAAGCTCATAGACAGCCCTTTGGCTGTCGGGAAACTGTGAGACCAGCTTGGCGGCGTGCAGGCAGAAACTGTTATCCCTGGTGCGTTCGCGGAAATGGGCCCCTGGAACGATCATATATACGGCCGGAATGCGGAGTACAGGATGGGTAATATCCACGGCATAAACGGTAAACCCCTTTTCAGCCAGGGCATGGACACACTGTTCCAGTTCCACCCGCTGGTTGGAATGTGAGACATCGGGCATATCTCCGATACAAGCGTTATTCCCGGCTTCCGTCACATAACGAGCGTCTTCCAGTCCGGAAAATTTGGGCAGGCCGCTTTCGGCATATCTGCCTTCGGTGTCAAAGTCCCCGGCGAGCTGAGCTATTTCCGTCAAGGCCCGGATAAGGGCCTTCTCCGGATGGGTAGCCGTCCCCGCGGTATAGACAATCTCACTTTTTTCCGGGAAAGTGGCGGGATCCATAGCCAGAGCCGCTATTGTAGGTATCCCCGTCTCGAGGGTAAAATCTTTTACGTAAAGGTTGATTCCTTTTGAGTCATATTTCGTGATCAACTCTCTCGCCATAGGATCCTTTACCGAGGAAAGATCAACGGCCGGGGTAGAAAGATTTCCATTTGTAACGACCGAGGATACGTGCCTTTCCACCACCTCACATAATCCCTGGAGGGCGGCCTCGGTCAAGGTATTTCCGGCTGAGGAGCCGTTATACTCATTTAACATATAAAACCACTGAAAAGGGAGCCAGACTTCCTTATTATGCGTAAGATCATAGGCCCGGGTCCAGTAAAGGGGGAGGGTGGACCATATCCCTCCGGCTTTTTCCAATTCATGGGCATTACCCGGATCATCATGCACGGACTGCATAAGCGCCTCAAGGGGCGCCACGTCCCCTTGGAGTGTTCCGGCCTCGGAACAGACAAAAGATCCATTCATAAAACTAAAAAGAGAGTACCGTTCCATGAGTTCCATAAGGGCGCTCGCCTCTGCCTGCTCAGGAGTCCCTCCCTTACCCATCTGTTTGATGGTACCGACGACCTCTCTGGCCTCTGTGCCGCAAATGCTCATATAGACCGGGATGCCCAGCCTGCCTTTGTCTATCCGGACCACGTCCCTTAGAATCTCGCCCTTGACCTGTTTTAAACGGTCCCTGACCCTGGCCACGGTCTCTTGGGGCGAAACGGCCTTGTCCTGATCAATCGTATAGGTCTTAATTGAGTCGGCAAAAACGAGTGACATAGACGGTCTCCCATAATTTTTTGATAGGCGTGTGCGGAGATTGCTTATTGCCTCCGCATATTACCGGAAGTTTTTTATATATCAAGAATTTCTTATGAAATCAATAAGGGGGGGTGTCCCAAATCCACCGCCTATTTTTTTCTGTATGCCAATTTCCTGCCTCTTCTGTAGGAGCACCTTCCAGGTGCGAACGGTGTCGCGGCAAGATGCCGCTCCTACGGAGAAAACGATCCCCTACCCGTAGGAGCGGCTTCCAGCCGCGACTAGTGCAGTGACAGGTCGCGGACGTTTCTCTCTACTCCTCGGCATTTCTGAAAAATAGTCACGGAGTAAAGAGTTTTTGTGGTATTGTTCGCCAAAGGCGCATCCGCCTGTGCGGAAAAGAGGGGATATAAGAGGAGAGTAATGTCCACAGAGTTGAAAAGCCACGACGGCCATCTCGTCGGCGTCATTTCCGATACGCATGGTCTTCTTCGGCCCGAGGTGCTCAAGGCTTTTGAAGGTATTGATCTGATCGTTCATGCCGGAGATATTGGCCCGGAGGAAGTACTTAAGGCGCTTCAGGAAGTTGCCCCGGTTGTTGCCGTGCGCGGCAATATGGACAGATTCGGATGGGCGGGAAAGCTTTCGAAAACAGTAATAGTTGAAGTCGGAGAGGCCCTATTATATGTGCTCCATGATGTAGATGAGCTTGATCTGGACCCGGCTGCGGCTGGTTTCAGCGCGGTGATAAGCGGTCATTCTCATCGGTCATGGATAGAAAAGCAGAATGGCGTACTCTTTTTAAATCCAGGCAGTGCGGGACCGTGTCGATCCGCGTTACCGGCTTCGGTGGCTTTGCTTCGTGTAGAGGGGAACTCATTGAGTGCGCAGTTGATTGCGTTGAGGTGAGATTTTCTTCAGGCTGTAACCTGGAACCGCAGGTATGCCTTCTAGTCTGCCTTCTCATTTGGTAGATTTCCTGATTCGGTCCTTGGCTACATCAAGGGTGGCAAATTCGGCCTGGCCTTCCCTGACTCGTTTTTCCCTCGCCGACAGGACGTCCCCGTGCCAGGGTGGCGAGGGGACGGATTCTGGACTGCGACATAGGTCTTCCCACAATTGCTCCATCGCAGCGAGCTTGTCTGATGTGGTCATTTTGTCTATTGGTAAGACAAATTCCATTTGTATCTCCTTCTTACGGATTCCGTAATCAAAAATTACCCCATCCGCCCTGAAATTGCAATTCCTGCCATCCAGTGAGTTCGAACATTGGAACTCAGCTGCCGGAAGCCATGACCGACGCAAGTCGGGCGCGGGTAACGGTCAGCTGTAGTGACTTGTGTACGCCCGGCATGGGCGTGAGCTTATGGGGTGCGACTCGACTGAGCTCGTCGAAGTCAAGTCCCCTGTACGTTTACCCTGTTAAATAGGGTTCCCTGCGGGAAATTTAACAGGGTGAACCCTGCTCACGTAGTGATACGTTAGCAGAAGTACTAGCCGAAGGCAAGGGCGGAATCGTGAGAGACCGTCTGAAGGAAGCTGAACATTCATTATTCCGCCTGAGGCGGACCCGATAGACTTAATGAACAGCCTGGCCCGCCTTAGACGGATGCTAGGTGGGGGACTGGGGGAGAAAAGCCCCTTGGTTACCCGATTATGTTTCCTTCCTATCAACCCAATAATGAGGCATCCTGTGTTGATGGGCTATAGCGATAATCAAAATATGATCTTTCTCCACAGAGTACATAATCTTGTACGGAAACCTGTGCAGAAGGCACTTGCGCACTTCACCACGTTCTATTGACCATGCCTGGGGATACGCTATTATTCTCGATATAGCCTTTTTTACTTCTTCCTTGAACTGTCTCCCAAGGCCCGGAAGTTCCAGCTCATAGAAGGCAATTGCATTTTGCAACTCCAATCTGGCATATCTTGTGAATACCACCTTCATTTCATTCCTCGAAGATCTCTTCCATAGGTATGCCTTCTAGTCTGCCTTCTCTATAAGCTTTGAGTCTCCGCTCAGCTTCATCAGCCCAGATATCATCGAGTCTCCTATCCGGCTCGTCTAAGCTCTTTAGCAATCCTTCGATAACCAGAAACCTCTCTTCCGGCTTGAGCTTCAAAGCTTTCTCCAGTACGTCTTTAGTACCCATAGCTACTCCTCCTTTTGGAAAACATAACGTATTTAGGGGACGTAACGTATTTATTTAACGTCCATAAAAATATAAATATAAATAAAGTCGTAATCAATAATAGAGAAACTTATAAATTTATGGATTGTCCCCAAAATACAATTATATTTTCAGTTCGTTACAAGGATTGAATAGACTTTGGTGCATGCTGATAAAAAAGGTCCGCACAAACACAGCGACCTTTGCTTGGATACATACATGTACGGCCTATAGATCTCTCACCAATAGTTTTTACCCAATTTGTTACTTTTTCTTCTTCTCCTTTATAAGCTGGCTTAATATACCCTTCTTTGAGTTCCGCATATTTTCTGAGAAAAAAAGACATAAAGTCAGCAACTTGTATTAGGGGAACTTCTTTTGAGTCACCAAAAAGTGGCACATCAACCACTTGATTCAATGGCGAGGATTTTTTATTCTTTTTGTAATATGTCTCGCTCCACGTTGGTGGATTATTAATCAAGTCTGTGAACCTCATTTGTTCTCTTTCTTCATTGTCAAATATGAAGATTGTATTCCCTTTGTTTTTTTGTTCATTTTGAAATTTTTTTTGCATCGACAACAAAAGGTGAAAGCCAAGAAACCTCCAAATGGTGTTCGTTTCAGATGGTATGTTTTCGTTTTTAAGTTCTTCGAAAAAAGTTTTTTTTACTACAGAAGAATAGACAAAATGATGTTTTCGTTCTTTTACCCATTCAAAGATAAGGTCAATTACATCTGAACGAGCCTTTCCACTCATGCCATACCACACACCACTGCCACAGTAAAAATTTCGGGTATGCAGTTCTTGTAACTCTTTGCCTACAATAGATGACAAATTATGAAGTAAAGCCCCCCAATGGTCTTTTGTCACATGCATACGTTGGGAATCAACTACGACACCAACCATTACTGCAATTGGCTCCTCCCCAGTACCACTTTCATCGCAATAGCAAACTTTCATGATTAATTCCGTATGTGCGAATTATTTCATTCTTTCAATAGCATGTAAGACAAACACCATCTTCAGCATCAATGACATTGCCTGGACAATCTCCTTCCTCGCAGTCTTTTCTTTCTACAGGATGATGTTTATCACAAATCAAGCAATACAATTGCGTTGAATCAGGGGTATTAGGATCAAGCTGTGCAATTTTAGGTCTTAGTCCTGCGTCCCTGCTGTTTAATGCACATTCGTAGCAAATATATGCCCTCTGCTTCTTGTCAAAACCAAGAAGTCTCTTTGACTCAGCTGGCTTTAGTAACCTAATGACATTTTCAATTTCAAAAATAAGCGAAGCTTCAACATAGTCTGGAGAATAAGCGATTGATTCTGGTGTGTTTTCAAGATAATGCCGCCTTATTTTAATCCAACTCTTAGCTCCTTGAAGGTTTTCAGTTGCTTCCAAAATGGCTCGTAAAACATCCTGAGCAGTAGGTCTTGCCTTTTTGTCGACACCGTGGAAAATTATATTGCGAAGCCGTCGCAGATGCTCAAACTCAGTTTTAAATGATTCACTTAACTTTTCAGCGACTACAGTGTCGTGGGCTCGGATAAGTTCATGAG
>QYQD01000017.1 GCA_007280345.1 Deltaproteobacteria bacterium | reverse complement strand
CTCCCCTTATCAAAGGGAGGAAATGCCAACCCTCTTTATACGAAAAGAGGTTCAGAAGGATTTTTATTCAGACTGGCTCTATGGCCTCTCTAACAGCCCGAAGCAGATTGACTAAGGTGTAAGGCTTTTGGATAAAGCGGAATCCTTTTTCATTTATAACAGGCCATTGCGATTTTTCATCCATGTAGCCACTGCATAACAAAATCCGGACATCCGGTTTACGCAAGAGGAGCTTATCAACTAATTGAAGACCGCTTTGATCAGGCAAGACTACGTCGCTTAGTATCAGATGAAAAACCTCTTTTTCTTTCTCAAAGATATCCAGCGCCTCCTTTGCATCTGCTGCCGCAACAACGACATAGCCGTTTTCACCAAGTACAATCGCGGCAAATTCACGCACGCTTTCTTCATCTTCTACCAGCAGAATCCGTTCGTTTCGGCCCTGGAGTTCCTGTAATGAGATCGCCTCATCGCTCTTTTCTTCCGGCTCTATGAAAACAGCCGGAAAATAGACGTTGAAGGTTGAACCCAGGCCGGATTCACTATAAACGTTGATCCACCCTCCATGCTGTTTGACAATACCATATACAACAGGTAAACCAAGTCCGGTGCCTTTTCCAGGCTTCTTGGTACTGAAAAAGGGCTCAAAAGCATGCTGAATGGTCTCTTTATCCATACCCACTCCCGTATCTGCGACAGAGAGACAGACAAACTCGCCCGGCTGTGCATAGGAAAATACCGTGCAATATTCTTTGTCAATAGTCACGTTTTCGGTCTTAATGGTGATCTTCCCGCCATCAGGCATGGCATCCCGGGCATTAACGACCAGATTCATGATCACCTGATCAATACTTCCGGCATCGGCGCAGACGGCCAAGAGGTCAATTCCCAGACTGATATCAATAGCAATATCCTCACCAATGAGACGGCGGAACATCTCGAGTGAATTCTTAATCGCCCGGTTGAGGTTGAGCGGAGTAAGCTCCATGGGCGGCTGCTTGCGGCTGAAGAGAAGCAACTGCCGGGTGAGCTCGGCGGCGCGTATAGAGGCATAATGTATGTGATTCAGGTCCCTGTATATAGGATTCGCCCCGTCAACTTTCAACATCGCCACTTCGGTATATCCTTGTATAGTGGTCAAGAGGTTGTTGAAGTCATGGGCCACCCCTCCAGCCAATATTCCAATAGCTTCCATCTTCTGAGACTGGAAAAGCTGCATTTGCATTTTTTCTCTTTCCTCTTCCATAAGCCTACGCTCGGTGATGTCTCGATCAATACCTCGATAACCGCGAAATGTCCCCTTGTTGTCAAAAATAGGCACTCCGCTGGTTTCCAGCGTCACCAGTCGCCCCTCTTTGTGCCGATTGAGGTTTTCTAAGCCTGAAAACGGCCTGCGGGCTTCCTTAATAGCGTTGAACTCTGCCGCTACGCGGTTTGCTTCTTCTGACGGCATAAAGTCAAACGGCGTCTTACCGATTACCTCTCGCGGCTCGTAGCCCAGAAAATTTTTGACGTTGGGGCTGGCATAAGTGTAGGTGGCGTTGGCATCTACCTCCCAGATCCAGTCACTGGTGACCTCAACTAAAGACCGAAAACGCTCCCTGCTCTCCCGTAGCTCTTGAGCCGCAGCCTCCTGGATAAAAGCATAGAAAAAGAAAACCCATAGTAGGGGCGCCAATATCTGGACATAGTCTTCCAGTGTGTCCATATCTCGGGTTATCCCGGACCACTCTAAAACATTGCTAAAATTGACAAACAGGGTCAGGACGAGAAGCCCTGCAAACAGCAACCTGGTGTCCTGCCGGAAAGCGCGCTCCCAATTACTCCACAAGATAATAAGGGCTACGAGGGTAGCCAGGAAAGCAAAGATTTCAAAAATGGCTACGGGATTCATTATAAACCGCTTCTCCCTTACGTAAGACCTTCCAACACCAGATGGCCACTAATACATTGCTTCCGGCGGAGCACAGATGCTCCAGGAAGTTTAAAGATTCTCCCCAAAAAAAGCCCTCGAGGACCGTTAGAATCCGGCCCCCCAGGTAAACATAAAATCCACTGATAAGGATTCTTGATCCTGGCAGGCGCTGGAGCTGCAGGCGGTTTGCTATGACGAAGACTAAAACTCCCACGCCAAGTAAAAGCGTAACCACCTCGTTTTCCTGTACCATTTTGCCGGCCTCCTTATCTCCGATGTCGTTGTGATTAGCGCCTGCAACCGTTAAGAATACTAAAAGTATCGGTAATAATAGTATAATAATTAATCTTTTTCTCTGTATTTTCAGTCAGACGGCTTGGTGATCGAGGTGTTATAATTTATAATTTTGTGAATGGAACGGTAGGTTAAGGCACAAAAAAGAGGGGCTAGAACTGGTTCTAGCCCCTCTTTTTTCCATTTTATGGTCGGGACGAGAGGATTTGAACCTCCGACCCCAGCGTCCCGAACGCTGTGCTCTACCAGGCTGAGCCACGTCCCGACACCGCTATTTTATACTATGTTGTTTCTGGATTTGCAAGGACTCTTTGACTTATATCCTTCCATGTCCAGGGTGACATAGGTAAATCCCAACTCCTGCAGGTGTTCCGTAATGTGCTCGGTGCGATCCTGTTCCATAAAGAGGCCGATCTGCCCGGCTTCGGTCTCAATACGCGCCGTATCCCCACAAGAACGTATCCGAACCGGATTATAGCCTAAGTTTTTCAGGTATCCTTCGGCCCTTTTTACGCGCTCCACGGCCTCAGCCACAATCGGCTCACCATAGGGAAAGCGCGTGGCCAAGCAGGGTGATGAGGGCTTATCCCAGAAGTGTATGCCCATTTGCCGGCTTAACGCCCGTATCTCGGCCTTGGTGAGATCAGCCTCACTTAACGGGCTGCGCACAGAGAGTTCAGCCGCGGCCTTCAGACCGGGCCTGAAGTCCTGCAAGTCGTCGGCGTTGGTTCCGTCTATGAGGTTGGTTATCCCCTGGTTTCCGGCGTGGTTCAAAAACAGGCGGCAAAGCGCCTTTTTGCAGTAGTAACACCGTTCCGCCGGGTTTTCGGCAAAGCGGGGGATTTCAAGGGGATCAAAGTCGATAAGGTGCTGCGCCGTTTGGGTCTGCCGGGCGATCTTTTTGGCATCTTCCAGGTCATCTTCGGGCAGGAATATGGATACGGACGTCAAGGCCAGTATCCGGCCGGGGATTACCTCAGCCGCCACCCGAAGCAGAAAGGCGCTGTCGATACCACCGGAAAGGGCAATGGCCACCCTCCCCATTTTACTCAATATATCCCGCAGGCATCTGAGCTTATTTTCCATGCACACCGGGGATGGGGCTTTGCGGCTCTCCAAGTAAAAATTTTCCTTCTGCTATCCAGCGCTTGAGTGTCTCGGCAATCTCCTTGGCCCGTGGGTAACTCGACAACGGGGCGGCAGGCACTTCCTTCCCGTTCACAACAATGGAGCCGCTTTTAAGCTGGGCATAACTAACCTCGCCGTAGGTCTTTGAAATGCCGTTTGGGTAGTCATATCCATAATCGACGACATGGGTAAAGATATCTTCATCCGAAACGCCGGTATAATTTGCTATCTCTTCGTTTAATATGGGAATCGGCACGCCAATGCCCACGGCTAAGGAGCAGCCATAACCCTGTATGCTGACCCCGACCAGCCAGCGCGGGATCATCTCCTTTAAGTCGCCCATGACCATAAGCGTTCCCGCGGCCTTTTTGGGAACACCGCTCGGCGTGCGGGGCACATCCGGGTTATGTTGCGTCCCCGGGCCAATGATGTAACCCTGTGCGCCGCCTAGAAATATCCTGGTCCCAAGGCCGATAGTCTTATAATATGGATCGTTCATGAGCGGACTCAACTGGCCGGAAGTAGCGTAATTGGCATTTCCAGCCCTGGGCCGAAGGGTTCCCATATAGGTATAGATAGTCCGATCTGATAGGTTAATGGCGCAATTATAGTTCTGGTAACAGTTTCGCGGACTGACGAGAATGGCATTGGGTAAGTCGCGAAGCGTAACCTCTTTTTCCAGTTTCCTGGAGGGATAGCAATCCGTACCATAGGCCTGGGCCCGCAACTGTACTTTCTGGCCGGCTACCAGGTCCTGGATTACATGGCCGCCTCCATATCTGAATTCACCCGGATAGACCTTATTTAAGGGATCATCTTCGGCCGGCTCTGTAGCGCCGACATAGATATCTACCGCCGCCAGACCGCCATAGGCCGGGACACCATTCAGCCAGACCCTGGAGGCTTTTATGGTGGGAACACTCTGGCCGAAGTTAAGGAATGCGCCGGAAGAGCACATCGGAGAAAATGTTCCGGTGGTCACTACATCCACCTTTTTAGCCGCGGCCACCGGCCCCTTCTTTTTAACCAGAGGGATCATCTCTTCTGCGGTCATGACCACGGCCTTGCCCTGCCTTATCTTCGCGTTTATTTCCTGGATGGTCTTGGTTACCTGGTATTTGCTCATATTAAATCCTTAAATAGATGTATCGCCATATTCGAATAACAATTAACGAATAATAAATAACAATTAGGTTCGAATTCCGGCTACCTGGCCTGGTTTTTAATAAGTTCTTCAATAACCGATGGATCGGCCAGGGTGCTGGTGTCGCCTAATTGGTCGAATTTGCCCTGGGCAATATTTTTTAAAATACGGCGCATAATTTTTCCGCTCCGGGTCTTGGGCAGCGCATCGACAAACTGTATTTTTTCTGGAGCGGCTATAGGGCCGATCTTTTTACGCACGTGTTTTATCAGCTCGCTTTGGAGATTTTCTCTCCGGGTTATTCCTTTTTTTAAGATGACAAAGGCATATATAGCCTGGCCTTTTATCTCATGCGGGTATCCCACCACCGCTGCCTCCGCCACATCCGGGTAAGAGACTAAGGCGCTTTCAATCTCGGCAGTGCCCAGCCTGTGGCCGGAGACATTAATGACATCATCGATGCGGCCTGTAATCCAGAAATATCCGTCTTTGTCCCGTCTGGCCCCATCGCCGGTGAAATACAGGCCCGGAAATTGGGAAAAATATGTCTCTTTAAATCTTTCCGGGTGGCCATAGACGGTGTGCATCATACCCGGCCAGGTTTTTTTGATAACGAGGAATCCGTCTTTGTTTGTCGGACATTCCTGACCGTCAGCATCAATGACCGCGGCATCCACCCCGAAGAAGGGGAGGACGGCTGATCCAGGCTTAAGAGGCGTAGCCCCGGGGAAAGGCGAGATCAAGACCCCCCCGGTCTCGGTTTGCCACCAGGTATCCACTATGGGGCAGCGCCCCTGGCCGATGACCCGATGGTACCAGAGCCAGGCTTCCGGATTGATAACCTCACCTACACTCCCCAGGAGACGCAGGCTGCTTAGATCATGCTTTTCAGGCCATGATTCTCCCTCTCTAACCAGGGCCCGGATCAGGGTTGGCGCGGTGTAGAAGATGCTGACCCGGTGCTTTTCTACTACCTCCCACAGGCGATCGGGGGCCGGATAGGTAGGTGTTCCTTCGAATAAAACACTGGTGGCCCCGGCGGCCAGAGGTCCATAAACGATATAACTATGGCCGGTGATCCATCCGATATCCGCTGTACACCAGAAGGTATCTTCTTCACGAATATCAAAAATCCATTTCAAGGTCTCAATCGCATAAAGGAGATAGCCGCCTGTAGTATGCAGCACTCCTTTGGGTTTACCGGTGCTCCCTGATGTGTAAAGTATGAAAAGCGGATCCTCTGCATCCATTATCTCGGGCTTGCATACAGGAGAAATATCCGGAGCTGTCATCTCGTCATCCCATAGACTATCCCGGCCTGGAATCATGTCTATGGTGGTCCCCGTCCTCTTGCAGACAATACAGGATTCGACCTCAGGACATTCGGCCAGGGCCGCGTCTGCATTCTTTTTTAGTTCTATTACCTTTTCTCCCCGGAAAGACCCGTCTGCAGTGATGAGCAGTTTAGCCTGTTCGTCATTGATACGGTCGCGTAAGAATTCGGCGCTGAATCCGGCAAAGATAACCGTATGGATAGCGCCAATGCGGCTGGCGGCCAGCATGCTGATAGGCAGTTCCGGCATCATGGGCAGGTAAATGGCAATACGGTCACCCTTTTTGATGCCTTTCTTTTTCAGGACATTGGCAAACTTACAGACCAGGTAATGAAGGTGCTGGTAAGTGAGGATCTGCTCCCGTCCCCGTTCTCCTTCATAGATGAGGGCTGCCTTATTTTTTCGGAAGGAGTTTAAGTGCCGATCCAGGCAGTTATAGGAGGCATTTAGCTTGCCGCCGATAAACCAGCTTACCCTGGGTTCGTTAAAATCAGCCTCAAAGACCTTGTCCCACTTCCTGAACCAGGCAAGGTCTTCTGCCATCTCGCTCCAGAAGCCTTCCGGGTCGCGCATGGAACGCTCATACATCTTTTTGTAGTCTTCCAGACTCCTTAGGCGCGCCTTTTGCCTGAATTCAACCGGAGGCTCAAAAATCTTTTCTTCCTTCATAACGGGGTCAATAGTCCATTGTATATTTATGTGCGCCCTTTTCTGCTTATCATCAACGCATGACTGAAACAACCTTATAGCCGTGCTTCTCCAGTGACTTAACAATCGGTTCCGGGTCGCACTTCTGAAGACGAATATATTGCAACTTTTTCCGGGGAGATTGGTTCACTATACCTATGCTTATGATTTCGCTATCATTTTCTTTGACTATGCGTGAGATTTCTTCTATGGACCCTTCCTCACCTTTTAATTCCAGGTCAATTCGGGAACTGGCCTTTAAAAGCCCCATCATTTCGATAAAAGCGGCGAGGATGTCGGTAGTGGTAATTATGCCGACCAGTTTTTTCTTTTCAACTACAGGCAGGCAGCCGATTTTATGGCGATGTATCAAGCCGGCCGCCAATTCAACATTGGCATGGGGTTCTATGGTTATCGGGTTGATAACCATGGCATCCTGGACCGAGATCTTTTCTACCATCGACAGGAAAAAAAACTGACGCAGGCCACCTTCCGTGACCAGGCCCACCATGGAACTTTTATCGTTTTCTTCTATGACCGGCAAGTGGCGGATAGAATGTTTTTTCATAAGCTTCAGGGCCTCCTGAACCGTAGCCCCTTTACTTATAGTGACAACCTTTTTGATCATCCAGTTTTTGACTTTCACGGTTGTTACCCCTTTTTGCTGATGGCTGACTACTGAATACCTGCATCGATACTAACATATAAAAAGGAGCGAAGTAAATACCTTCCTCCCGACCCATCACTCATCACCCATTACTCTTCTTCCGACTTCTGAATTCTGTCTTCTTTCTCCTGTTTTCTGGTGAAAATAATCCTCTGTAGTGTTGTAATATGGGTAATTAAGGCCAGGACAAAGATGGCGTAAGGTAAAAGATTGAAGACGCCGCCGGCAGCCAACATAATTACCCGTTCCGGCCTTTCCGCTATCCCCACCGAGCAGCGCGGGATGATCAACTCCGCCCTGGCCCGAACGTAAGGAATAAGGGCCGTTCCAGACATGGCCATAAGCGTCCAGAGAAGGAGTGTCTTTTGTCCGCTGCTCCCATAATAGTAAGCAATGCCGGCCAGGATACCCAGATCCACGTACCGGTCTAATACCGAATCCAGAAAACCGCCAAAGCGAGTAACCTTACCTTGCGTTCTGGCCAGGGCGCCATCGAGTATGTCAAAAAGACCAGAGACGAGCAGTATCAGCCCGCCCCACAGGCCCTGGCCCAGGCCAAAAAGAATCGTGGCTGGTATGGCCACTACCACACTGGTTATGGTCAGAAAGTTGGGACTGATACCCATGCGGCGGATACGAGATAAAAGGCCGCTTAATAACAGATCGAGTTTGTGATCAAGATTATGGCTGAGCATGCAATTGCAGTATCCACACTTAACGCTTCTGATACACGTCCGGATAGCAGGCGTCTTTCGATTATGCAAGTCAGGTTAGCAAAAAAAGGCTGAAAGTCAAGATGAAGGTGTTCAAATTTTGATCTTATCTCTCTGGGGGAAGAGAAAGAATATGGAATTATTCTGGTTTAATAGCGATCTGTTTAGGTTTTACCTCTTCCTTTTTAGGCAATGTAATCCTGAGAACTCCCTTTTTATAGCTGGCCTTGATCTCTTCGCTTTTAACCGGAACAGGAAGCCGTATAGAGCGGGAAAATGCCCCGTAACAAGCTTCGATACGGTGGAAGTTTTCTCCTTTTTCTTCCTTTTCCTGTTTCTTTTCTCCCTTAATAGTGAGAACATCACCTGATAACGAGATGTCAATATCTTTGGCGTCCATCCCCGGAACTTCAGCCTTGACGGTGATGTTATCTTTCGTTTCAGAGACGTCGAGTGAAGGACTCCATTCCCTCGATATTGATTCGAGTTCGGGTCCCCGGGAGAAAAAAGTATCCCACATGCGATCCATTTCTCTTCGTAGGTCACTCAATTCTTTAAACGGTTTCCAAGGGGTCAATTCAAACATATATACACCTCCTGTCCATTTGTTGTTTCCTTCCCTTCCCAGAAAGAAATATTGTATCAATTAATATATTAAGATCTCACAGATTCGCAGTCAACTAGTTTCTAGGGGTTAACAAAAGCCGGGGAAAAGCCTTGACGACATGGGAGGGGCGTGTTAACTATTCAGGCCGTCAGTTTTTGGCTGTCAGCTTCGCGCCCTGGCGATGCAGCTACCGCAGGACGTGCAAGGATTGCCTGCGCAAGATAACGCACTCTAAAGGGTGCGGATACAAGGGTGCGGATACAGATCGAATGTCAATCTTGGTAGCCGCAGGTCATCCGCCTTAGGCGGACGACTTTAGTCTGCGTCCCTATAAGGAGGAACACCGGTGGCCTGCATAAAGCCCTTCCGTGGGCTCAGATACGACCCTAAAAAGATTGGTGATCTGGAAAAGACCGTGACACCGCCTTATGATGTCATATCGCCTGAGCAGCAGGAGGCCTTCTACGATAAGAGTCCGTATAACGTAGTGCGTTTGGACTTTGGAAAGAATTTAGAAGGCGATGGCAAGAAGCATAACCGCCATACCCGGGCCGCTGAAGACTTTAAGGCCTGGCAGAAGGCGGCTGTGCTTGTCCGTGACGAGCGGCCGGCTATCTATTTATACCATGTTACCTACACCCTGGATGATAGCTGTGTCTTTACCCGTAAGGGTTTTCTCTGTCTGGTAAGACTGGAGGATTTTTCTGCCGGTATAGTCAGGCCCCATGAAAAGACCTTTCCTAATGTTACTTCCGACCGTCTTAAACTGATGGAGCACTGCTCGGCCAATTTCAGTCCGGTATTTTCCCTTTACTCGGATACTGAGAATACCGTCACGGAGATACTTGAGAGGCATAAAAAAGAGCCTTCTCTTGTCTCTTTTTATGACTGGGCTGGGCTAAAACATGAGATGTGGGCCGTTACAGACCCCAGGGCCATAACCAGGGTCCAAAAAATCCTGGACAAAGAGCCCCTTTTCATCGCCGACGGGCATCACCGCTATACCACGGCCCTTGAGTATCGCCGGATAATGCAGGAGAGATACCCGGAGTACGGGGAGCAGCAGGCATTTAACCATATCATGATGTACCTCTGCAGTATGGAAGATAAGGGGCTTGTAATACTCCCGACCCACCGCCTGGTCACCCGCGAGAAAGGCATTTCATGGCAGGATTTCAAGAAGAGGGCCGTAAGCTATTTTGACGTGGAGAAAATTTCTCTTAATAGCCAGGATCATGCGGGCCGGGCCGGAGAGGTCTGCCGTGCCCTGGAGAAGGCCGGCATGGACAGGCGGCAGGCTATAGGCCTTTATACCGGTTCCCATGACTATTTTTATCTCCTAAGTTTAAAAAAGGAAACAAGGCAGGAGGTCTTTGGCGGAGAGGCGCCTGCCCCGCTCCAGGAACTGGATGTCTTTGTATTGACCGAACTTGTTCTGGGGCGGCTCATGGGATTGACAAACACAAATAAAGACAACGACTCTGGAGACAGGGTGAGTTACTATCATAACGCCCGCGAGGTCATGGAAAAAGCGGCCAGGGACGATAAGACATGGGCCTTCCTGCTTAATCCTACCCCTATTGAACAGGTAAAAAATGTGGCCACGGCCGGCTTGGTCATGCCCCACAAGTCCACCTATTTCTATCCAAAGGCCCTGACCGGCCTGGTCGTCAATAAGATCGTCCTCGATGAGGAGGTGTAAGGTTTATACCCGCAGATAGAGAGGCCCTCTGTGCCCCCGAAGAGACCTTAGATACCCTCTTTCATGGAAAGATCAGGGTCATCCAAAAAAAATCCGGTTACCGGTTTTCCATTGATGCCGTAATCCTCGCCCATTTTCCAAACTTCAAAGAAAAAGATATTGTCGCGGATATTGGTTGTGGCTGCGGGGTTATCCCGCTTATCATTGCCTACCGCAGGCCGCAGGTTCGCCTTTTTGGTCTGGAGCTGCAGGAAGATCTCTTTGACCTGGCCAGGCGAAATGTAATCGCAAACGGCCTTGAAGATCGCATCACCATACAGCAGGGCGATTTAAAGAATCCGGAAGGGATATTCTTCGCCCCGGCGAATCTGCCTATGGCACGACCGTCCGCGTATGCGGATTGGGTAGTCAGCAATCCCCCTTATGGACGGTCATCATCCGGCCGTTTGAACCCAAAAGAAGAGAAGGCCCTGGCCCGGCATGAAATAGCCGCCTCACTTTTGGATGTCCTCAAGGCGGCGCGTTATTTTCTGAAACCACGCGGCCGGGCAGCCTTTATATATCCGGCCCGGCGCACTGCCGGTCTCATAAGTGCCATGCGAGAGACAGGGCTGGAGCCAAAGCGCTTACAGGTAGTGTATTCTTATCCGGGGGATGAAGGAAGCTTTGTCCTGGTTGAGGCAGTCAAAGATGGCGGCGAAGAGCTAAAAATCCTGCCGCCGTTTTTTATCTACGATCAGGCTCGGCGCTATTCTCCTGAGATGCAGCGTCTTTATAAGGACCGGGCGGCGAAAGGGTAAACCGGATATCCTTGATTAACGGCGAGCCAAGTCTGGCATTAAGGTTGTCGCGCATTATCTCCTTGGACATCTGCAAATGATGCATCCACATGGGGTCTGAGACACCGACCCAGAGACATCCCTGCTTGAAACTCTTAGGCTGGGCCTGCCGGGCTACCACACTACCTACTACCTCGTCCCAGCAATCCCAGACACTATAGACCCTGAAACGTTCCTCCCAGTTCCTCTCAGAGGCTATCTTCTTCAGGATGCTGCCGATGGAAGCTAGCGTCATGGATATCCTTTTATAATACTACTAACTGGTCAGTTCTCTTAGTTTACCTTCCACAAGGTTCCGGATTTCGTCTAGCCTTTCAGCGCTCAGGGCCTCGAAACGGAGGACAAGCACCGGCTGGGTATTCGAAGCCCTGATAAGTCCCCAGCCGTCATCAAATACAATGCGTACGCCATCTATGTCGATGGTCTTATAGTGAGATTGAAAGTATTCTTTGACCTTTTCCACCACGGCAAACTTGGATTCATCGGGACAGGGGACCCTGATCTCCGGAGTAGAAAAAGTCTTCGGCACGTCGGCGAGGAGTTCGCTCAATGGCCGTTCGGACTGGGCGACAATTTCGGCCAGACGGAGGGAACTATAGATAGCGTCATCAAAGCCAAGGTAACGATCGGCAAAGAAGATGTGGCCACTCATCTCACCGGCCAGGAGGGCTTTTTCTTCCCTTAACTTGCTCTTTATAAGGGAATGGCCAGCCTTCCACATGATGGGCCTGCCGCCGTTTTTGGCTATATCATCATAAAGGGTCTGGGAACATTTAACTTCTCCGATGACGGCCGCTCCAGGATTGGCCTTTAATATCTGACGTGCGAAGAGGATGAGAAGCCGGTCGCCGAAAAGGATGTCGCCCTTTTCGTCCACGACACCCAGGCGGTCGGCATCGCCGTCATAGCCGATACCGAAATCAGCCTTCTTCGAGGTCACCAGTTTTATAAGATCACCCAAGTGTTCGGGGACAGTAGGATCAGGAAAGTGGTTGGGGAATTTCCCGTCCACTTCGCAGTATAGCTCTGTAACCTCGCAGCCAAAATGCCGGAAGAGATCGGGCGCCACCATCCCTCCGGTGCCATTTCCGGCATCTATGACCACCTTCAATGGTCGTTTAAGAGAGATGTTTTGTTTTATATAATGCAGATAGGCGGGAATTATGGGAAATGAGGATAAAGAGCCGGCCCCTGAAGCAAAGGCCCTGGCCTCGATGATCTTTTTCAGTCCCTGGATGGCCTCCCCGTGTATGGTCTCTTTTCCTACACAGAGCTTGAAGCCATTGAACTCCGGGGGGTTATGGCTGCCGGTCACCTGGACTCCGCCGTCCTTCTGAAGATGGAAGATGGAGAAGTAAAGGAGCGGCGTGGGGCAAAGGCCCACGTCTGTAACATTGCAACCTGTCTCCAGGATGCCTTCGATCAAGGCCTTCTGAAAACGTTCTGAACTCAGCCGGCCATCCCGGCCTACGGTGACATCTTTCAGGCCATTTTTGCCGATAATGGTTCCATAGGCGCGGCCGATGTCGCGCACTATCTCTTCGGTCAGGTCATTATCTACAATGCCTCTGATGTCGTACTCTCTGAAAATGGCCGGGTTCACAGAAATCTCCTATTCCAGATATTATGCATGGCTGGGATATAAAACCTGCCACCTGAAACAACGACGGGGCGCTTCTTCTATAACATTTATTCTTCAAGCTTTAACAAGGCTTCCGGTCTGGTAACAGTGATTACCGGACAATAAGATTCCGATCCCAACCTTTCCACCACACTTCCCACGTACCACCTCTCCGCCTGTTCTCTGACATGGGAACCGATGATGATAAGGTCGATCTGGTTTGAAGTAGCGTATTTTAGAATCTCTGCAGAAGGTTCTCCCTCTAAGACATCACAGGCATAATCAATCCCTTTTATCTGCTTGGCATACACCTTCTGCACTTTCTCTTTTACCCTGGCGATTTCTTTTTCTATCTGCTCCCGGGTGTATGCCACCCGTTCTCCACGCGGAATCCTCAAGACATGCAAAATGTACAACTTGGAATTATATTTTTGCGCTGCCTTCAAAGATAACTCAAAGGCATATTGACATGTCTCCGAAAAATCCGTGCCGAACAGAATCCTTTTAAAGGCCAATTTTTCTTTAGGCACATCACGGCTCACGATCATCACCGGGCAGTGAGCCCGCATAATGACCGCTTCTACGGTACTGCCCAGCCCCTCCACAGTCCGCATGCGCACCACGCCTTTCTCCTTAGCCTTACCTCTGTGGGGACCGAGCACCATAAGGTCGGCCCTGGTGGCCCTGGCCATTCTTAAGATTTCCAGCCATGGGAAACCCGGTCTTACTTCAATAACGTAGTCCTTACAGCTGATCAGCGCCTCAGCGCATTTCTTATTTATCATTTCTTTTACCACGTCTGTATACTCTGCGGTAACCGCCACATCCTCACCGGTTCTAAAATCCTTTACCCACTGCCTGCGGATCAGGTCAGAAGACTCGAGTACATGCATAAGACAAAGCCGAGCCCCTTCCTGCTTCGCCAAATGAGCCGCCACTGCTGAAGGGGCGTCACAAACATCTACTGAATCTGAAGCTGTTAATATTTTCTTAAACATAGATATTCCTCCTTTCTCAATCTTATTGATGACTACTTTAAACCGTCATCGGGCTATTGCCTGAATCGCTTGCCCACAGTGCAACAGCCTTTGTCTCTGTTTCATATTATTAGTATAAGGCACAGGATTATAAAATTACAACTCTATTCTACCGTAATATGATTTATAATATCTCCCCTAAACCTCTTCTACAAGATAATGTCAAAGTCTTACGAAAAAAGCGAACAGATTTAACTACAGAGGTCATACTTATAGGATTCCAGCATACCATCGGGGAAAAACGAGGCCCACGACCCGGCTTTGAGTAACGCCCCCTGAAAAAGCGTATCTTTCGCCAGATAACATCGCTTTAAGCGGCCGTTATCGTGAAATCCTACCCAGGCCCGGCTCTTGCCGGGAATCCCTGCAAACTCCGTATCTGTGGCCAATTCACAGGCTGAAAGGCGGCCGTTCTTATGGAAAAGTACAAACGTGGCAGATCGAGCCGAAACGCCTTGAATTACCTGATCACCGGATAGATAACACCTGAGCAGGCTTCCATTGTCGTGTAAATTTACCATGGTATCCATTCGGCATGAAACATTGTGGATAGCGCTATTACCGGCTAAAACACAAGCGGAAAGGCTGCCATTGTCATGAAACCATACCCAGTTACCCGCACGACAGGGTATATCCCGGATAGTTTTGTCCTGTACCATGTAACAACCTGCGAGGCGCCCATTATCATGGAGTAATATCCGTGTTCCCGCCTCAAAGGGAATGTCCCGGATTAGCGCCGGCTCTGAAAGTTCGCCGTAGACTAGCGCGCCATCTTTTCTCATCTCCACTTCTGTCCTGGCCCGGCACACTATGCCCTGAATCAGCGTATCGCGCGCCAAAACGCATCTTCTCAAGCGTCCGCTCATCCAGAATTCTATATCACTGCCGCCGCAGCACAAAATATCCTGCACGATTGCCTCACGGGCCAGTCTGCCCCGCCACAGCCGGCCCTGTTCGTGAAGCTCCACTCTTGTACCGCCCATGATGAGCACTCCATCAAGGCTGATATCTTCACCCGGTTCGCAGCACCACAAGCAACCGTTTTTATAAAATCCGACCTTTGTACCGGCACTACAGAAAATACCCTGCACTGCCGTGTCCTGCAAGAGTTCACAACGGGCGATCTCATTGCCATTTATAAAATTAACCCTTGATCGGGTATCACAGGGGATACGATCGGACATAGCATTCATGGTCCTGGAATCTCAGGGCGTCAAAATGCCGTTCTCATCAAATTTGACCGGCGTCCCGGCAGATAATGGAACACCCTGGACAGTTACCTCCCGGGATAGAGTACCGCCCGCCAATTTACCATTACTATGGAACCAGATGAGTGAGTCAGCCCGGCAGGGAATGCCCTGGATAATACAATCCCTGGCCAGGGTTCCGGTAGAAAATGCACCGTCTTCATAAAACCATACCCGGCTCCGGGCCTGACACGGAATATCCCGAATAACTGTATCCTCGGAAAGATCGCAGGCAGACAGCCTGCCGTCGGCAAAAAAACAGATATCGGTTCCAGGGTTAATCCGGATACCCTGTATGCTGATTTTCTCGGAAAGTTCGGCCCTGAATAATGCCCCATTTTCATGAAAAATAGTCAGTGCCCCGGCCCGGCAGGAAATATCCTCAAACCGAAAATCTTTTGACAGCCGGCATACGTGGAGTCGCCCGTTTTTGTGGAATTCTACCTCCGTCCCCCCCTGGCATGGAACGCCATGAACCAGAGTATTTTCCGACAGAAGGCAGCGCCATAAGTAGCCATCTTCGTGAAAACCGATTACGGTGCCCGCATGAAGATACATGTCATGAATGGTGGCAGCCGTAGAAAGCTCGCAGCTCTTCAGAAATCCGGTATCGGGAAATGTGACCCGGGTCTCTTCTTTACATGGAATTTCCTGCCGCATAATCCTATTTCTTGACAAAGACTTATACCATAAGGTACAAAAACTTATTAGATTCTTATACGCAGCAAAAGCCTGATGAAAAAAAAGACCCTACCCCTTCCGCCTCTCCATATCATAGCCTACTCAGATTCTGACCCCATTGTGGAGCGAAGACCGCTATGGGGAGATTACTGGTTAAAGGAGCATCTGACCGGCGAATTCAAAAAATTAAATTATCCCTTAACCCGGACGAGCCCAGGGGTGTTACTACACCTCTTTGGAAAACCTCTCGAATCTTTACCAAAGGACACCCATAACATCCTCTGGCACCACAGCCATCCCGACTGGATCACTCCCCGGATTCTTTCTCATTACCACAAAATATATTGCGTCTCCAGACCTTTTATAGGCAAATTAAAACAAATGGGGGTTGAGGCGGAATGGTTGATGATTCCCACCCAGGCCCGGCCTGTCCAATGTCCCAAGATATACGACATTGTCTTTGTGGGCAACGCACGCCGGGACGGCGCCAGGCGGGCCATTCAAGAGCTTGCCGATAGTCCCTACCATATCAAGGTCTGGGGGACAGGCTGGAATGGTCTTATCCCTGAAGAGTGGCTGGCCGGCAGCTATTATGCAAATCAGGATCTTAATAAACTGTATGCAGCCGCAAAGATAGTGGTAAACGACCATCATGAAGACATGCGCCGTGAAGGCTTCATAAATCCACGGATCCCGGATGTGCTGGCCAGCGGCAGTCTGGTTATTTCAGACTACGTCACCGGGATGGAAGATATATTCGAAGATTCTATCCCTGTTTACCGCTCCCCGGATGAGCTAAGGTCATTGGTAAAAAAATATCTATGCGACGATGCCGCCCAAAAGAAATTGATAGAAAAAGGCAGGCAAATAGCTGTAAGATTTTCTTATAGCAAAGCCGCGGCAACTATTGTCAAACACATAGAAAATAATGTACTATCCGAAGTGCAGAGAATGCGCGTAAAGGACAGTTGATATATGGATATTACAGTTGGTGAACTGGTTGTTCGCTATTTGCAAAAACTGGGTGTCACGCATGTATTCGGAATCCCGGGAGCCCACATCCTGCCTGTATTTGATAAACTCTATGACTCCGATATCAAGACTATATTGACAAAACATGAGCAGGGCGCAGCTTTTATGGCCAGCGGCTATGCGCGGCGATCGGGCAAAATAGGCGCCTGTATCGCCACCACCGGCCCCGGAGCCACAAATCTGGTAACCGGTATAGCCAATGCCTTCATGAACGGTACGCCTGTCCTGGCTATTACTGGAGAGACCCCTACCTATTCATTCGGCAAAGGGGCCTTACAGGAAAGTTCAGGCGAAGGCACTGCCGTTAATCAAAATCATATATTTAGAGGAGTCACAAAATACCATAAGCTCGTCCAGCGAATCGACTACTTACCGCATGTCTTGAGATCCGCTACAAGCGCCCTTTATTCTGCCGTACCCGGCCCGGTACTGTTGAGCTTTCCTTACAACGTCCTTCGTGAGAAGGTGGATGCAAACATCCTGGAAGATATAGAAACCAGTAAAGACAAGAGTTCAGCCGAAGACTGTACCATACCTTTAGAGGGCATATTGGAGTTGGTGAGGAAGGCAGAGCACCCCGTTATTATCGCTGGTTACGGCTGTGTGTCTTCCCGGACCGAAGGAGAAATATTTAATTTTTGTACTCAACTAAATATCCCTGTGGCTACCAGCCTCAAGGCGCGGGGAGTCATCCCAGAGACCGATGATTTATCTTTGGGCGTCCTGGGTATAACGTCTAAAGAACTGGCTTATCGCTATGTAACCGAGAAAGCCGACCTTCTTATCTTTCTTGGGGTCAGCTTTGGAGAAAGGACAAGCTACAATTGGAATCCTGCCCTATTAAACGGGAAGAAGATTATCCAGGTGGACATCAATCCCGCCCAACTGGAAAAAACCTTTGAAGCCGATCTGGCCATTTGCTGTGACGTAAAGAAAGTCTTAAATAAATTGGAAGAAGCTCTTAAGGCCAACCCTATAGAACCTAAAGATACTTCTTATCTCCCTTATTACCGGGACCAATACAACCACTCTACGCTGAACGATGAGGATTTTTCCTTGATCAGCTACTTCCTTACCAGACTCCACGAACGTCTGAACGGTAATGCGGTTATCTTTGACGATAACATAATATACATGCAGCATTATGTTAACCTTACAAAGAGCCGGCGTTACTTTCCAAATTCAGGCATTTCATCTTTGGGGCACGCTGTCCCGGCGGCTATAGGAGCTAAACTCAGCACCTCCAAACCAACCCTCGCCATTCTGGGCGATGGCGGATTCCAGATGTGTTGCATGGAGCTTATGACGGCGGTTAATTATCAGATACCGGTCACAGTCATTCTTCTTAATAACTCATCTCTGGGTCTGGTCAGAAAAAATCAATACTATAACTATAGTGGCCGGTACATAGCCTGTGACTTCCTAAATCCCGATTATGCCTGTCTGGCCAGGGCCTTCGGCATTAATTATGGACATGTGGCCTCAAACAGTGAGGCCGATATGGTCATTGAACAGATAGATTTTCAAAATGGGATTAACCTCATCGAAGTCATGATGAACAAGGATGGATTCCCTACGTACTCGTCGGGAAGATAGACAAGCAGCACACAAAAACAACCCATGGAGTCGATTTTGTCTCAGAAAACTCTTTTTAAGAATATAAATATCCTTTTTAAGGAAAGGGCCGGCGATATGGCTATCTCGGCCCTTGCGGATAAATTCCGGTCGCTGACCGATGGACTGAATAGTAATGGCGGAGTTTGCCGGAACATAAGACCAATCGCAACCATCTATGAAGAGGCTTTACTTGTCCTTGAAGAATACATCTCGGCAACTGGATTTAAACCAGGCTTATTAACCTTACTTAAAGAAATATTTGGGGAACTGGAAGATTTACTGGCCCTGCAAAAAACCGTTGAACGCCACTCGTTTCTGGTCGTCATACCCCTAGCCGACCGGCCTACTATGCTCAAAAATTGTCTGGAGAGTATATTGCGGCAGTGCACCGATTTTAACTATGGGGGGAAGATAGTCAGTGACCTGACCGGGGATCATACTTACGCCAGGATTGCAGTGCTGGTCATGGACGACAGTAAAGATATAGCAAACATTAATGCCCATAAAACCATGGCCAGAGATATAACCAGGGCCGGGCTCCGCACACATTATATAGGCCTTGCCGAACAATCCGGCGTGGTAAGCGAAATTCCGGAGAGTTTTTGGAAAGACCTGAGACATATCATAGGAGACTGTGCTGACGGCGTACGGTCGCACAAAGGGGCCTCTGTCACCCGAAACATAGCCTACTTATGGATAAACAGGTATCTAAAAACCCATCCGGAAAAGACCCTGATTTATTTTATCGATAGTGACGAGGAATTTGCCATTAAAGTAGAGACAGAAAACGGATCTACTAATATAAACCTGATTAACTACTTTTACTGGCTGGATAAGTTGTTTACCTCTGAGGACATAGAGATTCTGACCGGTAAGGTGGTAGGTGATCCACCTGTCTCGCCCGCGATCATGATTAATACCTTCCTGGATGATGTGCTTCTGTTCTTCAAACAAATATCCGGATGTAGTGCAGATGACCCGTGTATTTTCCACGGCACACCATCGTCCAGGCACAGCCCGGCTCACTATAATGATCTGGTTAAAATGTTCGGATACAAATCCCCGGCACAGGCCTGTCCATACCCTTGTCCCATTAAAGGCAAACACACCATTAGCGATGCCTTTAAAGAGTTTTCAGAAAAGATAAATGGCTTTTTCTACGGCTTACACCCCACGCGGGAGACTATTTATTACTACAACGGGGGTCCGCTGAATATAGCGCCGGCCAGGACTGTCTATACCGGAAATTTTATCTTAAGGCCGGAGGCATTGAGATACGTTATCCCCTACGCCGATCTGAAACTGAGGATGGCCGGCCCGGCCCTGGGTAGATTACTTAAGGCCAGAATAGGTAAAAGATTCGTCTCGGCCAACCTGCCCTTATTGCATAAACGGACATTAGCCACTAACCATCAGGGAGAATTCAGGCCCGGCATTAATAATCAGGACAAAGGGGTGAACCTGACAGACGAATCTATCCGGCAGTTCTGGGGCGATGTCCTCCTCTTTTCAGTAGAGGAGCTGACGAAATACGGCTATCCCGATACGCAATTGAGACTGGAATCTCTGGCTAATGTCGTGAATAAAACAAAAGAAAAAATGTGGCGCTTATATACACAAAATAACGAGGCTATTTCGGAGAAGATGGCGCTACTCAAAGATTATCTGACAAATCCCGAACACTGGTGGAACCGTTCTGAGGGCCTAAAGGGGACAGTTGGTCATTATAAGGCCTTCTGTTCCAATGTAGAGTTTAATTTTGGGATACAATCAAAGGGCTATCAGGAATTAAAGGATACTTTCGTCCGCCGCGACTTTTCCTCCCGCATCACAAAAGCCCTCTATGACTTTTATGAGGATGAACGCCTCTGGCATGAAGTCCTTAACGGGGACAGTGTGGATGACTCAGCCGAAGAAAAACCAGGCAGTCTTTCAGTTAGTGCTTGAACGAAAACTGTATCAGGCAGCCTCTAATCATCTCATAAAAATTGTTTACGCACTCATCGATCTTACGGAAGCATATTTGATATTCCCTCAGGCTTCCTCCATAAGGGTCTGGGATCAAGTCCCCGTCTCCCTGGTGGTCCTGTGCAAACCGGATAAGATTAAAAGTCTTATCCTTCACCCAGATATCCAGGGATAGAACGTGTTCGATGTGCAGCGGCTCCATGGCCAATATCATATCGGCCTCACGGGCCATATCCGTGGTGAGCTTTCTCGCCCTGTGGCTGCTCAGATCAATCCCGGCGTCTCTGGAGACCAGGATGCTGTTTTCCGTGGCCAAATTTCCTTCCCTGGCATGACTCCCGGCTGAAAAGACACGAATATCTGCCTCCATGGGAACCATCTTCTTAAGAATGGCCTCAGCCATGGGACTGCGGCAAATATTCCCGGTACATACAAACAGAACGCTTTTAATTATCGGCGATACCTGTGCAAAATCAACCTGACCCGGCATGATCATCCTTTAAACAATCCTCATTGTCCGCTAACCTAACAACAAACGTGGATAGGATTTATGTAGCACGCCTCTCCCTAAATTACAATACCGACACCGACCGGAGTTTCCCCATTTTTTATGGAATCCGATGTTCCTGAGCGAAATTTGCTGGAGGAGGGGGGAACCCATCGAGGGTGAGCAGGAAGTGGGAAGCCCGCCCTTCAGAGGCGAGAAGGGGCAAGTATTCCCCGCCGGCTAGCCCCGATAAGGTCACTGCGGAAGCCATGAAGCGAAGGAACGAAGGATTCCATTTCTGAAATGAAACATTATAGACTTTACACAACAGCCATTCCGGACTTGATCCGGAATCCAGCCTTTTCAACCTTGGTTTCCGCTTTCGCGGGAATGACAACCCCTAAGTGATGGGAGGCCTGGGATGGTTTGAAAGTGTACCCCCTCTATTCTGCCGAAGTCGTCTTTTTTATTGCTTTTTATTCTGAAAAAGGCTTTAAGTTGCCATCATTTTTTAAGGTGCACGATTATGATAAGCGTAGAAAATATTTCAAAAAGTTATGGCAGTTACGTCCTTTTTGAAGAGGCCAGCTTCAAGATAAACCCTAAAGAGAGGGTCGGCCTTGTCGGGCGAAACGGCCACGGAAAAACAACTTTATTCAGACTAATAAAAAAGGAAGAGCTTCCGGACTCGGGAGCCATAATTATACCCAGGCTTTACCGTATCGGCTGCGTTGAACAGCATATCGAATTTACTGAAGATACCGTCCTTAAAGAAGGCATGCGGGGTCTTGTAGAAGATGAAAAAGAGCATTTCTGGAAAGTTGAAAAAATCCTGGCCGGACTCGGATTTTCCTCAAACGATTTAAAGCTGAATCCCCTTGAGCTTTCCGGAGGATTCCAGGTGCGCCTCAATCTCGCCAAGGTGCTTGTATCACGACCGGATCTTTTGCTCTTGGACGAGCCCACAAACTATCTCGATATAACCTCGATACGCTGGGTTGAACGCTTTCTTGTCAACTGGCCGAGGGAGATCATGCTTATTACCCACGACAGAGGGTTTATGGATAAAATAGTAACCCATACCCTCGGAATACATCGTAAAAAAATCCGGAAACTTACTGGAGACACAGAAAAATATTACACTCAGATCGCACAGGACGAGGAGATATATGAAAAAACACGCTTCAACGATGAAAAGCGCAGGAAAGAAATCGAGCTCTTTATAAGCCGATTCAGGGCAAAGGCAAGGCTCGCGAATATGGTGCAATCGAGGATAAAGACCTTAAACAAAACTGAGAAAAAGGATAAATTGGAAAGGATCAAAACCCTTGACTTCTCCTTCAGGAGCGCCCCTTACCGCGGAAAGCGCATTCTTAGCACAAGCAATATATCCTTCTCATATGATCAAAATACAGCCCTTATCAAGGAGTTCGATATCACCATCGGAGCCTGTGACAGGGTCTGCGTTATCGGGAAAAACGGAAAGGGTAAAACAACTCTCCTAAAAATTCTTGCCGGCGCCCTTCCTCCCCAAAGCGGACAGGTCGATTATAATCCGGCTTCGCTAAAAGGTTTTTTTGAACAAACCAATGTAAACCACCTTATAGACAGCCGAACGGTAGAAGAAGAAATTCTCTATGCCCACCATGATATCGACAGGCAGACTGCAAGAAACATTTGCGGAGTCATGATGTTCGAAGGAGATTCCGCCTTAAAGAAAATCGGGGTCTTATCGGGCGGCGAAAAGAGCAGAGTGCTTCTGGGTAAACTCCTTGCAACTCCCGCCAATCTGCTTCTTCTTGATGAGCCGACAAACCATCTTGACATGGACTCATGCGATGCCCTGCTTGCGGCCCTCGACAGTTTTGAAGGCGCCATAGTAATGGTAACCCACAATGAGATGTTTCTCCATGCCCTTGCCGAACGTCTGATTGTATTCCAGGACGAAAATGCGCATGTTTTCGAAGGAACCTACCAGCGATTCCTTGAGAAGGAAGGATGGAAAGAAGAAAAAGGTCTTGTAAAAAATATTCCTGCCTCTGACGACAGCCTTGAACCAGGCTCAAAATTAAACAAGAAGGAGCTTCGCCGTCTTCGCTCCGAAATAATCACGGAAAAGTCTAAGACATTAAAACCGATCGAGCAAAGAATTGCAAAAATAGAAAACAAAATCGAAGCCCTCGAAAAAGAGCTTACTGAATACACGGAAGCCATGCAGAAGGCATCGGAAGGAAATACCGGCAAGAAAATTGTTGAACTTTCACGGGCTATTTACGCCTCCCAAACATCAATAGACAGGCTTTTTGACGAACTGGAAACCCTTTCGGAAGAATTAAATGAAAAAAGCGCACTTTTTGAAAACAGGCTGAAGCAGCTTGAAATACCTGAAGGCGAAAAAGAATAAAAAAGGGCGGCCTAAACGGCCGCCCTTTTTTATAGAGGGTTAGAGTATCGGCAAGTACCTGTCTATTTCATACTGACTTACATGGGTGCGATACATATCCCATTCGATCTTTTTATTTTCTATAAATTTGTTAAAGATATGGTCTCCCAAGGCCCTGCGCATTAACTCACTCTTTTCCATCTCCCGGATAGCCTCGAAGAGATTGTCGGGCAGGGACTGAATGCCCAATTCAGCCCTTCTGGCCGGTGTCATATGATAAACATCCTCTTCTACCGGATCAGCCAGAGGATACTTTTTTTCTATACCTTCAAGGCCGGCCGCCAGCATCACTGTAAAGGCCAGGTACGGGTTACAGCCCGGATCAGGGGCGCGAAACTCAATTCTTGTGGCTTGCTCCTTGCCGGGTTTGTACATGGGCACACGCACCATGGTGGAACGATTGCGGCGAGCCCAGGCAATATAAACCGGGGCCTCATAACCAGGCACCAACCGCTTATAAGAATTAACCCATTGATTGGTTACAGCAATAATCTCCCGCGCGTGTTTGAGCAGCCCTGCGATATAATGCTTGGCCACATCGGATAGGTGGTATTGGTCGTTGGCATCGTGGAAGGCATTCTTGGATCCCTTGAAAAGGGACTGATGGCAATGCATCCCGCTGCCGTTCATACCAAAGATAGGCTTTGGCATAAAAGTAGCGTAGTAACCCATAGAACGGGCCGTTTCTTTCACCGCAATCCGGTAAGTCATGGTCTTATCGGCCATACGCAGGCCTTCATCGTAACGAAGATCGATCTCATGCTGACTTGGGGCCACCTCATGGTGGCTGTATTCCACCTGGATACCCATCTTCTGCAATGTAAATATGGTTGCCCGGCGGAGATCATTTCCTATGTCAAGCGGGGGTGCGTCGAAATACCCGCCTTGATCGATTATCTTCGGCTCTTTGTTGGATTCGAAGTAGAAGAACTCCAGCTCGGGGCCGGCATAAAGGGTATAACCTTTGTCTGCGGCCTGCTTGAGTGCCCGCTTGAGGGCATACCTGGGGTCGCCGGCATAGGGACTGCCGTCCGCCGGCTCCAGTATGTCGCAGAACATCCGGGCCGTAGGCCTATCCTGCGGCCTCCAGGGGATAAACTCGAAGGTGGTAGGATCCGGTTTGGCGATCATGTCACTTTCTTCGATGCGGGCAAAACCCTCGATGGACGAGCCGTCAAAACCCATTCCCTCCGTCAAGGCCGCTTCGAGCTCCGATGGTGCAATAGCAAAGCTCTTGAGTATTCCAAGCACGTCAGTAAACCAGATCTGAATAAAGCTGACATCTTTGTCCTTCACGATGCGCAAGACATCTTCTGCCGTTTGACATTTTTCACAGGGCATTACTAATCCTCCTTATTTTTAATAATCAAAATTTGTTATGGGCTATTTAGCAAGGATAATGCCACAACAAGGCGCTGACAAAATAACTAGCAAATTCAAGGTATTAAAAAAATAATCGGGCTGGTTGGCGCGCATATATTATTTACATTTTTGTAAGAACTAGTCATATTATTCGACAAAATTGTAAACATGTTACGCACGGGGCCATCGCAAAGGATACTTCTTTAGGCCTCTTCAGCCAGAAAGATGGCCTCGGCGATCTCCCGCATGGTCTTCCGGGTATTCATGCTCCGTCTCTGTATCCAGCGGTAAGCCTCTTCACCGGATATGCCCCGCTTTTTTATCAATATGTCTTTAGCCCTTTCGATAAGTTTTCTGGCCTCCAGCTCCTCCTGAATCACCCTGGTTTGGACCATCAATTCAGTATTTTCAATGGCAATAGCCGCTTCATTAGCTACGGTGATCAAGACCTTCTTGTCGATCTCGGAAAAATGATGGGGATAAGGCGTATAACAGTTGACAACCCCGATAACGCGGCCTTTGACGGCCATGGGGACACTCAGCATAGATACCAGATTTTCGCTTCTGGCCAGTTCTTTCTCTTTAAAATCCTCTTCTTCCTGGACGTTATAGACGGAGCGTGGCGTATTGGTTGCCGCTACTTTCCCGACAATCCCTTCGCCAAGTTTCAGGCTGCGCTCTTTCAAGTATTCCCGGCTAATACTCTGGGTGGCGCGCAGTCTTAATGTCTTGTCCTTTTCATCAAGGAGCCAGAGGGAACAGACCTTGGAGTGCATAGCTTCAGCGGTTACCGTAACAATCAGGCGCAAGATGTCCTCTATGTATCGATCAGAGGTAATGGCTTTACCGATCTCGGTAAGGGCTTCGATCTGCTTTTCAAAAGAGGGCCTGGATTGATCACCTGTCATGAAAGGGAATATAGCTGCCAGGGCCGAAATCCGTCAAGAGAAAAAGAGCCTCCTTGTCGGAATGGGTCTATTTGAAAGGAGGGTGGTGGGAGAGAGGGGGGACAAAGTTATATGGAAATAAGCGACCCCCAGGTCTCTTTTATTACATCTTTGAGGGAGTAGAGTCCTTCTTCTACGCCTGAAACATAATCCTCGGTTAACTCCAGATCCTTAAGCAACGAAGCGGGCCACGTCTGGCTGTCATCAGATTCCTCTCCTATGCCTGTTCGGTGCACCAGAATATCCGCCAGTTGCACTATACCGGCAGCCGGGAGGAAGCTCTTTTGTTCATACGGATGGTGATGGCAAGAAATAGTCTGGATAAAAGCCTCCGGAAACTGCCACTTTTCCGCCAACCATCGCCCCACAAGGGTATGCTTAAGGCCATACCTTTCTTCAGCTTCCAGCATAGAGCAATTTTCCTGGTTTTTGATATCCAGTATGGCCTTAAAGTCCTCCGGGAAATAGGCACAAAGCGCTACTCTGCCTATATCATGCACAATGCCGCAGGTAAATAAAGACTCGGCGTCAATATTAGCGCTAATCCGCGCAATCATGCGCGATACAATGCCCACTCCAATGGAATGTAACCAGAATCCATCCACGCTAAACCCCGGAAACTTTGTTTTGGTCTTAAAAAAATTCATTAAGGCCACACTCATAGCCAGATTCTTAACTTCGGTAAATCCGATGGCTACTACCGCCCGGCTGATTGTGGTGACCTGCATACGCAGACCATAAAAGGCCGAATTGGCTACACTGATGATCTTGGCGCTCAGTGACTGGTCATATTTAATAATATTTTCCAGGTCCCGCGCCGACTTATTCTCATCCTCCAGGATAGAAAAAATCTTCTCAAGAGTAACCGGAATAGTGGGCAGGGTATCGATCGCATCCACACCATCGCGAATCTTTTTTACCTTAACATAATCTGTAATGTTGCCCGATTGCATAGCTCTCCCCTCAATTTTTCGGTTTATTTTTTATTATCGGCATACTCAACAAAGAAATTTAAGGGCAGGAACACAAAGTTGAAACAAATTTTCATACTTGCATGAGCCCTCTCGAACGATGAACCCCCAGCCCCCCTTTGCAATATGCCAAACAAGCTTAACCAGGTTGTCACGCTATTGTCACATTGATATATTTAAATTTAACACAAATCTTAGGGGGATACGTATGAGGCTAAAGAATAGAATAATTATGTCTATGGTTGGCTTGCCGGCGTTTACTCTGGTAATCTTACTAATCTTAACATCTTCTCTTTCCCTGGCGGCCGGTCTTATCCAGATCAAGGGCTCGGATACAGAGGTTAATGCGGTACAACGGATGGCCGAAGTTTATATGCAAAGATATAAGGGCGCAGCCATTGCTGTTACGGGCGGAGGCTCCGGTGTGGGGATTGCGGCTATCATTAATCGTACCACTGACCTGGCCAACTCATCGCGGGCCATGAAAGCACAAGAGCTGCAGCAGGCAAAGGCAAATGGTGTTGACCCCATAGGTATTGTCTTTGCTATAGATGGCCTGTCAGTAATAGTCAACCCGGCCAATAAGGTTAAGACACTGACACTCGATCAAATTGGTCAGGTCTATCGGGGAGAGATCAAGAATTGGAGTCAAGTGGGTGGGCCGAACCTCCCTGTAACCCTTTACGGCCGTCAGCCCAATTCAGGGACATTTATTTTCTTCCGGGAAACTGTAGTCCGCGGGGATTATGCCCAGACTATGAATCAAATGAACGGTAACGCCCAGATCGTTGAGGCCGTAAAGCGCGATAAAGGCGGCATTGGCTATGTAGGTGTTGGCTATGTGGTGGATGATAAAGGCAAGGTAACACCGGGCCTCAAGGTCCTGAATGTGGCTAAAGATAAGAATAGCAAGGCCCTGAGTCCTACTGATGCTAAAAATATAGAAAGCGGCGCTTATCCGATTGTACGTCCCCTCTATCAGTACTTCGACAAGGCAAACAAGGGAAAAGTAGATGGATTTGTCAGGTTTGAACTCAGCCCGGAGGGGCAAAATATAATCTCAAAAGAGGGATTTTTCCCGGTTGCTGCTGAATATAAAAGGTATAATGCCCGGTATGGTTTCTAAGGCAAATAAATCCCCCCTGCCCCCCTTTAACAAAAGGGGGATGAGGGGGGACTTTAAGCCAGGGAGGTTCAGATGGCGAAAGGCTAAAGAAAGGCTGATAGCCTCTTTTTTCTTTTTTAACGGTATGGTTTCCATTATCATCTTAGCGGGTATATTTTCACTCCTTTTTAGCGAAGGCCTACCGGCCTTCAAAGAGATCCATTTTTCTGATTTTTTACAATCTACCTGGAATCCCACCTCTTATGTAAAAGCTACATATGGCCTGGGGGCCATAATGGTTAGTACGCTCATGGTCACCTTTGGCGCCCTTTTGATCGCGGTACCGGTTGGTCTGGCCTGCGCAGCTTACCTGGCTGAGATAGCTTCGCCCCGCGTCAGGGAGGTTCTCAAGCCGATTATCGAGATACTGGCCGGAATCCCATCCGTGGTATTAGGCTTTTTAGGGATAGTGGTTGTCAATCCACTTATTGCCAGGGCCTTTGGCATGCCCAATGGCTTGAATGCCTTAAACGGATGTATCCTCCTGGCCATTATGAGTCTGCCGACTATTATCAGCCTTTCTGAGGATGCCATTGCGGCTGTTCCAAAGACCCACAAGGATGCCTCCTTAGCATTAGGGGCGAGCCGCTGGCAGACGTTGGTACGCGTCACTATCCCGTCTGCCCTCTCGGGCATTATTGCCTCTATTATGCTGGGGATGGGGAGGGCGATCGGGGAGACCATGACCGTCCTTATGGCCACGGGCAACGCTCAGGCCATGCCCCACTCGTTTCTGGACGCCGTGCGCACCATGACGGCCACAATTGCCATCGAACTCGGCGAGGTCCCGTTTGGTTCGGCCCACTATCACGCCCTTTTTGTTATCGGCTTTGTCTTGTTTGTGATGACTTTTCTGGTTAATCTCGTTTCTGATATTATCCTCCAGAAGTACCAGGAGGTGGAGCAGTAATGAAGAAAGATACGGTGGAGACGCTTGGCTTTAATTTGTTCCGCCTGGGCAGCGTTCTTGTGGTTCTTATTCTGGGATTCATCCTGTTTGATATTTTTTATAAAGGTATCGGCGCCATCTCCTGGGAATTTCTGACGGCCGAACCCCGCATGGGGATGACCGAGGGCGGCATATTCCCGGCGATAGTCGGTACGGTCTATGTTACCGTGATTACAGTCTTGTTTGCGGTTCCGCTGGGCATGTTTGCCGCCATTTATCTTAACGAGTATGCCCCGCATGGTCCGCTTACCCGTGTCATACGTCTTTCCATTCGCAATCTCTCCGGCGTTCCCTCCATTGTCTATGGGCTATTCGGTGTGGCTATCTTTGTGCGCACGCTTCATCTTGGCGCCTCCGTGCTGTCGGCGGGGCTTACGCTCGGGCTTCTTACGCTTCCCTGGACTATTACGGCCAGCGAAGAGGCGCTTAAAACCGTGCCTAAATCATATCGCGACGGGGCACTGGCCCTGGGGGCTACCAAGTGGCAGGCCATCCGCACCAATGTCTTGCCCTATGCCGTACCCGGGATGCTTACCGGGACGATTCTGGGTCTGGCCAGGGCCGCGGGTGAGACCGCGCCCATACTTTTTACCGGCGCGGCCTTTTTTCTCCCGTTCCTGCCGGACAGCCCCTTCAGCCAGTTCATGGCCCTGCCTTACCACCTGTATGTCCTGGTCACCCAGCACCATGACGTGGGAAAGGTAATGCCCCTGGCCTACGGCACGGCCCTTGTTTTGATCGCGCTTGTAGTCGGCCTTAATCTGGTCGCGGTAATTATCCGGTATCATTTTCGAAAGAAACGAGGTTAAGAAAATCTTATGGCGGAAGAAGCCAAGATATGGACGGAAGGACTTAACTTTTTTTACGGCGCGAGTCAGGCCCTTCATGATATAAATATCAAAATATCGCCCCATAATGTCACGGCCTTTATCGGGCCTTCGGGGTGCGGAAAGAGCACCTTTTTGCGTTGCCTGAACCGAATGAATGAGACTATTGTCGGCACGCGCATAGAAGGCAAGGTCTTTATCGATGGACACGATATATATGATCGTTCTGTAGATGTCGTGGATATCCGGCGGCGGGTCGGCATGGTTTTTCAAAAGTCCAATCCATTTCCAAAATCTATTTTTGACAACGTGGCTTATGGCCTGCGTATTGGCGGCTTAAAGGATAAGGATAAACTGGCTGAGATTGTGGAAAAGGCCCTTATCGATGCTGCCATTTGGGATGAGGTCAAGGACCGGCTCCAGGAATCCGCTATGGGTCTTTCCGGCGGGCAGCAGCAGCGTCTTTGCATCGCCCGGGCCCTGGCAGTTGAACCGGAAGTCCTGCTTATGGATGAGCCGGCATCGGCCCTGGATCCGATTGCCACCCAGCGTATTGAAGAATTAATTCACCAGCTCAAAGAAAAATATACTATAGTTATCGTCACCCATAATATGCAACAGGCAGCGCGGGTATCAGATATTACTGCGTTTTTTTACCTGGGGCGGATCATCGAGGTTGATGATACGGAGACGATATTTACCAGACCAAAACTCAAACAGACCGAGGATTATATCACGGGCCGATTTGGCTGATGACGGAGAGAGACTATGCCAACCACATTCCACCAAGAACTAGCCAGTTTGAAGATGAAACTCCTGGAGATGTCTTCCCTGGTTGAAGAGGCCTTGAGAGACACCTGGACTGCATTTAGCAAGCGGGACATATACCTGGCCCACTGCGTTCATGACAAAGATGACGAGATAGATAAAATGGAGAATGAGATAGATCATCAGTGCCTGAAGCTCCTGGCCCTGCAGCAGCCCATGGCCATAGACCTGCGATTTATAACCGTGGCCATGCGAATTAATATCAACCTGGAACGTGCCGGCGACCAGGCGGTTAATATTGCCGAACGTGTTATCCTCATGGCTGAGGAGCCTTTCATCATCAGACCTCTCGGTATAAATCGCATGGCCAGCCAGGCCGAGTCCATGTTACGGGAGGCGCTCAATGCCTTTGTTGACCAGGATACAGGTCTGGCGGGGTCTGTTCGCGAACGGGATGATGTCGTAGATAAACTCTATTTAAAGGTGGTCTGTGATATACTAGAGCATATGATGAATGATCCATCAACAATTACTCAAGGGGTTCACCTCCTCATCATTGCCCTTAATCTGGAGCGCATAGCTGACCTGGCTACCAATATTGCTGAAGAGGTCATCTTTATGGTCGAAGGCCGAACGATAAGACACGCCACCTAAAAGCAATACTGTTCACTTAAGATAAAGTCATCCCCGAATG
>QYQD01000191.1 GCA_007280345.1 Deltaproteobacteria bacterium | reverse complement strand
AGCGAGGCGTCAGGATCAGCGCGGTTTTGGACAAGTCCAACCGGAGCCAGAAATATTCCGCGGCCACGTTTTTGAAGAACATGGGAATCCCCGTGTTCATCGACGACAAGCACGCCATCGCCCACAATAAAATCATGATTATCGACAACCGGGTGGTAATTACCGGCTCCTTCAATTTCACCGCGGCGGCTGAAAACAAGAACGCCGAGAACCTCCTGATCCTGGATGACCTGCCTGACCTCACCCGGGCCTACCGGGAGAATTTTCAGAACCACTTGAGGCATGCCACAAGCTATCCCGGCCTGGAGGAGTAACGGGGCGCAGCCTGGCCAGAACCCCAGCCCCGGAAAGGTCACAAAGGGGCCGCAGGCTGGGCCTGGCTTAACCCCACGGGAATCGGACGGGGCGGATCATCCGGGGCCGCCTGGTAAACCTTGGCCCGAACGCAGTTGTGTAGGTCAAGTTCTGCAAATTGGGGTAAGGGGAGGTGCACACCCTACATTTCGCTGCATAGTAGTGATCAGATTGGTGCCCAAGCAGAGCTTGGGCGGTAAAGGGGCGTTCCCAAGTGCAACTTGGGAACGAGTTCGCGCGGAGTTTGGGGACGAGTTCGCAGTTGGCGACACCGGCCGCCACCCGCGGGGCTTCACGGTCTCAAGGCCGCCTCCGGCGCCGCCCCGAAATGCTCGGTATAGCGCCCCCAGAACTCCGGGACTTCCAGTCGGTGCTCCTGGGTACCCTGCTGTTCCACGCAAAAACTGGCCAGCACCGCGCCCATGCGCGCGGCCTCCGTTCAGTCCAGACCCAGGGCCAGACCCTTGAGAAGACCGGCCCGGTAGGCGTCTCCGGCCCCGGTGGGGTCCAGGACCCGGCTGGCCGGCACCACCGGAATCTCGCTGAGGCCCCGGTCAGTCTGGACCAGGGAACCCTGCTCCCCCCGGGTGGTGATGGCGCGCCAGGCCTTGGGCGATGGTGGCCAGCGCGGCAGCCACTTCTCCCTGCGACAGGTGCCGGGCGGCTGAGCCCAGGTAGGTCTCGGGCTTTTCTGCCTCCATGCCCATGTCCTCCACCAAATCCTGGACCCCCACGTCGGGTTGGATATTTGCCAGGGCCCAATTTACCCACCAAGCTGACAACAAGAGGGGTAAGACCAGGAAACCGGCCAGGCGCGTCAGGTATCGCCCTGTGTGTCAGTATAGCTGGGACACCCCCCTAGAGTAAATTAGTGTAGGGCGGGGAGAGACGAATATGGGAGAAGCCAGACAAACAAAAATGCATGAGTTCTCCCGGGAAGGGCCGGCAGGAGGCACGGAACGGAGGTCAGGCGGGCGTATCGAGACTGACCGGAGTGGAGGGACCCCTGCCGGCAGCAGCAACCATGAAGGGCGGAAAGCGACAGCCATCTCCTTGCCCAACCCCGAGGTCTTGGCAAAACCCCTGCGGCGACGGTTCACCGCCGAGTATAAACTGCGTATCCTCAAAGAAGTTGACGCCTTAACCGATTCCGGGCAGATCGGCGCCCTCCTGAGCCGGGAAGGACTTTATTCCTCCCATCTCACCACCTGGCGCAGGCAGCGTCCCAGAGTTGCTGCGGATGGTGTTGGGCCGGCAATTGCGCCGCTTCTGGTCGTACAGATAGTCCTTGACGTACGGCCGCCCAAACAGCCCCTTCTTAACCAGCTGCTTTAAACACTTATCAATCAGGGGATTCTTTAGCCTGGGGGTTAACGCTCCGGGCTCTTGATCCGGACTCTCAGATGGGTTGATTGGCCGGCGGTGATGGGTTTTCGCTTGAACAACATGCTCAACGGTCATCTCTACCTCCTTTTCCTCAGAAAAAACAGGTAGATGGTGACCTGGGATACTATCTCCCGTCAATCATCTTTTTATTACGTACAGTGGCAAGATACGTTCTCTTCTTGATTGGCTCTCTTTAAAGCAAGAGCAATTTACTAATGGTGGGGCCAGGGTTTCTAACCATGCCCGGAGGTGGTATATTCGTGTGGCCTCCGTTTCCCCACTGGCGGATCATTAACGGACGGTGCTGACCTGGGATTCGTAGGCCGCCGACCCACGAAAAATCTGCTCAAAGAGGGTGATATGAAAAAATCTGTAAAAAATACTTTTTTAGCTGATTTTTGTGCTGTCATGCCTTCCACAAGACAAATTGGCTGCAAAAAGATAAACCTTTTCGGGGGTAAACTCGTGAACAGAGGCCCCCAAAACATTTTTTTCTAAACGGCGGGGGCTTATCCATCAACCACCGGGCTGAGAGCCGGTTACCCATATCCGCCTGGCTTGCTTGTACCAGAGTTAAGAAAGGCCTTTCAGGCGTTTGTGTTGGGGAGAATCTAATAAGCAAGTGATAGCGGAGAGTGAAATCTTGGAAAGAGAGCATAACATGTTAAATCTTGACGGAGAGGTTGTCTGGCCAAGTTATCGTTGTTATCTGCTCTGATTAGGAACTTATCAAGCAGCCAAAAACTTCCCATATCCGAAAAATCTCAACACTTTTGAGCTGGGCGAGGTCTTTCTCGACCTCGCCCTGATTGCCGGCCATCAGCCGTATAAATTCTCGATCCACCGCACCGCTTCCACATCGCTGGCCTTCCCGAGATACCTTTGGGTGGTGGAGAGGTTGGCGTGCCTCAGAATGACCTTGCTGACGATCTCCGTCTCCTTGCCACTTTTTGGGTTCCTGATTACGAGTTTTTGGTCCTCCACATCCCCGCCAGTAAGCTTGAGAACCTCGCCTACCCGCATGCCACCCCGGGCCATGAGTTCCAGCATGAGGCGGCTTCTTACTTTGGTGGTCCTGAAGATGACCTCGTCGATGGTCTCCTTTTCCTGGACCTGCCAATGCACCAGCTTCCCAGGCCGAAAGAGTTTCTTCAGCATCGGGGTGTCACAGGGATTTTGGGGCTGAGCGTCCAGATTATTGCGGATGAAGTTGAAGAGGGCCTTGAGATAGGCGTAACGAGTATGCTTGGTTAGCTGCTTACACTCGTCGTTGAGACTGGTTAAAAAGGAGAGTACCTCCTCTGGCGATATGGAAGCCAGGTGATCAACGACAATTATTTTTCCTGTCTCCCCACCGCTTAGAATTGCCTGATAATGCAAGCCGAAGGCCGGCTGGTCACATCAACCGTGTCATTGGCGAAAACCCGGGCAACCCACGTGATAACCGGTTGGTTAAGGTTTTCGTCCTGGCGGGTTGTCACCCGGATGGCATTAACCTCGATGGAACATGAGGATAACGGCACCAACTGATTTATAGCGTTTATCAAAAGTCCCTTCCCATTGATGGTTCTTAAATCCCCCTAAATCCCCCTTTTTCAAAGGAATTTCGTTAGGTTCCCCCCTTTGGAAAAGGGGGGGTAGGGGGGATTTAGGTTCTTGGAGCATGTGCCATAGCGGAAAAAATTTTTGGCAATCGCTATAAGGGGAAATTCTCTGCTGGCCACCCCCAGCGCCCACTTGCACACCGCTACCGGCGACGGCAATTACTTGCTCATCAGTTTTATTTGGATGGTGTTCTCGGTCAAAATCTCAAAAGCCCAGCTTGGGGGGAATAAAAGTGCCGTTGTAGGGGCTGCCGGGGGTCCCATTATCAATGCCGCGGTCTCTCACAAACTGGCCGTAGATGTACTTACCGCTGCCCCCCACTGAGTTAAAAATTGTGAAGGAAACAGAATCCTAAGATGGGCGTGTAGCTGTGAGTATCAAAGTCGGTAGTCACTACGGGCAGCAAGACGGTCTGGCCGATTTTGGATTGCGCATCGACGAAAAGCGTGGTCTTAGTTCCCGGTTGTATCCAGATGTTGTCCCCGATTTTGAGGGGGCTGGGATTGCCGTGATCGATCAAGTCTCTGATGGTGGGAACGTTATTGGAGTCCACCAGTAATGAGGTCCACTGGCCTCCCACGGGATTATGATAGGCGGAACCGATATAGAATGGAGTCGGAGGGTCTCGGTACCAATACCGGTCTACCAGGGCCTGGGGGACGGCCATGGGAAAGACGCCTCCGGCGGGAATACCGACGGGGGACCCAATGAAGGCCAGGGCCTTGACGGTCAGATCTAAAGAGGGTATGCCCATAATCTGGGCAAAAGCCATCTGTACCGGTCCGCTATTTTGCCCGGCGGTCTTGGTAATGGTCACCATTATGGCTGGGACGTCCCTGGCGCCAGGAACAATGGTGGTTGATTGTAAGGTCCTGGTGGTGAGACTCCAGTATCCAGACTGAACCTGACTTTCGATCAGTTGATGGCCGTCGGCCCGGTTAGCCGCAACCGTTTGCTCAGCCCCAGTCTGGCCGGAAACCCAGTCCGGCTGCGGTGAGAAAGCGGTATTATAGGGACCAGAGCTCTGGCGCCCGCCAGGGCGCCGGCATCCGCGGCGTTCTGGAGTTCGCCCCGCACGGCCACAAGATGCCCGATGTCCAGCACCAGGGCCAACAGCGCCACGAACACCGTGAGACATAAGGCGGTGATCACGGCCACCGCCCCGGTCTCGTCCCGGCGCCAGGACGGCCGCAGTTCTCGCCATTCGGCTCCCGGCCGCCTGCCTTTCCCTAAAGAGGCGCGACGCCAACTGAGGGTAAAGCGCATAGGCTCACCTCTGCCAGATTAACACCTAATGGCCCGCCATTCTGGGTAAAAGGTTCCTGGTTATTTGGATAGCGCCCGGGCCCACGGCAACCACAAAGATGGCTGGAAAGATGAATAATATCAGGGGAATCATTATCTTGACCGGCATCTGCCCCGCCTTTTCTTCCGCTTTTAAGCCGCGATGCACCCGGCTGGTGTCGGAATGGACCCGCAGCGCCTGGGCGATGCTGGTGCCCAATTTATCCGATTGAATAATTAAGGTGGCCAGTGACCGGACACTCTGGACGCCGGTGCGCTGGGCCAGGTTCCTCATGGCCTGATCCCGGACGATGCCGGCCCGCATTTCTCCGGCGGTAAGCTGCAATTCGAGATAGAAATCATGACACACCACCCGAATTTCATCGGCCACCCGATTGATGGTGGCTTGCAGCCCCAGGCCGGCTTCCAGGCAGATGGTGAAAAGGTCAAGGACGTCCGGCAAGGCTCGGTCGATGCGTTCCTGCCGACGTTTCACGATCTTTTCCAAAATGAACTGGGGGGCAAAATAGCCTAATCCGCCCAGCATGAAGGCCGAAATCAGATTAGTCGGGGTAATCTTGCCATTGATCACTATAAACATGATATACGGCACTGGCAGGAGGAAACCAACCACAGCTCTAATGCCGTAAAGGACGGTGCCGCCATCAGGGGCGGAATCAGGCAAGCTTGGACTCCCACTCCGGCAATGACATCGGTCAGCTTTGGGGAAATCAAATCCTCAACCTCCCCCTGGCAGGGGCAGTTAAACAAGAGGGGCCGGAAAAACCAGGAGCCAATGGCGATATTAAAGGTTCCCGGGAATCCGGGCAAACAGAGTCCTGCCCCCCAACCATTAGAGCATAAACTATGGCCAAGGACGGCTTTGCGAGTGATGATTTGCCGAAGAGAAACAAGCACTTATGCTTATAAAGATAATTACCCCGATATCCAACCTTCACTCCCGCGCAATCTCGGGGTCCTGGGGAGTGCCCAACCACTGCCCCTTAAGGTCAGGGACATACCTATGGCGGTCTGGTTCAAGGCCGTCATGAAAACCTGTCGGTAGCCCCTATCAGCCAGCAAGTTTCCAGGTGTGAAGATCCATCCATGGATCTCCCTGAAGCTTTATTTTGCCACCTCGGTGGACATTCTAGTGAAAAGTCCAGTCAAATTGGTCCCCAAGGCGGTGAGGGCAAGGATGATCGCCCCGGCAATCAAGGCGATGATGATGCCGTATTCCACCGCGGTAGCCCCAGACTCATCTACCCAAAAGTTCCTGATCCTTTCCATTTTAGTTGTCCCTCCAATTGTTTGGTGTGCCTGTTATGGCAAGCACCAGCTGATAAATTTTACGAATTGTGCAGTTAGCCATTTTTCCCGGGACAGGGATGGTTACCGCCTTGACCTCCACCACCGACCATCTAAACCTTATAATGGGTAGGTTAAATGAGTCTTTACAAACATTGGTCCATAATTTCAAAATACTGAAATCTAATTTAATGTTAATAAAAATTTTAGGGACACGAGCTGCACCCAGTTACCTTGGACACGGAATTGGGTTAGATAATAAAGTTTGTGTTCAAGGAGGACGTGAAATGGAAGAAGGGAAGGAGGTGGCCGGGGAGGTCGTGGGCCAAACGGAGGGAGCCCTTAGGGCGACCGGAGTTTGGCCCACGGCTGGGAGTTAGGTTGGCCCCCTGTCGGCCAAACAGCGATGGAGCGTGCCCCGAAAAAAAGAAGTAGCGCTGCGTTTGCTGCGTCGAGTTCTGACCATTGCACCCCATTCTCCCGACTGAGCCTTTTCTTATGGCTGATAGGGGATGGGGTCGGGGACGCCCGCGGCCGCGAAGCCCTTGCGGCGCAGGCGGCAGGAGGAGCACCGGCCGCAGGCCCGGAACTCGTCTTGGTAGCACGACCAGGTGAGTTCGAAGGGCGCGCCCAGCTTAAGCCCCAGGCGCACGATCCCACCCTTGTCCAGGTGGATCAGGGGGGTGTGGATGGAAAGGTGCGTTTCGGGCCGGGTGCCCAACTCAATGAGGCGGTTGAAGGCCTCGAAATATTCAGGCCGGCAGTCGGGGTAGCCGGGGTTGTCGAGGACGTTGGCGCCGATGAACACGGCCTCGGCCCCCAGGACTTCGGCCCAGGCCACCGCCGCGGCCAACAGGTTGGTGTTGCGGAAGGGCACATAGGTGGAGGGGATGCCCGGCGGTTCCACCTCGTCAGTGGGCACGGCCCGGTCGAAATCCGTCAGGCTGGAGCCGCCGATCTCCCCCAGGTAGTTGAGATCCACCTCCAGGGTGAAAACCACCTGGTAAAACGCCGCCTGGGCCCGGAAGGACTCCAACTCCCGCATGAGGGTGCGCTGGCCGTAATTGGCATGAAACAGGGCCAGATCATAATCCCGGCGGGCCACCGCCGCGGCCACGCAACTGTCCAGCCCGCCGCTGGCCAAGACTACTGCCGTTTTTCGTTTTTGGTTTTTCGTTTTTGGTGAACTGCT
>QYQD01000211.1 GCA_007280345.1 Deltaproteobacteria bacterium | reverse complement strand
CGGCTACGAGCCCATTCATCCAGCGGCTTTCTGTCTTTTTCGGAACATTTTGGAATCGGTGGTTTCTTGGGCATAAGACCTCCTCTTTGTTTTTGCCCAAGATTTTATCATATAACTATTATTAATGCAATTAAGCACTAGCTGTGCTTATGAAATGCCGTCTGATTGGAAGTTCTGCGCAGAATGCGGAGTAAGCATTCAAGCTATAACTGAGGCTTCCTCTACAAGTGCGCCTTCACACAAGTACGAGATTCCCGAAGATTCATCTGAAGAAAAGGGCCTAAGATTTGAAAAATATGTTTTGCATAAAATTAACTCAAGATTTTGCAAAGTTAAAGAGTGGAGAGGCGATAAGTTTGCCAATGGAATATATGCTGAATCTACGAAATATCCAGATATAGAGGTTGAATTCAGCTTAAGAGACACCCAAAAAATATTTGCAGTTGAGTGTAAGTGGAGAAGCGGTTATTTCAAAAATGGTATTCAATGGGCTAGAAAGGAACAAATATGCAACTATAAGCGCTATGCAGAGGAAAAAAATATACCAGTTTTTATTGTGATAGGTGTAGGGAAAAATCCTGAAGATCCTGAAGATGTCTTTGTTATTCCTTTGGATGACCTCACAGAGCCTTTTTTGACATTAGATTTTCTGGCAAAATATAAAAGGTTGGACAAAAATAGATATTTTTTCTTCGATCTGAAGAAATCTGTTTTGGGGTGACCTAAAAGAGAGGGTCAGAGATTAAGCCCTGCCGGTCCTGCCTATCGGGCTGGCGGTTTGGCGGCAGCTCAGCCTCTCCAACCAACCGTGACGGGCTTCGAAAAGGTAGGAGAGTCGCTCGCGACGCCGCCTGTCTCACGGTTTAGCGGCTTCGCTGAAATACCCCTTCGGGGCATATCGCCAACCCGCCAGCCCGTTATCTGCTCAGCGCGAGCGTAGCAAATGAAGGGAGAACCGCATGTCTCGGCATAAGAAAATAAACCCCAATATTCAAACAGTACTTTTATGGGGAGGTATAAGTTTAGTTTTATTGTCTATGCCTGTTATATACGGGCCACCAATTCTGGGACAACAAGAAACTGTTGCTTTTATGCAAACTTTTGAGGTTCTGCTTGTTACAATTTTTTGGACCGGGATCATTAGCATAGTATGTTCTGAAATATATTTCTTTAAAGTTCTATACAGATGCTGGTCGATTCTTCAAGATTCAACCGCAAGAACAACTCCAGGCAGAGCTGTGGGTTTTCTCTTTATTCCACTGTTTAGTTTTTATTGGGTGTTTGTATCTATAAAAGGATTAGCAAACGATGCAAATGACTTTTTGAAATTAAAAAATGCAAATGGTCATAAAATTAGCATATGGCTATCCATTGCAACATGCATAGCGATGATTCTTCCCTCTGTTAACCTCCTCATTTCGCCGATTCTTCAAAATATTCTTATTTATCAATGGGCTTCATTTTTTAACTACTCTGTGACAAATTTAATGGGTGACCACAAATGACGAATATCTTAGAACGATGCTCGCGCCGTCAGATAACAATAGCTTTGCGCAGAGGGCCTTCGGCAAACAAACATGCCTCAATTTGGATTCCTCGACAGTAGCCTGTTTGTTTCGCAAAGCCACAACGTTAGCCGAAACGTTGGACAAAACCTTTTTGGAGTATGATGATGCGATTTTTACGTGATCGATTCTTAATATTAGTCGTGATAATTACGGCAACTGTTATTTTGGGAATGTTTATACTCCATAGACAGGTAGATAGGGAAATACAACCTGATATAGCTTCGAAAAGTGCTCCATCCATATCCGTAAAGGCTGAGGTAAAATCGTCATCTATAGTAGTTCAGTCTTTGCCTCCAAGAGGTCCGTATCGCGTGACTCGTGTTCTCGATGGCGACACAATAGTACTTGATAATGGTGAGACGGTTCGCCTAATCGGGGTGGATGCCCCAGAGACCCATCACCCGGAAATCCCCGTGCAGAGGTTTGGAGAAGAGGCGGCGGAATTTTTGAAGCGGTTTGCGGAGGGATTCGAGTGTACTTTGGAATACGAACCCAATAATATTCGAGACCAATATGGAAGACTTCTTGCCTATGTTTTTGTGGGAGACAGACTTGCGAACGCCGAGATAATCCGCCGAGGTTACGCGTATGCTTATACCCGGGTCCCCTTTCGCCGACAAGCTGAATTTATCGCCTCGGAACGCGAAGCGCGTGAACGTCAATACGGTTTATGGCACCTATCACTCCGGGATGGCAGGATTGCTAACCTTGTAAAGAGATATGAATCACTTAGTATGGAAGGACGCAAAAGATTAGATGAAATTCTGGAGGAACTTGTCCAACAATATCCTTTTGAACAGAAGGAGAACATTGATTTTTTAACGAAGGAAAAGAGGTAAGTAATATTCGGAGGGAAAATTATAATGACGAATCACCGTCCTGATCTTAAAAAGTTTCTTGTTAGGCTTGGGGTCACGGTGGCAGCGGTGGTTTTGGTGATGTACCTGGCTAAAGTCTGGTTCGTTGACCAGCGGCGCGCTGATTTGCCTTCACAGATGCCGACGAGCGGACAGGTAGACACGTCCTTTCCTGAATCTCGACAACCAGCAGGCACCCAGGTGATTTCCTGGCAGGATGCTGCAAAGCACTACGGGGAGTATGCAACCGTAGAAGGTACAATTGTCGCCACACATAATTCAGGAAAGGCGTGCTTCCTTAACTTCCACCCGGATTACAAGCGTTACTTTACGGCGGTTATCTTTGCGTCAGCCTTTTCCCGCTTCCCAGCGAATCCAGAAAATTACTACTATGGAAAGAAAGTTCGTGTGTCCGGTAATATCAAAGAATACAAGGGAAAACCGGAGATCATTTTAAATGATCCGAGCCAAATAGAAATCTTGAAATGATGAGATATCCAACGCTTCGGCTAACACGCTGTTTGTGGCTTATTGCATTAGCCCAAATCCTTCGGTCTTCACAAACAGCGGGACCGATAGGCGAAACGAAATTGGAGGAATAGGAAATGAATGAAATACTTGGATATGGAGAAGATGCTCTTACCCTCTGGGCATTAGAAAAACACAGATCTGAAATTCTCAATAAGTTGAATGACCAAACCACCACATCAGATTGTCTGGTATTCTTTCGCCCTAGTTTCGGTCGAAGTGGAGGAAAAGGAAGTGCAGAATTCGGAGAATTCGATTCGATTCTCGCATCTTCAAAAAATGTCTATTTGATTGAAAGCAAGTGGGACAATCTTTCACAAAACCAAGAAGTAAAAATTGAACTCAGTAACATACAAATATTGCGACATGAAATCTTTTCGTGGTATTTTATTAATTGGAGCGCTCAACAATATCGTAATTGGGGCGAATTCAGCAACGCTCTACAAAATGGTTTTATGAGCAAATTTCCTAGCAGAAAGATTGCCCCAGACAAAAGTATACTTGCCCGAAATTTAGAATTTGTATTGAGCAAGTTACATGAACACTGTGAGAAAGGTAAGGAGCCGAAAAATGTATTGTTATATTTTTACAACCGAAATAGATCAAAGCAGATAGAAAAGGTTACAATGAATGGAGGAAACACGAATTTCGAGGTGATAAATATTGATTATGAACCATACATTTCAGGTAATTTCGTTTCTCTCGATTAATTTCGCATCGCCTAACATCGGACATACGGCTGCGCTACGCCCCGCCCAAATGCTCGGCTTCGCCTCGCACTTCGTATGTCCGCAATCGATAGGCGAAACAGCAGCGTGTAATTGAACCGATGAGGTTGTGGATGATATCAAGAAGCACTCAAAGAAATCGACGACTTACCGGGCGTTCACTGAGAGGGTTATGAAATGGCAAGCCTAAAAACTCAAAAGAAACGAGCAAGAATTAGAGACAAAGATCAATGCCAGATCTGTGGTGAGGTTTTGCCAGTTCCTTACGGTAGGTTGGAGGTCCACCATATTGTTCCCCGTGCTAAAGGTGGATGTGATAAATTGAAAAATTTGGTAACTCTATGCGACCTCTGTCATGCAATTTTACACCCTCATATGGGACCCGCCTGGATAGGATTATTCAAGTTCCCGCCGGAAGAGCCTGAACACAAGAAGCTTATCCTCGATTGGGCACGGAAAGAGTTTGAAGATTTTTTGACCGGTCCAATAGAAAATAGGTATCACATCCAAGACGAGGTTTGGTCACAATGGGGTGTCATACGTAACAAATAACAGAGAGGAAAGTTTCTGTGTAGGTGAGAAATATAGGGTCACATCTTCCTATGTCATTAGCTCCAGGCAAAGAAAACCCTGATTAAGGAATATCAAGGGACAGAAACTGAGGGGAATAGGCTGCGGTCGGTATGGGGGAGGAAGCAGGCGGCGCTGAATCTCTGCATGAATTCAGTATTTACGTTCATCTCGATATAGGTAATACGGTCGCAAAGACACCAGGCCTCCTCCCGCAGTGAGAAATTGCAGAGGACCTGTAAGGCCCCGGTCAGAGAGCTATTCCCTAAAGGGACATACCGTTCGAGGGGCAAATCTGGAAGCATCCCCAGGGTAATGGCCTTTACTGGAGCGATGTAGTTCCCGAAGGTTCCAGCTACGTAGAAATGGGCCAGATCCTGGAAGCGGAGGCCCACGGAATCAATAATGGTGGTCAGTATGGTATACATGGCGGCCTTAGAGCGTAAAAAAATATCCACGTCTATCTGAGTTAAAACCATATCCTCCCCTCTGCCCGTCTCCTGGCCCGGAACCAGGATGTAGGCCAGTCCGGATGTGGTCTCCTTGAAGCGGGAAGGGTCTCTCTCCGGGACAAGCTTTCCCCGCCGATCCAATAGTCCCACAGAGAAGAGCTCAGCCGCCAGGTCAATGAGCCCGGATCCACATATCCCCAAGGGAGCTACCCTGCCAATCACCGAGTAGACGGGTCTTAAGGTGTTACGGTCCAAACTTACCCGGTCGATGGCCCCGTCGCCGGCAGTCATGCCCATTTGAGCCACCCCTCCTTCGAGAGCCGGACCGGCCGCACCGGCGCAGGCCATGAGCCAGTCGCTATTTCCCAGAACCACCTCGGCATTGGTGCCCACATCCACCAGGATAGAGACCTCGTTCCGGCGGGCCAGACCTGAAGCCAGGAGACCGGCGATGAGGTCGCCGCCAAAATAGCTTCCCACGTTAGGAAAGATGAAAACCCGGGCCTGAGGATGAATGGGGATCTCCAGTTCTCCGGCCGGCACCGGATCAGGGCGGTTCACCAGGGGAATATAAGGTTCCCGGGGAATAGAACTCGGGTCCAAACCCATAAAAAAGTGGGTCATAGCCGTGTTCCCGGCCACAGTCATAGAATAGATACTCCCGGTCTGCACCCCTGCTTTAGCGGCCAGTTGGGCAACCATTTTGCCGATCCCTTCCCGCACCGCTGCGGTCAACTCCTTGAGGCCGTTCGGGTCGTGGGCATAATGGATGCGGGTAAGAATGTCGGCTCCATATCGAATCTGGGGGTTGTCCATGGAGTGTTCGGAAAGGACCTCTCCTGTCCTCAAGTCCACCAGCGTGCCCACCATCCGGGTTGTCCCCAGATCCAGGGCCAGGCCGAAAAACTCCTTTGTAGTGTCACCAGGGCTGATATCCAGAAGCTCCCATTCTTCTCCTTCTCTGACCACCGTGGCCGTCACCTGGAAAGAAGCCTCTCTCATGACACGAGAAGAAAACCCTATCAGGCCGTAGGGTATCCGGACGGACTTAAGACCCTGCCCGGCTTGCAGCGCTCGCCGCAGCCGGTCAATATCCCCGGTATTATCCTTTAAACTGGGAAGGGGAAGGTTCAAGTATAGCTTCTTGACCCCGGGATCCAAATCTTTGTTTGATATTTTATTCTGACCGGGCAGCATCTACTATAACCTCTAAAGTTTATGGTTTGCGTCGCTGTCGAACTATGAACAAAATCTGAGACAAAGGTCAATAAAAAATTAAGAAAATATCATTAAAAACTTTTACTTTACAGGGATATGCATTTGTGATGAAATGATTAGATAGAGGCTCTTGCAAAAACCCCAATTCTGTCATTCCCGCAACGATTCTGAGCGGGAATCTGGTTCTAACTGTTTGAAAAACCATATCCCCGATAGAATCATTCGGGGATGACAAACAGTTTTGCAAGAGGCTCGATGGTAAGCAATTTTCGAAAGGCCAGGCATTGATGATTGGGTGGGCTTGGAACAGTTATAAAAAAGAGAAGAAAGGAGAATAAAGATGAGACGGGTGGTAACCTTATTAGTAATACTTTCGGTCGTCAGCCTTTTAGTTACAACGGAGACCTTTGCCCAGCGCGGTATGCGGTGGAAGGGTAGCGGCGGCTGGGCAACAGAAGGTAGGTATGGCCACATGTACGACCCCAAAACGGTGGAGACCACCAGCGGAGAGGTGGTCAGCGTGGATAAAATCACACCGATGAAGGGTATGTCTTATGGCGTACATCTAATGGTAAAAACAGACAAAGAGACCGTTTCTGTCCATCTGGGGCCGGGGTGGTATATAGAAAATCAGGACGTAAAGATTGAGCCAAAAGATAAGGTTGAAGTTACAGGCTCCAGAATTACCTTTAAAGGGAAACCGGCCATCATTGCGGCTGAAGTTAAAAAAGAAGAAGAAGTTCTGAAGCTTCGGGATGAAAGTGGCCTTCCGGCCTGGTGTGGTTGGAAGCGCTGATAGCCTGACTGAAGCCCACCCAAATTTCAGTCGTGGTTCTGAAAGCCGGCATATTACTTGACAAGCCGGCGCCTGTATTATAT
>QYQD01000165.1 GCA_007280345.1 Deltaproteobacteria bacterium | reverse complement strand
TTATTTTCATTCTCAAAACTGGCTCGTTCCTGATCAGCGGCCAGAAATTGCCCGGCCTGATACCGTATCTCCTTTACCACGCCGTCATACGGTATGCGATTGACATGGACGTTGAAGATATTCATAAAAATACTGATCTTCAAAACCTGCCCATGTAAGAAACGTTCATCGGTCACTTTTTCAATCAGTATGACCTTGCCGTCTGCCGGAGAGACCACGGCGCGCGGATCGTCCGGGACCACCCGCTCCGGATCCCGGAAAAAATACAAGATAAAAATGCCTGCCGCCCAAAAAAATACCGAGATGATAACCCAATTTAATAGCGCTGCCAGCAGCGCCGTAAGGGCGGCGATAAAAATGAACGGGTAACCTTCTTTGGCCACAGGTATTCTAGGCTGCAACATCAGCTAATGCCTATTTTTTCTTCTTTTCCTGCAGCCAGCTCATCATGGCCCGCAAGCGTTCGCCGACTTCTTCTATCGGATGTTCTGCCTCCCTGCGCCGCAAGGCATTGAATACCGGCCGGTTGGCCTTGTTCTCCAGTATCCATTCCCGGGCAAAGGAGCCGTTTTGTATCTCCTCAAGGATGCGCTTCATTTCCCGCCGCGTCTCATCGGTAACGATTCTTTTGCCGCGGGTCAAGTCACCGTATTCGGCAGTGTCACTGACCGAATAGCGCATGTAGCGGATACCCCCCTGATAGAAAAGATCAACGATTAATTTCAACTCGTGCAGACACTCAAAATAGGCAATCTCCGGCTGGTAGCCGGCCTCTACCAGGGTCTCAAATCCGGCTTTGACCAGCTCTGTTACCCCGCCACAGAGGACCACCTGCTCCCCAAAAAGATCGGTCTCTGTCTCTTCTTTAAAGGTGGTCTCGATAACTCCGGCCCGCGTGGCGCCGATACCCCTGGCGTAACCCAGGGCTGTTTCCATGGCCTTGCCGCTGACGTCCTGATGAATAGCCACCAAAGCAGGAACACCAGCCCCTTTTTCATACTCCGAGCGGACAAGATGTCCCGGGCCCTTAGGCGCCACCATAACCACATCAATATCCCTGAAAGGCGTAATCTGCCCGTAGTGGATATTAAACCCATGAGAAAAAACCAGGGTTTTTCCCTTTTTAAGGTGGGGCAGGACGTCCTTTTCGTAAAGCATGGCCTGGATGTGGTCCTGGGTTAGTATTTGAATAACATCCGCCTCTTTACTGGCTTCGGAAGCGCTAACCGGTTTAAATCCATGGCTTACCGCCAGATCGTAATTGGCCGAATCCGGCCTTTGCCCCACTATAACGTTAAGCCCGCTATCGCGCAGGTTCTGGGCCTGGGCGTGCCCCTGGCTGCCATAGCCGATTACGGCTATTTTTTTGTTTTTAAGTTTTTTCAGGTCCGCATCTTTGTCATAATAAATCCGCATCCAACTTCCTCCTTATCTATAAGCAATGTCACTGGTCATTAGTCATCGGTCATTGGTTAACTGTGGAAGATTACTCTCTTTTACCAGTGACAAATGACAATTGACTAATGACGTTCACTATAACTACGGCGTCTTTTTGCTGCGTGGCATGGCAATGGTTCCGGTACGGGCCACCTCTTTTATCCCCAGCGGTCTTAACAATTCCAGTACCGCCTTTATCTTATTTTCGTCACCGGTGAGTTCAACAGTATATTCCCTCGGGCTGACATCTACAATCTTGCCCCGGAAGATATCCGCCATGCGCAGAACCTCGGCACGAGTATTCCCTTCTGCCTTAACTTTAACCAGAACCATCTCCCGTTCTACAAAATCCCCTTCACTTACGTCCACTACCTTGAGCACATTGATCAATTTATTCAACTGCTTGTTGATCTGCTCAATAATTTGTTCGTCACCCCGGGTCACTAAAGTCATAAGTGATAACCCCGGGTCCAGGGTTTCAGCTACACAAAGGCTCTCAATATTAAAACCACGGCCGCTAAAGAGCCCTGCCACTCGCGAAAGAACGCCGGGCTTATTTTCAACCAGAACTGAAAATGTATGTTTCATGAGCAATCTCCCGTTCTTTAACTAGGACGCAGATTTTCGCGGATATCCGCAGAAAATATTTTCTATATTTAACATCTTGATAATCTGCGTTCATCTGCGTCCAAAATTGGGAATTCCTGTACTATTAAACCAAGAGCATTTCGGTAGTTGCCTTACCGGCCGGCACCATGGGATAAACCTTTTCTTCCTGCGCAATGACAAACTCCATAATCACAAGATTCGGGGTCTTCAGGGCCTTTTTAATAACCGGCACTACCTCTTCAGGTTTCGTGGCCCGGAGCCCCACCGCGCCATATGCCTCAGCCAATTTAACGAAATCAGGTGCAGTAGCCAGTGAGGTGGCTGCATACCGTTTTCCATAAAATAGTTCTTGCCATTGGCGTACCATACCCAAATACTGATTATTTAGGATAGCAATTTTTACCGGCAGCCGCTGCTCCATGGCCGTGGCCATCTCCTGGATGTTCATCTGAATACTACCATCCCCGGCTATGTCTATCACTATCCGATCCGGCGCAGCTAATTGAGCCCCAATGGCGGCCGGGAACCCATATCCCATAGCTCCCAGGCCACCCGAGGTCATAAGTGAACGCGGCTCGGCAAACTTATAAAATTGCGCGGCCCACATCTGATTTTGACCGACTTCTGTGGTAATGATCGCCTTGCCCTTCGTGAGTTCATAAAGTTTTTCTACTACATATTGCGGCTTTATTACCCCCTTTTCCTCTTTGTAAGAAAGAGGGTGCTTCTTATCCCAATCGCGCACCTGGGCCAGCCACTCTTCATGTTTTTCTTTCCAGTTTATCCCCTTTTCCCCTTTAAGGAAAGTGACGAGCTTTCCAAGGGCGTTTTTGCAGTCAGCCACTATCGGCACATCCACCCGGACATTTTTGCTGATGGAGGTGGGATCAATATCAATATGAATAATCTTGGCATGGGGAGCAAAGGCATCCAGTCTACCGGTAACCCGGTCATCGAATCGAGCCCCTACCGCAATTAGGAGGTCAGAATTCGCCACGGCCATATTCGAACAATAGGTGCCGTGCATTCCCAGCATTCCCATCCACAGCGGATGCGTGCCCGGGAACCCGCCCAAACCCATCAAGGTAGCGGTAGTTGGTATCTGCATAAGGGTGGCCAGCCCGGTCAATTCGGCTGCCGCATTGGAGGCTATGATCCCGCCGCCGGCGTAAAGCACAGGGCGCCTGGATTGAACGATTAACTTGCCGGCCTTTTCTATCTGGCCCACATGCGCCTCATAGGTTGGATTATAGGTACGCATCTTGATTGTTTCCGGATACTTAAATTCAGTCCTATCAACCATTACGTCCTTTGGCAAATCCATTAATACCGGGCCGGGCCGTCCTGATCTGGCCAGGTAAAAAGCCTCTTTCACGGTCTGGGCCACATCCTTAACACTCTTCACCAGATAATTGTGTTTGGTACAGGGCCGGGTAATGCCGACGATATCTACCTCCTGAAAGGCGTCATTGCCAATGAGCTTGGTAGGCACCTGGCCGGTCATAATCACCACGGGTATGGAATCCCCATAAGCTGACGCAATGCCGGTAACCGTGTTTGTAGCTCCCGGCCCGGAGGTGACGAGAACGACACCCACTTTGCCGGTTACACGGGCATAGGCATCAGCGGCATGTACCGCAGCCTGCTCATGCCTTACCAGTACGTGGCGGATGGGAGACTTCATGAGTTCGTCATAGATGTCTATTACCGCCCCGCCCGGAAATCCAAAGATCAGATCCACGCCTTCCTTTTTTAAACATTCGATCAAAATCTGTGCGCCTGTCAGTTTCATAGGAATCACCTACCGATACTTGGCCAATATGGCCATTATTTTATCCTTCTCGGCTAGTTTCAGCTTCTGAATACGCTTCTTCTCTATGGTTTCTTCTGTAGTTAGATAGTGCCTCTGTTTAAACTCCTCCAGTTTTCTCTCCAGAGATTGATGTTCTTTTACCGCCCTCTTAAGCTCTTCATCTTTATCTATCCAAAGGGCCATCAATGCCTTGTCTTTTTCTTCCATACCTTATTACCATCCCTCGCGCGTCAGACTTTGTCCACTATAAGAAATAACCAACTGATTTGTCAACTAATTATCACGGGGTTAAATACATTTGTTTATGGCTTGAAAGCCGATCAGAATCTACCCTTGTCTTTTCCAGCCCATTTTAGCTCGGCCTCGGAAGGCCGGATATATGCGGGAACCATGGCAACAATATCGGCCGGCTCTCCGGCTTTAAGCTTCTCTGCCGCCAGGAAAGCCACATTAGAAGCCCGGATAAAAGAAAGGGGGCCGGGAGCAAAGAATGCCTTGTCACCAAGCTCCTTTTCAAAGAACTCGCCGTAAGACCAGGCGCCATCTCCAACCAGTATCACCCGCCCTTCTATCCGCGCGACAAGGGCCTGCGGCGAAAGGGCTGACTCAGGCGAGGTCTTTATCAGCCGGCCCTCCTCATTTGGATAATAGGCAGCCGTAAAAACCTCTCCCTTTCGGGCATCAATAACCGGAAACACAGGACGGTCGGCCACGGGAAAGTTTGCGGCCAGCGCATCCAGGGTTGATATGCCCACGACCGGTTTCCCGGTGGCCAGGGCCAATCCCTTGAAAGTAGCCAGACCGATCCGTATGCCTGTAAAACTGCCCGGCCCTATAGTCACGGCCAGACCATCAATATCGTTCAAGGCTAATCCGGTTTGGGCCAAAAGATAATCTACCGCCTGCAATAAACGCCGGCTATGCGTCTCTTTACTGAAGAGGCTGTATTCAGCCAGTACTACTTCGTTATCCGTGAGGGCTACGCTACCGGTATGAGCAGCCGTATCGACAGCCAGAATCTTCAAATATTACCTGCTCTATTCACCCTTTTACCAGGAGGCGAAGGATATCATTGTAAAAGACCACGGCCATAAGGGAAATAAGAATAACCAGCCCGACTTGCTGGGCAATCTCTCTTTTTTTGAGGCTAACCGGACGCCCCAGGATCAGCTCAATACCCAGAAAAAGAAGATGTCCACCATCCAGGACAGGTATAGGCAATAAGTTTAGAACACCCAGATTGATGCTCAATAAGGCCACAAAGAAGAGAAGAGGAGCCATCCCTGCCTGTGCCTGCTCACCGGCTAATTGAGCAATAAGAATAGGTCCCCCCAGGGTGGATATGGGCACAATCCGTTGTACCAGCTTTATAACACTTACATACGTTATATAGACAATTTTTCCAGTCCGGTCGATTCCGGCTACAAAAGCTTCGACGGGATTCATTCTGTCCATAATAATGTCATCAGAAGCCGCTATCCCGATCACCGGAACCGTAACTTCCTCACCAAATATGTTGCGATGCGCCGTTATAACCGGCGTTATCTGGACTCTGAAGGTCTTGCCGTCGCGTACCGCGTAAATATCCAGCGGCTGCTTACCGCCCTTACGTACCATCCCGGCAAGTTCATCCCACTCTTTTACGGGGCGGCCATTGATGTGAGTGATCCGATCGCCGGGCTTAAGGCCGGCCTCTTGCGCCGGCAGCCCGTCTTGCACGCCACCTATAGTCGTCGGTAGTGTAGGTTGCCCAAAGATCATGAAAGTGACAAAAAATATGAAAAAGGCAAAAATAAGATTAGAAAAAGGCCCCGCCGCTACAATAAGACCCCGTTGCCACAATTTTTTATGAATAAAAGACCTGGTCTCTTCATCAGCTTCAATGGTTTCCCCCGGGTTTTCACCAAAAAGTTTGACATAACCACCGAGGGGCACGGCTGATATACGATATTCCGTTTCACCAACCACCTTGCCCCATATCCTGGGGCCAAAACCCAAAGAAAATTTTTCTACCCTTACCTTAAAGACTTTGGCCAGTAAGAAATGTCCCAGTTCATGCACCAGGATCAATACGCCCAGGACTATTATCACAGTAAAAACAGTCGTCATCTATCCTCTTTCCCTACACACGGTATTTCAAAGCCTAACCACAGATGTACACAGAAAATTTAATAGTATAGGAATTCCCTTTTTTTGACAAGATATACAGGATAATCAGGATATGAGAAAACTAAAGAAATCATGTAAATCCCGTTAATCCTGTCAAAAAGTCCGCCCGAAGGGCGCTAAGTTCATAATTCCCTGCAGCCTAACAGGGTTCCTCTTGCCATTGCAGGCGTGTGAGCCGCTGCTCCTACATTATAACCTATGCTCTCTGCGGTGAATAGTTTTAACCTCTTCCTCGGCCCGGATTCTGGCCAAATGATCCGCCGCCATAACGTCTTCCAGCGAATTAACAACTGAAGCTTCCGAACCATACATCGTACCTTCCACAATCCTGGCAATATCGGTAAATCTTATACCGCCTTCGAGAAAGGCATCTACCGCTACCTCATTGGCCGCATTAAGGACAACGGGCAGGGTACCTCCCTGCTTACAAGCCGCATACGCCAGCCGCAGGCATGGGAATTTGTCCATATCCGGTTCTAAAAAAGTCAGGTTATTTACTGACGGAAGATCCAGCCGGGGAAGCCCCATATCGATCCGCTCCGGGGCGGAAAGGGCATAGGCAATCGGAATACGCATGTCCGGTATGCCCAGTTGGGCAATTATAGAACCATCTATATACTCCACCATAGAATGCACTATACTCTGTGGGTGTATTTGCACGGCTATCTGCTCGACGGAGAGATCAAAAAGCCACTTGGCCTCTATGACCTCCAGTCCCTTGTTCATTAAGGAGGCAGAGTCAATCGTTATCTTCCTGCCCATTTGCCAGTTGGGATGTTTTAAGGCCTCAGCCGGAGTTATGTTATGCAACATCTCATAAGAATAATGTAAGAACGGTCCGCCTGAGGCTGTAAGTACGATCCTCCTGACATCTTCTTTACGGTGTCCTAACAGGGACTGGAAAATGGCGCCATGCTCACTATCAACAGGGTTAATGGAGACGCCCTTATCCCTGGCTGCTTTCATAATCAGCGAACCGGCGGTAACCAGGACTTCTTTATTGGCCAGGGCAATATTCTTCCCCGCACAGATGGCCTCATAAGTGGGCACGAGACCGGCTGCACCCACCATAGCCGAGACAACCATATCAACTTCCGGCAGCGTAGCCACCTCTCTACACCCGTTTATACCGGAAGCAACCTCCACGCCCAGCCCCGCTGGTATCCGGGCCTTTAACTCCACAGCCAGTCTCTCATCCCGGACAGAGACCAGGCGCGGCCTAAATCGTTCAATCTGTTCTATCAACAATCCGATGTTTTTACCGGCGGAAAGGCCGGCTACCTGGAAACGTTCCGGAGAACGCGCCACCACCTCCAACACGTTGCGCCCAATAGAGCCGGTAGAACCCAGTATAGATAGTCTTTTCAATGTGTCATTACCTTTACCGCAAGTTAGGGCCGAATGAAAAACACCAGCTCATAAAACAGGACGGGCGCGGCCAGGATAACCCCATCTATGCGATCCAGCATCCCCCCATGCCCTGGAAAGAGCTTGCCCGAATCTTTCACCTGGGCAGAACGTTTAAACATGGACTCCACAAGGTCTCCAATTTGAGCGGTAATACCCAGGGAAAGGGCCAGAAAAATAACCTGTCTCACGGTGATCCAGGGGAAAAAATAGATACTCATGAGATAGGCCGCTCCGATACTGGCCGCCAGCCCCCCGATAGCCCCTTCTATGGTCTTTCCCGGACTTACACGCGGATAAAGCTTATGACGTCCCAAAAGAACACCTACGCAGTAAGCGCCGGCATCACCCGCAAAGACTACGGCCAAAAGAAATAAAATCCAGATACGGCCCATGGCCAGATGTCTTATAAGAACCAGGTGGGATAGAAAAAAAGCCACATATACCAGACCGGTAATGAAAACGCCCATTGAATAAATGACCTTGGGATGAGGCTCATAATTGAACAAATAGTATGCAAGACTCAAGGCCGTGACTAAAAAAAGCGCTGCCAGGATGTAGGGGAAGGAAAAATTATAACTGGAAAGAACGATGAGGCTGCCCAACAAAATGCCGAAATAAACCGGGAGGGAGAGATCGGTTCTCCCGGCTAGGGCGTAGTACTCCAGCAAGCTAATCGCCACAGTGGCCAGAATCACCAACAAAAAAACAGACCTGGGCCCATACCATATAATGGCTATTAGAAGGGGCGTAGCAATCAGAGCGGTTATTATACGTTTAAGGTGCTGCATAGCCACCCTTAACCTGTTCACTGGTCAGGCCAAAACGCCTCTCTCTTTCCTGGTAATCCAGAAGGGACCTTATAAGGTCCTCCTTACGGAAGTCCGGCCATAAGACGTCGATGATATAATTTTCTGTATAGGCCATTTGCCAGAGGAGAAAATTGCTTATGCGATATTCGCCGCTTGTTCTTATAAGGAAGTCCGGGTCAGGTAGTCCGGCGGTGGCGGTATCCAAAGCCTGGCTTATATATTCTTCGCTTATTTCATCTGGCAGTAAGATGCCCTGTTTTACCCTGCGGGCGATCTCCCGCACGGCACGCACGATCTCATCACGTCCGCTGTAACTTAATGCCAGGGTGAGCACCATATCCTGATTAGATTCTGTTTGTTTAATCGTACGCAACAAGACCTCATAAACAGGACGGGGGAGCTTTTTTATCTCCCCGATAGCCCTTAGCGATATTCCATTGGTGAGCATCTCCGCCAGTTCTTTTTCTAAATAATCAGAAAGGAAACCCATAAGGGCATTGACTTCACCCGGCGGGCGTTGCCAGTTTTCCTGAGAAAAGGCATATAAGGTAAGAAACTTAATCCCTATTTCCCGACAAGTCCGGACTACCTCGCGCACAGATTCAACACCTTGGCGGTGACCGGCAATACGGGGCAAAGAACGCAATTTCGCCCAGCGTCCATTTCCATCCATGATTATGGCTAAGTGCCGGGGCAATTTTTTTGGATCTAACAACGGATTATCTGAATGAGGCAAAGTCTGCGACCTCTATATCGAGAGATAATCTAGGGAATGACCGGATAATTTCCAGGGAGAGAAAATACACTTAAATGGCTATTTATTAAAACGCCAATATCTCTTTCTCCTTTTCAGCGTAAAGCTGCTCTGCCTTTTTAATATAATTATCTGTTATCTTTTGTACCTCTTCCTGCACAGCAAAGGATTCATCCTCTGAAATTACCTTTTCTTTTTTTAAATCCTTAAGTTCTTCATTGGCATCGCGGCGTATATTCCGAAGGATAACCCGATATTCCTCAGTAATCTTTTTAACTAATTTAACGATCTCTTTCCGCCGTTCTTCTGTAAGAGGCGGTATGGCTATCCGTATAATTTTCCCGTCATTTGCCGGTGTAAGCCCCAGTTCTGATTTAAGTATAGCCCGCTCAATATTGGCCAGGGCATTAGTATCCCAAGGCTGAATAGTAATAAGCCTGGGTTCTGGCACGGTAAGAGAGGCCACTTGGTTAAGCGGCAACATGGAGCCATAATAGTCCACCTTAATGCCGTCAAACAGGGAAACAGATGCCCTTCCGGTACGCATCCTAGCCAGATCATGTTTAAAGACCTCGATGGTCTTTTCCATTTTAGACTTTAAATCTTTTAAGACTTCGTCCTTCATGGTTCGGCGCCCTGCACAGTTGTTCCGACTGGTTTTCCAAGGATAGCCTTCTTAATGTTCCCCTTTTTTTGAATATTGAAGATTATTATGGGCTTTTGATGATCCATAGCTAAAGAAATAGCCGTGGCATCCATAACGCGTAATTTTCTCTGCAATACATCCAGGTAGGTCAAGTTGCGAAACATCCTGGCCTTTTTATCTTTAAGAGGGTCCCGGTCATAGACCCCGTCAACTCGTGTGGCCTTAAGAATAACATCGGCGTGAATCTCCATGGCGCGGAGGGCGGCGGTGGTGTCCGTGGTAAAATAGGGGTTACCGGTGCCGGCTCCAAATATAACCACCCTCCCTTTTTCCAGATGCCGGATCGAGCGCCGCCTTATGTAGGGTTCGGCTACTTCCCGCATCTCAATAGCGGTCTGCACCCGGGTCTGGACGCCTTTTTTTTCCAGGGCATCCTGCAGGGCTAAGGCATTTATCACCGTAGCCAACATGCCCATATAGTCGGCAGAAGCCCTATCCATACCCTGGGAAGCGCCGGCTATGCCCCGAAAGATATTGCCGCCGCCAATGACCACCGCCAGTTGTACGCCCAGGCTCATTATCTCTTTAATCTCTTCGGAGATAAAAGTCAGGACATCGTGGCTTATGCCAAATGATTGACCGCCCAAAAGGGCCTCACCGCTTAATTTTAGCAAGACTCGTTTATACTTAGGCGGGGTCATCAGGCTTATTCACCATTTTCACCGAGCTGATACCGCGTAAAACGCCGAACAGATACGTTTTCTCCGGTCTTGGTTATTAACTCATTTAAAACGTCCTGAATGGTAAGGTCGGGATCGCGGACATATTTCTGCTCCAAGAGGCAGATTTCACCATAATATTTCTCTATTCGTCCTTCAACTATCTTGTCCAGGATCTTCTCCGGCTTTCCGGTTTCAACAGCCTGGGCGCGGTAAATCTCCTTCTCTTTTTCTATTACCGCGGCATGGACATCCTCTCTGCGAAGATAAAGAGGATTGGCCGCAGTGATATGCATGGCTATATTCTTAACAAATTCCCGGAATTGGTCTGTCTTGGCCACAAAATCTGTTTCACAGTTGACCTCTACCAACACTCCTATCTTGCCGCCGGCATGGATATAAGCCTGAACAGATCCTTCGGTCATCGCCCGGCCCGCGCGTTTAACAGCCACGGCCAATCCCTTTTTGCGAAGGTAGGTAATTGCCTTTTCCATATCTCCCTGGCATTCCTTAAGGGCTAACTTACAATCCATAATGCCCGCATTGGTCTTATCGCGTAATTCCCTTATAGTATTTGCCGAAATTTCCACTATACTTACCCCCTTAACAAATAGACGTCCCCAAAATTAACCCTCATCCTCTGCTGAGGCCGCGAATGTTTCTTCTTGTAGCCCAGTATCCCCTTCCAACGCCACCGTCTCGGTCTCGGCCGCAGTTTTATCAGTTACGGCCTGAAGGGCCTCCTCTAAACGCCCCTTGCCCTCTAAGCAGGCATCGGCCATGCGTGAGGTGAGAAGCCTGATAGCCCTTATCGCATCATCATTTCCGGGTATACGGTAATCAATCCCGTCGGGATCACAATTAGTATCAACTATAGCAACAACAGGGATACCCAGCTTTCGGGCCTCGCTTATGGCAATATACTCCTTCCTGGGATCAACTACAAAGAGTGCCCCGGGCAATTTTCCCATTTCTTTGATGCCCCCCAGTGATTTTTCTAATTTAACGATATCCTTCTCCATTTGAAGGATTTCTTTCTTTTTAAAGCGCTGGATGCTTCCATCCTCTTTCATGGCTTCCAGAGTCTTCAGGCGGTCGATGCTTTTACGGATAGTCTGGAAATTAGTTAGAGTACCGCCCAACCAGCGATTGTTCACATAAAACATACCGCAGCGGCTGGCCTCCTCTACAATAGACTCTTGAGCCTGTTTCTTCGTCCCCACAAATAAAACAGGTTTCCCCCCGGTCGTCGCCTGCACAATAAAATCGTAAGCAGTCTTGAATAATTGCACGGTCTTTTGCAGGTCAATAATATGAATGCCATTTCTAGTGCCAAAAATGTAAGGTTTCATCTTGGGATTCCACCGCCTGGTCTGGTGACCAAAGTGGACCCCGGCTTCTAATAATTGTTTCATGGTAACATAAGACATAATATTCCTCCTGTTCCTTGGTTAGTTCCACCACCCTCCGCATCTCACCGTTAACCCCGCCCAGGGCGGACACCAAGGCTAATCAGAGGGTGTGTGTATTTAAAACGTTGCTTTCTAACACAAAAATGCCGTCTTTGCAATTAAAATCAAACAGTTCTTAAAAAGGGGTTATATACTAATCAGCTACGATATGAGGCATTTATACGTACATAATCCGCTGACAGGTCGCATGTCCAGACGTTAAAATCAGAAGAACCTCTGTCCAGGTCTATGTGCAGGATAAATTCTCCCTGACGCATAGCCCCGGTAGCCGCCATTTCTGCCGCCTTCCCGCAACCCAGGCCGTTTTTGACCAGGGGGAACGTATTTATGACAATGCTCACCTGTCCCGGATCGATGGGAACACCGGACCTTCCCAGAGCGGCCATAATTCGCCCCCAGTTAGCGTCTTCCCCAAACAGCGCTGTCTTTACCAGGCTGGAATTAGCCACGGCGTAAGCGGCTTTACGGGCCTCGCCAACAGTGCCGGCGCCGGTGACACGAACTTCCACCAGCTTTGTGGCTCCTTCACCATCCCGTACGATCATCTTGGCCAGGTCCATAAGAAGCTCGCCCAGCAACCTTTCAAAAACGCTTCTGCCCGCAAAATCATCAAGATTTATGCGCTTATTATTAGCTTCGCCGCTGGCCAGGATTATCACCGAATCGTTAGTGCTCATATCTCCATCTACCGTGATTCGATTAAAGGAAAGAGAGACAGCCTGTTTCAAAGATGCCCTCAGGGCCTCGGCCTTTATGGCAGCGTCGGTCATGACAAAACAGAGCATGGTAGCCATCTGCGGCATAATCATTCCTGCTCCCTTAGCAATGGCCACCATACGGACGGGAAGGCCATCGATATTCCCTTCGCGAAAGGCTATTTTAGTTACTTTATCTGTGGTCAGGATAGCCCGGCCGACCTCAGACAGTCGATTCGGTGCAAGGGACTGTGTCAGGCGGGGAATGGCCTCTTTAATCCTCTCCATAGGCAGGAACTGACCAATAACGCCGGTCGAGGCCACCAGCGCCAGGCCTTCTTTTATCTTCAAATGTTTGGCCAGAACCCGCGCTGACTCCCGGGCATCCTCCAGCCCTTGCTCCCCGGTACAGGCATTAGCATTCCCGCTGTTTACAAGGATGGCCTGGGCCGCTCCCCGACGCAGGCGCTCCCGGCTTATAATGACCGGTGCAGCCTTGACGCGATTTCTGGTAAACACGCCCGCAGCTACGGCCGGCTTATCAGCATAAATAAGCCCTACGTCCAAACGCCCCGGCTTTTTGATGGAGGCCTCGGTAGCCGAAAATAAAAAACCTTTTATCTGCAGGTCATTTTCTTCCACAGCACTTTTTATATTTTTTGCCGCTGCCGCACGGGCAGGGTTGATTACGCCCGATTTTTTCGTCCTGTCGCCGTACAGGTTCTTTTTCTCCTTCACCTTCGTCACCCCGGGTTAAAAATAACTCTTGCCTTTTAGGACGCTGATAAGTCTCTAAATCCGCCTCCCTGGCCAACTGGACACGGAAGAGGGTAGAAACTGTCCCTTCTTTTATGCGTTCTACCATGGCCATAAACATCTCGTACCCTTCTCTTTTATATTCCTGTAGCGGGTCTTTCTGTCCATAACCACGGAGTCCGATTCCCTCTTTCAGGTGATCCATGTTGAGCAGGTGATCTTTCCAGAGACTATCTACAGTCTGTAAGGTAATAAAACGCTCCAGAGAGCGAAGCGTTTCCGGACCGAACTCTCTTTCCTTGGCTGTATACGCCTCTTTTGCTCTGGCCAGCGCCAGCTCTTCCAGTCTGTTCCGGTTCAATTTACGGACTTCTTCGGGGGCAAAGGATAGGTGGATCGAAAACTGGCCGTAACACCGATCCGCCAATTTTTTTAAATCCCACTCTTCCGGCAGACTCTTTTCGTCCGCCACGGCATCCACTATAACCGAAACAATATCTTCTATCATTTCTCCGATATATTCCTGCAAGTTATCGCTGCCCAAAATTTCGCGTCTCTGCCTGTATATAACCTCCCTTTGCTGGTTCATGACGTCGTCATATTCCAGGAGGCGTTTTCTGATCTCGAAATTCTGCGCCTCTACTTTCTTTTGCGCATTTTCGATGGCTTTAGAAACCAGGGTGTGCTCAATAGGTTGATCCGCTTCCATACCCAGTTTGTCCATGATAGAGGAGATACGTTCCGAACCGAATATACGCAACAGGTCATCTTCTAAAGAAAGATAAAACCGCGAAGAACCCTGGTCGCCCTGACGTCCGGCCCGGCCGCGAAGCTGATTATCAATACGCCTGGCCTCGTGTCTCTCGGTGCCCACAATATGCAACCCGCCTAACTCAGGCACACCATCGCCGAGGACAATATCCGTACCCCGGCCGGCCATATTCGTGGAGAGGGTTACGGCCCCTTGCTGCCCGGCCCGGGCCACAATCTCCGCCTCCTTTTCGTGGTGTTTGGCGTTGAGCACGGAATGCTTGATGCCTTCCTTGCGTAAGAGGCTGCTCAAGCGTTCTGACTTCTCAATCGATATAGTTCCCACCAGCACCGGCTGCCCCTTGGCATGAAGTTCTTTTATTTCCCGTGCGACAGCCTTGAATTTTTCATTCTCTGTCTTATAGATAGCATCCGGATAATCAGTACGGATCATAGACATATTGGTGGGAATAATGACTACCTCAAGATTATAGATCTTCTGAAACTCCACCGCTTCAGTATCTGCCGTACCGGTCATGCCGGCCAGTTTCTCATACATGCGGAAATAATTCTGGAAGGTAACAGAGGCCAGGGTCTGGTTCTCGCTTTCAATTTTAACTTCTTCCTTGGCCTCTAAGGCCTGGTGCAGTCCTTCACTGTAGCGGCGACCGGGCATGAGCCGGCCCGTAAATTCATCCACAATGATAACTTCGCCATCTTTGACTATATAATCAACGTCTTTCTTGAAAAGGGTATGGGCCCGCAGGGCCTGGTTCACATGGTGCAATGTCTCTATGTTTTTAGGATCATAGAGATTGTCTGTCTTGAGCAATTTTTCTGCCCTGGCCACACCCTCCTCAGTCAGGGCCACGGTGCGTGTTTTTTCCTCCACCACGTAGTCTTGTTCTGATCGGAATTTTGGAATAATCTTATCTACACGATAATAAAGTTCTGTGGACTCTTCCGCCGGTCCGGAAATGATAAGCGGCGTACGGGCCTCATCTATAAGGATACTATCGACTTCGTCCACCAGGGCGTAGTAAAAATCACGCTGCACAAAATCATCGACACTAAACTTCATGTTGTCGCGGAGATAGTCAAACCCGAATTCATTGTTAGTGCCATAAGTAATATCCGAAAAATAGGCCTGCTTACGTTCGGCATCGTTCAGCCCGTGCACTACTACCCCAACGGAAAGGCCCAGGAACTTATAAATCCCACCCATCCATTCGGCGTCGCGCCTGGCCAGATAATCATTCACGGTCACCACGTGAACGCCCCTTCCGGTAAGGGCGTTGAGATAAACCGGTAAAGTAGCTACCAGGGTTTTCCCTTCGCCCGTTTTCATCTCGGCAATCTTACCCTGGTGTAAGACTATGCCACCCATAATCTGCATGTCAAAATGGCGCTGTCCCAGGACCCGCCTGGCAGTTTCCCGAACTACGGCAAAGGCCTCCGGCAAGATATCGTCGAGAGATTCCCCATTTGCCAGGCGGTTTTTGAACTCTGCCGTCTTCCCCCGCAGCGCATCGTCACTCAAGGCCTGCACGGACGGCTCGAGACTGTTTATGTAGCTGAGGATCGATCCCAGTCGATCTATTTCCCGCTCATTTTTAGTGCCAAATACCTTGGCTAATAGATTTCCAATCATGTTTATATACCTATGTACCTAACCCGAAGCCACATCATACCTGTAGCAACAAAGCCACCTCATCACACTGAGGGAATTTGTAACATTTTATACAATCGCTCCAGATCTTTTGTGGCAGGGTAGCCTTATCAACCTTTATAAATCCAAGATGTATAAAAAAATCCGGTTGGTTAGTCAGCGTAAATATCCTGTAAATGCCGAGGGTAATGGCCTCGCTGATACAGGCCTCCACCAACTGTGTGCCTATTTTCCGACGCTGAAATTCTTCAGCCACGGCCAGAGATCTGATCTCGGCCAGGTCTTCCCAGCAGATATGGAGGGCACAGGCGCCCACCACTGTTCCGTCGGCACCATCCTGACAGACGTAAAAATCGCGTAGATTATCATACAGTTCGCTTAAGGATCGGCCCAGGAGATCTCCCCGTTTGGCAAATCCGCTAAGCAACTGGTGAATATTGGGAACATCAGATACGCGGGCCTTGCGGATCATCTGCTATTCCTTTGTAACCTCTGCAGCCTCGCCAGGAGGAACCGGAATGGAAACTGTAGTTATGAATAGCCTGGTGTGTTCCTTCTCTGCTATACGGTCGGCAGCGCTATTGGCGTCGCTTACGGCGCTAAACCGCCCAATCTGTACACGGTACCATACACCGGCTCGTGGTATCTCACCCTTGACGATAAAGACCTCATACCCTTTCTTTTCCCACACGGCCCTTAGCCCCTCAGCCTTAGCTGCGTCGCGAAGAGAGGCTACCTGTAAGGTATAAAAAAGATTGGGAGATGGCTTTGTTTTCCCAGTACCTGTTCCCTCTTCTGCCTGAAGGGCGCCGGACTCCTCAGAACCCGGCACAGGTTGACCATCCTGACTTAGCCCCTGCTCTAAAAGGGCCTCTCCTTGTTGAGTGGTAACCGGCGGCAGGGGTTTATGTTCCTCAAGTTGCTGTCCATCTTGAGTCGCAGAAGGCACGGTCATAGACTCAAATTCTTTGTTAACACTGCTAAATAAATCTTGACCTACCCATATGCCAAAGATAAACATCCAGAGGAGAACGCCAAAGGCAGCTATACCTATGGTTACTAATCCACCCCGGCTGATCTCAAATTGATATATACGCCGGTCTTTTTTTCCTTTAGAAGCCATGTTTACTCCCTTTTAACCACAGGGGCACACAGAGAAAATAAGCTTTCAGCGATCAGCGGTTAGCTTTCAGCTTTCCAGTTACGGATTCCGTGTTTCGGGTTAAAAAACTCGCAACCCGTAACCCGCAACCCGCAACTGGAAACCCATTACCCATCACATCTTGTCCGGCGCCGAGACGCCCAGTATCTTAAGACCATTTTTCAATACCTGCTGTACCCCCTGGATTATGGCCAATCGAGCCTGCATAAGCGGCCCCGCGTCACTTATGATGCGGTGTTTATTATAAAAATTATGCAACGCAGCGGCCAGATCGCCCAGATAAAAGGCTATGCGGTGCGGCTCAAAGGTTGTAGCGCTATCTTCGATTACTTCAGGATAAAAAGAGAGTATTTTCAGTAAGCGAAGCTCTTCCGGGGCAGTCAAAAGCGACGTATCCATTTTAGCTACAGGCCATATCTCAATGCCTTTCTCTGCCGCCATCTCAAAAACGCTGGATATGCGGGCATGGGCATATTGCACATAATAAACCGGGTTTTCCTGACTCTGGCTCTTGGCCAGGTCAAGGTCGAAATCCAGGTGACTATTCGACCGCCGGGTCAAGAATATAAAGCGGGCTGCGTCCTTGCCCACCTCATCTATGACTTCCCGCAGCGTAACAAATTCACCTGAGCGGGTGGACATAGCCACCGGGCTGCCGCCGCGCATCAGATTTACCAACTGCACCAGGATGATATGCACCTTTTCCTTGGGCCGGCCGAGGGCCTCCACCGCGGCTTTAAGCCGCGGGACATACCCGTGGTGATCAGCTCCCCATATATCGATTATGAGGTCAAAACCCCTCTCAAATTTATTGAGATGATAAGCAATATCTGAGGCAAAGTAAGTAGTAGCCCCCTTCCCGCGTACCACTACCCGGTCTTTTTCATCACCGAAGGCCGTGGCTTTAAACCATAACGCCCCCTCCGCTTCATAGAGAAAGCTTCTCTCTCTGAGTATATCTATGGCCCTATCCACCGTGCCGGTGTCAAAAAGGCTCTTCTCACTAAACCAGTGATCGTGAAGGACGTTGAAATCCGTAAGATCTCGCTTGATACCCTCCAGAATAACCTGCTGTGCCTCCCGGGTAAAATATGGTATGGCCGGCTCCGTAGATTCGTTTAAAAAACGCCGGCCTTCCCGCTCAATAATGGCCTGAGCGATATCCTTTATATAATCGCCCTGATAATGGTTGGCTGGGAATTCAATCTTCTCCCCTAAAAGCTCCCGGTAACGCAGATAGACGGAGGCCCCTAAGGTCTCCATCTGGGTGCCGATATCATTTATGTAATATTCCCTTGCCACCTGAAATCCGGCCGCATCCAGGAGATTGGCCAGGCTGTCTCCCACGGCTGCTCCCCGTCCATGTCCTATATGCAGAGGGCCGGTAGGGTTGGCGCTGACAAATTCCACCTGTACTTTTCGTCCCTGGCCTATTTTAGATCGCCCATAATTCTTGCGCTCTCGGTCAATCTCCGCTAATGTCTCCCGCCAACAGCTATCTTTTACGAAAAAATTAATGAACCCCGGGCCTGCCACCTCTACTTTCGACAAAAAATCGGCGTTTTTTCCTATCTCTTCAGACAGCGCCTGGGCAACATCACGCGGGTTCTTTTTGAGGGAACCGGCCATTACCAAGGCCACATTCGACGAATAATCGCCGTGAGCCTCTGTCTTGGGCCTTTCCAACTGAAAGCCGGGAATGTCTTTATATTCTATTCCCTGCCGGTCAAAAAAGGCCTTTATACTATTCAAAACTACTAGTTGCAGTTTTTTTCGCATCCGGTCTAATCCATTAATGTCTTTAAATTTATAAGCCGTTCGGCTGTGTTGTCAAGGATTGACTGTAAGGCGCGAATTACGGCTGCCTACGGCACAGAGAAGGTCATAGCTGATAGTCCCGGCCCAGTCCGCCACCTCATCTACAGAGATAACCTGATCACCCTGTCTTCCAAAAATGACCACCTCATCATCTACAGCTACGCCTTTAATGTGGCTCACATCAATCATGGTCAGACACATACACACCGTGCCGAGCACGGGCGCCCGTTTCCGACGTATCAGCACCTCTCCCCGGTTGGAAATAGAGCGGCTGTATCCGGCATCATAGCCTACCGGCACTACAGCAATAGTCTTTGCCTCGGGTGTAACGTGCCTTCGGCCATAACTAATCGAGGCGCCTGCCGGCACTTTTTTAACTTGGATCACCTTACTCTTAAAGGTCATCGCCGGTCTTAGCGCCGCTACGTCTTGCATGTCCTTACCGGGATATGCGCCATAGATCATGATACCCGGTCGTACCAGGTTCATCCGCGCCGCCGGGTAGGCCATCAGCCCTGCCGAATTGGCAATATGATTTTGGGAAAGCTCAAACCCTAAATCCCTGCCGATATTAATAGCCTCATTAAAGTGTTCTACCTGACTCAAGGTGTAACCCCGGTCATTACTATTATCCGCGCAGGATAGATGCGACATAAGCCCTAAGACCTTGATGCCTTCCTTCCCACGAACGTAAGAAAGGATAGCCGGCAAATCAGTTATACTTACACCCAGACGCCCCATACCCGTATCAACTTTTATGTAAATGCCTGCTACCCTGTCTCTATTTTGGGATTCTCTGGAAAGGGCATCTATAAGCCCAAAGTCATAGACCACAGGAGAGATATTGAACTCAACAATCTCAAATGCATCCCGCTTTGATTCCGGCAGGTGCAGGATAATAGGAGTCCAGATGCCGGCTTGCCTTAAAGTTACGGCCTCCTCCATTATGGATACGAAGAAGCCATCAGCGCCTTGCTCTTGAAGGGCCTGTGCAACCGGAATAAGACCATGCCCATAGGCATCTGATTTTACTACCGGAAAAACTGCCGTTTCCGGTTCGGCCAGCCGTTTTGCCTCTCTGAAGTTATGCCCTACGGCCGAGAGATCAATTTCAACCCTGTTTAGTGCCATTTTATGCAGAGCAGGCCCGCGCTATCGCCCCTTAGAAATAAGTTTCGAATTTTGCGTAATTTACCAGATTGCATCCTGTGTTACAAGGGCTTTATAGACCTGCTTCGCCGCCTGAAGGGGCGTTACCGCCAGGGCCACAAAGTGCTAAGGGCCTCTACACTTTTAAAAACATCTTCCTCACGATGGGGTTCAAGGGTAATTATCGGTCTGGGGGAGCAATTCTTCAGGCAGGAGAAAACTGAGCTGAAATCTATATCGCCACGCCCGAGGGCCAGATGGGAATCGGTATCCCCTAAATTGTCATGCAGGTGAAGCTGTCCTAGATAAGGCCGCAGTTTTCCCAGCCACTCGCCAATATCCGTACGGCTAAACACATGCCAATGACCTATATCAAAGCAAAAGCCAGCGCAGGGTGAATTAAGCCTTGAGAGTAGCGCTACGTGAAGGTCTGGATTTTCCTCATAAACGTTTTCCAGCATCAGCTTTGTTCCCGCACTCTGGGCCAGCTCTGTCAAAGGCAACCAGGACTCAACACTCCTTTCCAGCCAGGAATCGACCTGGTTTTGATAGCTTTGGCTGTTAAAGCCGGTGTGGCAGATTATACTGAGCGGCTCAAATACCGGCAGTAATTCAAATGCCTGCCGTAGCCGCTTTATAGTCACTTTTCGCATAAGTAGATCAGGCGAACCCGGCACCATATCCATAAAAGGGGCGTGCAGGGTAACAGAAAGGTCTTCCTGCTGTAAGATTTTGGCTACCTTAGCAAATTGGTTCCTAGAAAATTCATCAAGGGATCTACTATCTATGCCGATCTCTGGATTGATACGGTTTTTTAATACCACCGACAGGTATTTGTTCTTGAGCAGGACAAAAGGAACATTTATCTGGATTTCACGAATCAAATTCTTCATTTCCGACAAGTGCCCCTCTTATCAGTTCTGTTTAGTCTGATGTCTCTATTTGAGGCCAACATAGTATGTTTTTGAGTCTGGATCAAGCCCGGATCTCCAATTTTAAACGAACAAGCCCGATAACATCTTGACATACCTATGTAAAATGAGTAACGTACCATTCCAACAAGGAAATCTTTCCATTTATGGGGCTAGATAACCTTTACTCTAAGGATACGTGCTTTGGCCTTTAATCCTCAAGGAGCAAAAGAAGCCAATGCTTTCCATTGTGAATGAAATGCAGTTTAAAGACGGAGACTATATATTCAAAGAAGGAAGTTACGGGGATTGGATCTATGTGATTTTATCCGGCCAGGTTGAAATCTCAAAATATTGCCGGGGGCAAAAGGTTATCGTAGAGACACTGAAAGAAGGTGACATCTTTGGAGAAATGAGTTTTGTCGATAAAACGCCACGCTCCGCCTCGGCCATAGCCAGGGGGAACGTCTCTCTGGGTATCGTGGACCGTGATCTCCTGGACCATGAGTATAATAAACTGTCGCAGGATATGCGCATGGTATTCAGGGCCTTAGTAAAACGCCTGCGCGAAACGACTGCTAAAATTAGTGCATTCTCCGGCCGCCAGGATCAACGGGCGGCAAAACCCCTGGACATTCAATTCAAATCCGGCCGGGATTTCACTAAAGCTTATGCCGTCAACATAGGGGGCGGCGGGTTACTGGTAAGAATTGATGAACCGGTGTCTGTGGGGACAAGATGCGCGGTATGTTTCAATCTTCCGGGCGAAAGCCTTCCTATTGAAACGGATTGTCAGGTGGTATGGTCAAGCCTGGGGACGGAAGAAGATAAAAAGATAGTAATGGCCGGATTACAATTTATAGACCTGAAAGCCGAAGATAGAGACAGGATAAGCTCTTATGTTAATAAGATCAGCCAAATTGAACAAAAGCAAGACGATTAAACTTCGGATTTTTACGAGTTCATCAAATTTGATGACCTCGTAAAAAGTCATGCAGCCATTTTGAGGCCAGACTGATAGTTGCATGCAAATGGGGTCAGAGTTTTTCTTAATTGGCCCCAAGTAGTTTCAATTTGCTCTTTGAAAACAAGAATTAAGTGACGAAGACTG
>QYQD01000115.1 GCA_007280345.1 Deltaproteobacteria bacterium | reverse complement strand
TTATTCCTTTTGAGTATCGCTCGGATTCAAAAGGGCGCAAACAGAAGGAATTGAACGACAGGGCGGTGGAGAAAATCCTACACGCCCCCGGTCTTGTGGACTGGCAGGCGGAACTGGCTCAACTCCGGGCCACGGAAAAGAACCCCAGGCGCACCCTCCTGGAAAAGCATTTGACCGATTACACCGCCCGGAATACCTTCGACTATTTTATTCACAAGGACCTGGGAGGTTTCTTACTCCGGGAACTGGACTTTTTCATTAAAAACGAGATCATGCACCTGGATGACATCGAGCACGAATCCGCGCCAAGGGTGGAGCAGTACCTGAGCAAGATCAAGGTTATCCGCGGGATCGCCCACAAGATTATTGACTTTCTGGCCCAGATTGAAAACTTCCAGAAGAAATTGTGGCTCAAGAAGAAATTCGTGGTGGAGACCAATTATTGCGTCACCCTGGACCGGGTGCCCGAGGACCTCTACCCCGAAATTGCCGCCAACGACGCCCAGCGGGAGGAATGGGTGCGACTCTTTGCCATTGATGAGATCAAAGGAAACCTCCATAACCCGAAGTATTGCAATCCTCTTACGGTTGAATTCCTCAAGGCAAACCCCTACCTGGTGTTGGATACCCGTTTCTTTGATGAGGCTTTTAAGGCAACCCTGGCAGCCTCAATCGAAAACTTTGATGAGCGATGTGATGGCTTGCTGATCCATTCGGAGAATTTTCAGGCTTTAGAATTTCTTAAAAACACTTTTAGCAACACGATAAAAAGCATCTATATAGATCCTCCATATAATACTGATGCCTCGGCAATTCTTTATAAAAACGATTACAAGGATAGTTCTTGGCTTTGTTTAATGGAAAACAGACTATCATCTTCTTATTCATTATTGATAAATAGCGGAATTATATGCATTGCAATTGATGATGAAGAAATTTGTGAAATTCGTAGTTTATTGTCCTCTACCTATCAGAAGCAAGTCGGTATTGTTGCCGTTCGATCTAATCCTGCGGGGCGTAAGACTAAAGGTAAATTTGCCCCTGCACATGAATATGCTGTTTTTTTTGGAAAATCTGAATCATCTATCCCACGTGCGTTATCAAAATCAGACAAATCATTAGCTCGCTATCCCAATGAAGATGACAAAGGGAGGTTTGCTTGGGCAAATTTTATCCGTTCAGGTAGTAATGATAAACGGGAGGACAGACCAAAACTTTTTTATCCGATATTTGTTGATGAAGATGACAATATTTGTATTCCCAAAATGGAGTGGTTGGATAGTAAAAATGAATATGTTTTGTTGGAACAACCTCGTGGAACAGAAGTAATTGTTTATCCAATTCAAACTAAGCAAGGAAAAATTATTGAAAAAAATTGGCAAAGAGGGCATATAAGAGTTCCTTTAGAACTGGAAGAATATAGAATTCGCAGGGGGCAAGATGGCGCTATTAGTATTGACTTTAAGACCAGGATGGACGAGGAGTCTCTTCCAATAACTTGGTGGGATGATAGAAAATATGCCTCTGCAAATTATGGCGCATCAGAATTGAAGGAGTTGTTTGGAGAAAAAGAATTTAACTTTCCGAAAGCGAAACAGTTAGTAATTGACTGTATAAAAGCTTCCGGTATTAAAATTGATTCGTCAACTGTTTTGGACTTTTTTGCAGGCTCCGGCACCACTGGTCACGCAGTTATCGATCTCAATCGCGAAGACAGCGGCAAGCGAAAATACATTCTCATAGAAATGGGTGAATATTTTGACACCATCCTCAAGCCCCGCATTCAGAAGGTGGTTTATTCAAAAGACTGGAAAGACGGCAAGCCAGTCTCCCGGGAAGGCTCCAGCCACATGTTCAAGTATCTCCGCCTGGAATCCTATGAAGATACCTTGAACAACCTGGAATTGAAACGCACCGACGCTCAGAAGTCGCTCCTGGACCAGTCGGCCCCTTTCAAAGAAAGCTATATGCTCTCATATATGCTGGATGTGGAAAGCCGGGGCAGTGCCTCCCTTCTCAATATTGACGCCTTTGAGGACCCTCTCCACTATAAGCTGAACATCGCCACTGGCAGCGCCGGTGAGACCAAACCCGCCACCGTGGACCTGGTGGAGACCTTCAATTACCTCTTGGGACTGACCGTGAGGCACCTGGACCACATCCGGGGTTTCCGGGTGGTGCAGGGTACCAATCCCCAAGGCGAGAAGGTTCTGGTGATCTGGCGCAATCTGAAGGAGCAATCCAACACCGACCTGGAAGAGTTCTTCCGCAAACAGGAATACAACCCCAAGGATCTGGAATTCGACCTCATTTACGTCAATGGCGACAACAACCTGGAAAACCTCCGCCGCCCCGATGAAACCTGGAAGGTCCGCCTCATTGAAGAAGAATTCCACCGCCTGATGTTCCAGGTGAAGGACGTTTAGGATGGCGGTCAGAGGTAGAAAGAAAAAAGGCGCACCGTCGCTCTTCCCCACTGACAAGCCCCTTAAGTTTGACGACAAGCTGGTCTTGAACCAGTGGATTTTAAGTCTTTTCGAGGTCCCCAGTGAGGTCCCCAGTTTCGATCGCTTGACGGAACACATGAAGGCGCCGGAGTTGGAAGGCTTCGACGAAGATAACGTCAGCCGCTATTACCGGTTCCTCCGGGCACAACTCTTTGATCGGGCGGAACTGCCGTTTGATATTCTCCTGGGCTACGACCAAAATATCGTGCGCCATTGGCTCTCCATCACGGAAAGGCGCAACCGCCAGGGGCAGGCCCTCTATCCCAAGTATTTCCAATATTTTTCTTTGCTCTTTGCCGAAATCTACCTGGACCGCTATTTCCGGAATCCGGAAGGGCTACTCGAAGCTCTCAATCGCCAGGTGGAAGCCTTTAACACCGGCAAGGCTCAGCGGGACCAGGTGCAGCCTTACCAGCGGACCGACCTGAATAAACTGGCCTTCTGGAGCGCCACCGGCTCCGGCAAGACTCTGGTCATGCACGTGAATATCTTGCAGTACCGCCATTACCTGGAACTGCACGGCCAGGGAAGGCACCTGAACCGCATCATCCTCCTTACCCCCAACGAAGGACTCTCCCATCAACATCTGGAAGAATTTCGCTTCTCCGGCCTGGAAGCGGAAATTTTTTCCAAGAATGGCCGGGGGCTCTTTACGGGGCAGGCCGTGGAGATCATTGCTGTTCATAAACTCAGGGAGGAATCCGGCGACAAGACCGTGGCCATTGACGCCTTTGAGGGCAACAACCTGGTCCTGGTGGATGAAGGGCATCGGGGCACCAGCGGCGCCGAAGTGGGCCTCTGGATGAAGATGCGCAACCAGCTCTGCGAGCGGGGATTTTCCTTCGAATACTCCGCCACCTTTGGCCAGGCGATGAAGGCCAGCAGCAACAAGGCTTTAGAACAGGAATACGCCCGCTGCATCCTGTTTGACTATTCCTACAAATATTTTTATCACGACGGCTACGGCAAGGATTACCGCATTCTCAACCTGGAAGATGACTCAGATGAGGCCGTGCGCCGTCGCTATCTCACCGCTTGCCTCTTGGCCTTCTACCAGCAGCTTAAGCTTTACGCCGAGCAGCAGAAAGAGTTCCGCCCGTTCCTGATTGAGCGGCCTTTGTGGATTTTTGTGGGCGGGAGCGTCAATGCGGTTCGCACCCAGCATGGCCGGAAAGTCTCCGATGTTGTGGATATTCTTTTGTTCCTGGCGGATTTCGTCAGCCGCCGAGCCGAAAGTATGGATTACCTGGATAGATTCCTCCAGGGGCGCTCCGGCCTTCTGGATGCCCAAGGTAATGACCTCTTCGCCCGGGCCTTCACCTATTTGAACAAACAGCAGCTTACCGGGGAGCAGGTTTATCATAATATTTTGCGGGTGCTGTTCAATGCTGCGTCTCCCGCAGGGCTGCACGTTGAAAACCTGAAAGGCGCTGAAGGCGAGATAGCCTTACGCTTGGGGGATAACGAGCCCTTCGGATTGATTAACGTGGGGGATGCTGCAAACCTCTGCAAACTTTGCGAGGAACAGCGGGAGCTGGTAGTCACTGACAGGGAGTTTGCCGGATCACTTTTTCGAGCCCTGAATGCAAAGGAATCCCCGCTTAACATCCTCATCGGCTCCAAGAAATTCACCGAGGGTTGGAGCAGTTGGCGGGTGAGCACCATGGGGCTGATGAATGTGGGCCGGAATGAAGGTCCGCAAATCATCCAGCTTTTCGGGCGAGGGGTACGATTAAAAGGCCTGGATTTCTGCTTGAAACGCAGCCGGAAGATTGCGGGGGTCAAGGCGCCGGCAGACCTGGAGTTGTTAGAAACCTTGAATATCTTTGGCATCCGGGCCAATTACATGCGGCAGTTCAAAGAATACCTGGAAGACGAAGGCCTGCCAGCCAATGAAGACCGTATTGAATTTGTCCTGCCGGTGATCCAAGACCTGGGACAAAAAAGGCTCAAGACGATTCAACTCAAAGAAGGGGTGGATTATAAGCGCCAGGGACCCAGGCCCACCTTAGAATACTTGGAACGGCTAAAGGTCGACTTGGATTGGTATCCTAAAATTCAGGCCTTGGCCAGTGCAAAGGGCGATCGTCTGGAAGTGGCGAAAAAAGATGAAGGTAGCTTCACGGCTAAACACCTTGCCTTTATGAACCTGGATGAAATCTGCTTTGAAATGCAACGCTTTAAGAACGAACGGTCCTGGCATAACCTTAATTTATCCAGGTCGCACATTGCAGGCTTGCTAAGCCAGCCGGACTGGTATCGGCTTTACATTCCCAAAGAAGAATTGGAGATTACGAATTTTTCTCAGGTGCGTCGCTGGCAGGAAATTTCCCTTACCTTGCTCAAGAAATTTTGTGACCGTTATTATAAGTTTAGGAAAGCTGAGTTTGAGAACCAGCACCTGGAGTACCGGGAGCTTACCGCCGATGATCCGAATTTCGTGCAAGAATACCAGTTTTTAGTCGAACAATCTCGGGATGAAATCATTGCCAAACTTCAGGAGCTTAAAGAAATTATCGAAAGTGGGGTGCTGAAGAATTTCCAGTTTCAAAATCTCCATGCCGTCATGTTC
>QYQD01000130.1 GCA_007280345.1 Deltaproteobacteria bacterium | reverse complement strand
TGTTCCACCTCGATGCCGATGCGTTGCACCTTCAGGCCCCGGAGGCGGTCGATCACTTCGATGAGCCGGCCATGGCGAGTGTCCGTATCCGCAGCGATAACGGCCTGAGGCTCTTTCCCCTGGTGCTGGGCCGAAAACACCTTTTCGAAATCGTCATCCTTGGTCAGCTTCACCCCATTAACCGCGATATGGCCCTCCCGGTCGATGCTGATGATGATGGGGACGCTCTCCAGCTTGTCAGCCTGAGTCGCCTTGGGCAGGGCGATGGCGAAGGTGCGGGGCATCATCACCGTGGCGGTCAACAGAAAGATGATGAGGATGACCAGGACGATGTCCACGAAGGGGGTCATGTTGATCTCGGTGATGGGCCCGTGAATGTTGCCTTTCATATCAAGCTCCCGGGTGATGATGCGATTCAGGGGACATCATGCAGACTTCCGGCGTTTTCCTTAAACTCTGAAGGGTTCATTCATAGCGCAGCGCCATGATCGGGTCCAGACGAGAGGCCTTCCAGGCGGGATAATAGCCAAAGATGATACCCACGGCGGCGGAAACGGCAAAGCCTGCGATAATGGCGTCCAGGGACAACTCGGTGGGCCAGCGGAACACCACGGTCATGAGATAGGACACCCCCCGGCCCACCACAATACCGGCGGCCCCGCCGCAGAAGCACAGGACCACGGATTCCGCCAGGAATTGCTGGAGGATATTCCGGCGATGCGCGCCCACGGCCAGGCGCAGGCCGATCTCCCGGGTCCGCTCCGTCACCGTGACCAGCATGATATTCATGATGCCCACGCCGCCGACCACCAGGGAGATCAAGGCCACCGCCAGCAAGAGGTTGGTCATGGTGGCGGCGGTGGCGGCCAGGGCCTTGGTCATCTCCGTCATGTCCGTGACATTGAAGTCAGTCGGTTGACCTGGCCGGATTCGGTGTCGCTCCCTTAAGAGCTTAGTAATCTGCGTAATGGCAGGGCGAACCTCCCGGGCGGAATGAGCCGCGGCGAGAATTGAGTCAACGTTGATGAACCGCACCGGTTGCGGGGTGTTGGCGGTCTGGGTCGCTGACGGCACTGGATAAAGGTTGTTTTTCAAAGTGGGATAGATTTGATTGAGGGTGTTCACCGTCTGGGAGGCGCTGGAGCCGGCGGCGGCGCTCTGGTTGGCGGTGGTGGCGGACGTGCCGGTCACCCTGAATTTAATGGTGGTCCAGGGCGCCAGCAGGATATCGTCCTGATCCATGCCCATCATGTTGGCCCCCTTGGAGCTGAGAATTCCCACCACCCGGAAGGCGACGTTCTGCACCCGCACTTCTTTGCCCAGGGGTTCTTCACCCTGAAAAAGCTCCCGCACCAACCTCTGGCCCAATAGGCAAACCTTGCCGGCATTGCGCACATCCTGATCGGAAAAAGCGCCTCCCGCGACCAGGACCCATTCCCGGATGGAAAGGAAGTCTGGGGTGGTGCCATAAATAAAGGTGGGCACCCAGTTCCGATTGCCATAGATGACCTGGGTGCGAGCCCGGACCACCGGGGCGCTGGCGCGCACCGCGGAGCACCCGGCTAATACAGCCTCGGAATCCTGGGGAGTAAGGGTCATGACGCTCCCCGTCCCGTGGCTGACTCCCCCGCTGGCGGCCGTGCCCGGCAAGACCAGGATGGTGTTGGCCCCCATGTTGGCGATAGCCCGTTGGATGGAACTGGAGGAGCCGCGGCCGATCTCCATCATGGCGATCACCGCCGCCACCCCGATAATAATCCCCAGGGCGGTGAGCGCGGCCCGCATGACGTTGCGACTCAGGCCATTGAGGACGAGGCGCAACAGGCGCTGGAGTCTGAAAGCCGACCACCCGAACGAGGGTTTGCTTTCAGGGGCGGTTTGAGGTTGGGGTCGCTCCGCCCCCGGGGAGGGAAAAGGAGCGGTGTCATCGACAATGATGCCGTCATGGATCCGGATTATCCGCCGGGCGTGCCGAGCAACATTGGCATCGTGGGTTACCAGGATGATGGTGATCCCTTCTTCCTGGTTGAGTTGCCGGAGGATTTGCAAGACCTCCTCGCTGGTGCGGGAATCCAGGTTGCCCGTGGGTTCGTCGGCAAACAACAGCGGCGGATAGTTGACCAGGGCCCGGGCCATGGCCACCCGTTGCTGCTGCCCGCCGGAAAGCTGGGATGGTTCATGGTCGAGGCGATCACCCAGACCAAAGCGGTGCAGCAAGTCTTCCACCCGCAAGCGCACCTCTCGGTCGGACAGGTGCTCGGCGGTATAAGTTAAGGGCATCGCCACATTGTCCAGGGCGCTGGTCCGGGGCAGGAGGTTGAAGTTCTGAAAGACGAAGCCAAGCTTATGGTTCCTGACCAGGGCCCGTTCATCCACCGTCAGGCGGGAGACCTCCTCGCCGTCCAGCCAGTATTCCCCGGACGTGGGGCGGTCCAGGCAGCCCAGGATATTCATCAGGGTGGTTTTGCCTGAACCGGAAGTCCCCATGAGGGCCACAAACTCTCCCCGAGCCACGGTCAACGAGACACCCCGGAGGACCGGCACCTCAATTTCGCCCAGGTAGTAGGTCTTGAACAGGTTTTGCAGCTCGATGAACTCCATGGTTTGTTCCTCGGTACCGAAGTGACCCTTTAATGCGGGGAACGGCCACCGGGTTTGATAATCAGCGTCTCCGGCTATCAGGTCAAGAGCTGGGGGCCAACGCTTGGCGGCCCGGTGGCCAGGTTGATTTCAGTGAGGACACCGCGAAGGTTGCCGGTCATTTCAAGCGCCCGGTTTTTTTGGGAGCCTGGAACAATTCCGCGTCCGGGGCGGCAATCTGTGCGGTGTCGGCGGCCCCGTCCAGATGGGCCAGGAGGAGCTGTTCCAGAAACCGGGAGCGCTCCTGCACCACGTGGAGGCGGCGATGAAAGAAGTTGTACATCACCACCGCAGGGATGGCCACCAGGAGACCCACGGCGGTGGCCACCAGGGCCTCGGCGATGCCCGCCATGACCGCGGGGCCGCCGCCTCCGTCGGCCAGGGCCAGGTCCTTGAAGGCATGGATGATCCCCAGGACGGTGCCCAACAGGCCGATGAAGGGCGCATTGGCTCCCAGGGTTCCCAGGAAACTCAATCTCTTCCCCAGATACAGGCCTACCCGGAGCCGCTCTCCTTCCATGATGTCCTGGACTGCCGCCTTGCCCCGGGAAATTTCCCGGAGGCCGACTAACAGTACTCGGGCTTCCAGACCGGATTCCTGCTCACACCGGGAAATGATTCGGGGCCAGTCCCCTTGCCGCAGGGATGGTTCAATCTCGGCCACAAAGCGATCCTGGTTGAAACGGTAACGGTAAAAGGTCAGGGCCTTGTCGATCATGATCGCCACCGAGGCGACACTTAACCCGATGAGCAGCCATAGCACCCAGGCGCTGCCGCCTACCGTCAAGCTCAGCAAGCTTTTCGTTAAATCCACGTTGATCTCCCCGAAAAAGAAAAAGCCATGAGGGCATTACCCCGATGGGGTAACTTGCCTTCATGGCTAAGTTTTGTGGCCAGAAATGAAAAAATTACTTACTGCTGGAGGTTCAATCCCCCATTTATATATGGGGAATTTATAGCATAAAATCCACCAAAAGTAACTACTTCTTAGGGCCGAGGATGCCGAGGATAATGAAAAATAATAGACGCAAAATCGGGAGAGGCGGTTCATGGTTTTTCCTTGGCTAAGTGCCCGGATGAATAATACGACAAGATGCTTGATGCTTTAACTCAGGCAGAAAGATCCCTAGTTTATCTGCCCTGATCCCGGCCAGATATGACATTCAGGGCATTGACGATATGGTCCCGGAAAATTTTAATAACTCCCGGGTAATGCAGGAGGCCGGTAGCATCCAGGTTGACGGTCAGCCCGGCTTCTTCCAGCGACGTTTTCCAGGAATCTTCCGGCCCGGCCAGATCTTCTTGGACATGACGCCCCGCCACCAGCATGAGGGGCAGCAGCCGTATCCGCTTCAGGCCGGATTTGACCACCCGGTCGATGACCTCTTCCCGGGAAGGGCGGCCTTCCAGGACGCCGATGTGGACCTGGCGGCCGAATCGCCCGGAGAGCAGGTATTGCAGGGCCGGGTAGGTGGCCCAACTGGGGTGGTCGGTGCCATGTCCCACCAAAATAATCGCGTCCTCATTACCCGCGGCGTCCAGTTTAGGGGCCAGGGCTTCCAGGAAGGCGCCGTAATCCTCCGGGGCCCAGAAGAGCGGCAGTCCCATGGCCGTGCGTATCCGGGCGGCTTGCACCTCCTCCACCAGGCGATAAAATTCGTGCCCGGCCAGGAGATGTAGCGACTGCACCACCGCCCACTCAAACCCCCGGGCCTGTAATTCCTCCAGGATTTCTCTCGGACCTTTTCCCTTCCGGCCATGCCGCTGTTGGGAAAAGTCCCGCACCATCCGAGAAGAAAAAGCCCAATGCACTTCGTGTCCCGGGAAGGCCCTCCGGATGTGTTCATCCAAGAAAGTGTACGACTGCGAGGCTGAGGTGGTGGTGCCGAATGCTGCCAATACTATGGGGGTCTTCATGATTCCATCTCAAAGATCATTCTCTGCCCGGCCCAGGGCATCTCGTCTTTTGGGGGCCGCCTAAGCCTCATTAAATCTTCTTTCTCCATCCCCACCTGATGAGCACCAGAAAGATTAAAAATCCTAAAATAAACAGATAGGGAATGGGTGCGGCTGAGAAACCTGATTTATTCACTTCCTGCATTTCATAGCCTTCTACTTTTTGGCTGCTTCCGTCCGGAGACGGTTGAGAAAGCTTAGCTTGTGAATCTGTTGGTGGATTTTTAACATCCGGAGATGATTGAGAAGACATAGCTTGTGAAACTGGTTGGGGATTTTTAATTGCATCCAGGACCTGGTTAAATTCTTTCACCTGATTCTCCAGTCCGGGCACCGACATCAGCACGGCTGAGGTGAATTTTGTCAGCAAGGGATTATTACAGGTGTGATCACAACAGGCCAGGCCAACATCTTTGGCGCTCTCGGCATACTCCTTGGAGAGAGTTTCAATGACTTTTTTGTCCGGCTTCCAGTATCCCTTTCTCACCGTCTCCAGCATCCTGGCTACCAGAGATTGATAGGCCCACATATTCTTGGCGTCTTTGAACATCTTTTTGATATCCAAGCCATTTTTATCCAGAACATAGGTCTCGAACATCTCATTCCACTTGGCGGCGTCCACCGCCTCGGGGACCGTCACCTGCCAGCCCCAGAGATGCTCGATCACCTTGTCGATAAACCTGGCGCCGGCATAGCCTTCCTTCATCATCGCCTTGATCCATGCCGGGTTAAGGTAGCGCGAGCGCATTTCCCGGCCCATGAATTTTTCCAGGGTCTCCTGTTTGGGGCTCACCGGATTGGTCATATTGCTGACATAGACCTCCGGGGTTTTACCGTCGAGGGTCCGGATGGTCATGGCGAGGCCGCCGAGTTCCTGGAAGAAATCATCGGTGTCCAGGGTGGCGATGAGATTGCCGGAACGGCTATGCACCGCCATCTTGGTGCCCGAAAGGGCGGATTTGAACAGCGTCAGGTTTAAATCCTCGGCATTCGGGGTTTTCTTATCCGGGTTCGGAATCTTGTCCCCCCAAAACCCTTGCCCGTATAAATGGCTCATCCGCATGAGATAGACGTCCGCCACCTGTTTTTCGTTGTCCCAGGAGTTGGATTGGCTGATCACCTTATCGAGATTGGGCCCATAGGCCCCGGGGGGCGTGGTGAAGAGCCTGACCGCGGCCAACCTTTCCGCCTGTTCCAGGGCGAGGCCTTTTTCCATGAGTGTCTTCTTGGTTCGCAAAATATTGTCCCGGAGGATGTTATCTGCTTCAGTCTGCTGCTTAGCCAACGTCACCGCCTGATCCAGCAAATCCATGAGATTGGGAAACAGGTCCCGGTAGAGTCCTGACGGGACCATGGTGACATCAATCCTGGGCCGGCCCAGCTCCTTTCTCGGTATGACTTCCACCCCGATGATCCGCCCCCGCTCGTCCCGTTTGGGTTTAATCCCCATGAGATACATAATCTGGGTCTCCATGACGCCTTCATGCCGGATGGTTTCCGTAGCCCAGAGGACAAAGGAAAGTTTGTCGGGGTATTGTCCGTGTTTGGCTTTGTAGCCCTCGATCAGCGCCTGGGCCATTTTGACCCCCATCTCATAGGTCCCTGGGGAGGGAATGCGCGTGGGGTCAAAGGCATAAAAGTTTTTCCCGGTGGGCAGGGAATTGGGGTTGCGGATGGGGTCGTTTCCCTGGGCGGCCGGGACGTATTGGCCCGAGAGGCCCGCAATAAAAGCATCCATCTCGCTGGGGCCGGACCGGTTTATTCTATCCTCCAAATCTGCCAGTCTCTTTTTTCTGTCCTCCGCAGTTAAGCCTTTTTCAATGGAAAGGATAGCCTCGGCCGTGGTTTTGCGGTATTTCTCTTCCGGTGATTTCCCGAAGGTGTGCATCCCAAAAGGGGTCTGTTTTTCGGCAATATCTTTAATGTAGTGTTCAACCTCTTCGACGTCGTCCTCGGTCTTGATCTCCGTTAGCTTGAGGTCGGTGAGCAAGCCTTGTTTTTGGGCCATGGCATTGATTTCCTTGAGTTTGGTCCCGGCCAGGGATGGACTCTTCTCCATGGCGACCACATAATCGTTCAGCAGGCCGGCAAGTTCCTTCAGCTCTTTATTCAAGCCGGCTTTATCAAAGGGCGGGGTCATATGGTCGATGATGACCGCCATACCGCGGCGCTTGGCCTGGAGACCTTCCCCCACATCATCGACGGTGTAGGGATAAATATTGGGCAGGTCCTGGATCAAGGCCTCCGGTGGATCCGCCGCGGTAAAACCGACCTCTTTTCCCGGCAGCCATTCATGGGTGCCGTGAGTGCCGATGTTAGCAATGGCATCCGCCTTGAGGCCGTTTTTCAGCCAGAGGTAAAAGGCGACATATTGATGATGGGGGGCGACGGTGACGTCGTGATAGAGTTTTTTGATATCCTGCTCCCAACCCCGGGCCGGTTGGGGGGTGAAAATGATGTTGCCATATCGCACCGCGGGGATGACCAGATATTGCTTGCCGCCGGCATCCTGCCAGATCATGATGTTGCTCTGTTCTACCGGCCCCCAGCTTTTCAGGATGAATTTTTGCAAGCTTTGGGGCAACTGTTCGAACCATTTTTTATAAGTTGCCAGCGGAATCAGAACCGGTCCCTGGCTATTTGCCGGCAGGGGTTGGCCGGTGAAGACGGTTTTTCCTCCCGCCTGTACCAGTCTGGCAATTTCCCCGGGGGCCCAGTTGCCGATATTGCGGCCATAATTTTGAATGTCCTGAAAAAGTTGCTCCTTACTGATCCCTTTTCCCTGGCCCCCGATATCATAGCCGGCGGATTGAAGCCGGAGGAGTATTTCCCATAAGCTTTCCGGCAACACATTAAGAGTTGAGGCCCCGATATTCTGTTTTCCCGGCGGATAGTTGTAATAGATCAGGGCGATCTTTTTATCCCGGTTAGGTTTATCATGAAGATTAATCCAGGCCTTCACCCGGGCGGTAAGCCTGGTTATCCGTTCGGGTATCGGTTGTTCTTCGATATACTCAAAGCCGGTGGCTTTATCTATCCTTCTCTCCCTGGAGGCAACCACCGTGGGCTGGATAATCCCGGCCATCTCGGGATTGGCGATCAGGAAGGAGCGCGAAAAAATATCCAGGCCCACGGGAGACTTCTCCCAGGCCTCCTTGGATTGGCTATGAAGGGAAATGGCGTTGATGACGGGGACATTCAGTTTACTTAACAGAGGCATTAAAATCTGAGGATTTATGCCGATCTTCATCCCCAGGGCGATAACCAGCCGCACCCGGCTTCGGGAACGGGCGGGGTCATTTTCCTGAGCGCCTGGTTTCCCGGGGTTGGGATCGGTTAGCGGATCACCGTCCTGGTAAAAGAACCTTTCGATAACGGCTGCCAGCGGTCCATATACCGGCAGAACATTAAACCCCGCCCCTTCCAGGCTGCGGATGATGGCCTCCAGGTCCCTTACCTGGCCCAGGCCGACATGATATTTATAACAAATCACCCCGATCCAGGGTTTGCCGTCCCGGTATGAGGTATAGGCCTGTTTATACGCCTGGAAATCCGTAAAAACCTTTTTGGTCTTGTAGTCATAGATGCCCAGGGGGGGGATTTTCACCGGCGGCAGAAAAGAAACATCAAAGGCGAAGTCCCGGTTCAAGGCATAAAGCAGAGCGTTCTTAATATTTTCCACATCGCCTTCGCTGAAGTACTCCATGATATTTTTATCGATCCTGATGCCCATCTTCTTATGGTCATCATGAAGAGAACCGCCCATGACACCGTAGACCTTGCCACCCTGTTTAATCGCCTGTTCCAGTTCAGGTTTTGCCGCCTCCACCAGGGTGTTTCCCATGATCATGATGAAGATGAGATTCGACCGGCTCACCGGCGTCAGGTTTTTCTCCCGAGCGCCTGGCCGGAGGTTGGGATAAATGTGGAATTTAACCTTTGGCTTTAAATTCGGATATTCCTGATAAATCGCCTTCACCGCCTCAATGGCGGTCTTGGTGGGAATATCGCCCAGGAGCAGGCTGACGTTGACAGGAGCGGCACAAGCCGACCCGAGGGAACCCACCAGCCAATACAGCAAGCACCCTAGAGTCAGGATGATTTTGGTCTGAGGCCGGCGCCCTGGGCTGACGGTGGCCAATTTATTCCGGCACATACACCACTCTCCCGTCTTTAAGCTGATAGGCCGTTCCCAGCCGGACGCCTTCGCCGCTCAGCTTCTTGTCCGTCACCTTTTTGACTTTGATTTCCTTGCCGCTCTTGGTAATGATCTCCATCTGGCCGTCGGCGTTCTTTTTGGTGATGGTCACCTCGGACTTGGGATTCACCAGGTCCAGCATGTTATACGCCATAAACAGGGCGATCATCATGCTGACGATAAAGGCCACACTGGCGTCAAACAGGTTGGCTACCCCGGAGATGGGGTCTTCCAGGGGTTCCTCGTATTTCTCAAACCGCCGCCGTCTTTTTAAAAAACTCATCTTCCTCCCCCACCTGGATATTCGGCCTTTGGCCTTGGGCCTGCCGGAGCCGCAATTCCGTCAGATATTCCATCTCCCGCATGTCGGCCCGCACCCATTTTTCTTTCACCAGGGCCATGAGATAGGCCGCCACCCCGCAGGCCAGACCGACGACGGTGGCGGTAAAGGCCGTGACCATGCTTCCGGCCATTTTCGGCATGTCTCCCTGGGCCAGGGCCGCCAGAGAGATGCCCATGGGGCTGTCCCTTATACCCATCTGACGCTGCCGACGAATTGAGGGGTTTGCATCTGGGGTAGCCCC
>QYQD01000071.1 GCA_007280345.1 Deltaproteobacteria bacterium | reverse complement strand
TGAGGAAACACCGTGTACCGGCTGAGGCAATAAATACAATTATTGGCTACTTGTCTGAGTTAATCGACTTCCGAAGGTGTAAACCTGGCGTACAGTATGAACTTGAACTTTCCCCGGCCGGCGATGTAGTCCAGTGCCGTTATTACGTCAGCCCCGTGGAAGTCTACACCCTAAAAAAGGAAAAGGATAATTACAGTATCTATACGGAAGACGTTGAGATTGAAAGACACATTGTGAAACTTTCCGGTGAAATAACATCTTCTCTCTTTGAGTCCTTTGGGGAGTCATGTGAAGATGACCGCCTGATCATGGCCTTTGCAGAGATATTCGCCTCTGACATCGATTTTAACACTGAACCGCAGCCCGGAGATCGCTTCACTATGATTTTTGAAAAGTATTTCAAGGACGACCAATTGGTCGGCTATGGCCATATACTGGCAGCGCGATATGAAACAGCGTCAGACGCATACGCGGCTTATTATCATGCACGCCCCGGAGAAAAAGGCGCTTACTACGACGCGCAGGGCAAGTCCCTTGGCAAGCATTTCCTGCGCTCTCCGGTACCCTGTAGCCGCCTGACATCAGGTTTTAGCCGAAGCAGAAAACATCCTATCCTGGGGATAAACAGACCGCACCTGGGAATAGACCTGGCCGCCCCTACCGGGACGCCGGTTCTGGCGGCAGCCGACGGTGTGGTTATTTCTCGCGGAAGGCGTGGCGGGTACGGAAAGCAGGTCGTTCTTAAACATCCCGGAGGTTACGAGACTTATTACGGTCACCTGTCCCGTTTTACGCGAGAGATAAAACCCGGGGCAAGCGTAACACAAGGAGAGACCATAGGCTTTGTTGGAGCTACGGGATTAGCAACCGGTCCCCATCTCGATTACCGGATAAAGGCAAGGGGCGTTTTCCGCAATCCATTTTCTTTGCGTTTTAGGCCAAAGATGGTGTTAAAAGAACGCTCGCTTGGCCGCTTTTTGGCCCGGAAAGAGGAAATGTCGGATATAATGGGTATAACCGCCCCCCGCTATGAGAAAAGGCTCGGTAGCTGCAAGGCCAGCCAGGTCTCTCTCATTTAACGACAGGGTAATGAGGGGATGAACTCGTAAAAAGTTAGAGTTTGGACGGCACAGTAAAAAGCTCCAGTTGCAAGGCGCGCAAATCCTATTATCTGTTGACCGTTATCCGTTGACCGTTGTCCGTCAACAAACCATGCACTTACGGTGAACGGTAAACAGTGAACGGTGAACTATTTCCATAGCTACGCCGCAGTGACGAAGGATGCAGCGCAACGCAGCAAATGGACTTTTTACGAAGCCATCTAATGAAGGAGTTGTGCTGAAAACAGGCCAGTCTTCGGGTATCCTTTCTCCTCTGCTGAGGATCTTCTTCCAAGTCAAATAACGGATGCAACAAAAGTGGCCACTTTTGTTGCATATCCGGGGTCAAATCTCTTGACGATCAAGATTATCTTTGTGGTATAATTGTGCGACAGTGGGACCTTCCTCACCCATTTGCCTGTAGCAAATTTTGTTTTACTGGCTCCCCTATCATCATCCGTTGATAACAGCCCCATGCTTAGGAGTCTGAGCAGGGAGGTCTTGGATGAACCTTCATGACATGCTCAAAGGGAAGAAGACACCAGACGACAGCATAGATTTCTATGAGCATATCTCAAGAGTCAAAGAAGAAACTCTGAGCTGGCTTGAAGGGATCCCCAAGAACGGCATAGAGCATTCCCGAAGACTGGAAGGTTACTTAAATCGCTTAATCCCGGACGAGTTTAAGAAACGGCTCAAGCCTGCCGAAATATTTATCCTCCTCTATGCTGTCTATCTCCATGACATCGGCTACCGGAAAGAAGATGGCACCATAGAATCCCGAGACCATCCCCTGCGGAGCAAGCAGTACATATTAAAGAATCCAGACAAATACCTCTTCGCTCAATTTCCCCCCATGAAAGCAGGGGACGCGCCGTTAGCAGCCGAGGCAATAGCTCAAGTCTGCTATGGACACGCACCCGAATTAAATTGCAGTCTCCGCAACATCCCAAATGACTTTGGAGATTTTTGTCTATGCCAGGACCCCCTCAATCTCCGGCGGCTTGCAGCGTTACTGAGGCTCGCCGATGAGATGGACCAGGCTTATATACGCTTGGGGCACTTGAGAGATCGTATCTCTTTGCCCGAGATTGGAACAGGCATTGTTAGACTGCACTGGAGAGGTGACGAGAGTGTTGGGGCGGCGCTTAGTGGGCTGGTGGAGAATATTAACGAAACCCTGGAGCCCGTGAATGACGTACTCTCCGAGTGGGACTTTCCCAGGACAACCGTGGTATTGAAACGGTCGGGGAAGAAACCACTGCCTCCGCCACCAGACTACGAGAAATTCGTCCCCAAGCACTACATTCCACCGAGATGCCAGGATGAAAAAGGGGGAAATAAGGGGCTTCTGCACAGCTATGTCCAGAGCTGGCTGAAGGACCCCAAACGAAAGCTCCTGGCCGTGCTCGGTGACTACGGCATCGGCAAGACCTCTTTTTGTTACAAATTTGCCTCTGATCTCACCAGGTCTCACCCCGCTCCAGTCTTAATCGAACTTCGGAAGGTGCGTGAGGAAAATGTTCCGTGGGAAGAATTAATCAGGCTAGAAATAGAACTAAGAAGGCCGTCGTCTAGAGATATTGTATTGATTTTGGACGGATTTGATGAACTCTCCTTAAGATTCGACAAAGAAAAGGTCCTAAAAGCGATCGGGGATCTATCCGAAACCACGAAAGACTTCGCTAAGGTCATTCTGACCAGCCGGACCCAGTTCTTTCGGAGCGGGCAGGAAGAACGGGAGATGTTACGTCGTGACCCAGGCAGGCCGTCCAGAGGCCCCGTACCCCTGCCTTACCCGGAGAGGTTTGAGAGGATATGTGTCTCGCCCTTCAGCGATGAAGATATCAAGGCCTACTTGAATCTTAAGCTCGGTGAAAAGGGAGCCTCAGACTTTTGGAACAAGGTCATAGAGAAGGTTTTCGATCTTAAAGACCTGGCCAAACGCCCCATCTTGCTTGAACTCATAGTCAAGCACTCTGAAGATATCAGAGAGATAAAGGGCGTGGTTACCGCCGGCAAGGTTTACGGAGCCGTTACTGAGGCCTGGAGAAAGCGGGAGGGAGAGCGTGCGCCAGAAAATGTCATGCTTTTTATGGAGGAGCTGGCCTACCGGATGTTTATCAGGCAAGAGACCCAGCTCCATTTCAGGACCCTAAGAGAGGCTATCGACACATATTTTGACGCTAAGACCAAGGAAAGTCTTGAGTTGTCCCTCGATAACCTGGATTATCAAATACGCACCTCTGCGTTTCTCAAACGCAACGACGCCGAGGTTTACTATGCCTTTGGCCACGGCTCCTTCATGGAGTATTTTGTGGCCAGGAAGCTCGCCAGGGAGATACCGGAAAGTAGAGCCCAGGAGATAAAGATCACCGATGAAATAGCCCTTTTTGTCTCGGAAATGATAGACCCCTCGGTTTACGAAAGGATTGCACCACCTCTAGGCACCACGATACCCGAGGACATGGCCTACGTCCCTCCCGGGCAATTTATTATGGGCTACGGAAATAGCATTCGAATAACCAGTTTAAACACCGGTTTTCTTATAGATAAATATCCGGTGACCAATGCCCAATTTTGCATATTCCTCAATGAGCGAAGCAATCGTCGTGAAGGTGGTGTGGAATGGCTTGACCTAAGGGGTGGATTTAAGAATAAAGGGTGCCATCTCTTGTGGAAAGAGGGACGGTTTGTGGTGAAGCCTGGCCTTAAAGAACATCCAGTTATTTATGTGAGTTGGTATGGGGCTAGGGCTTATGCGGAGTGGGCGGGAAAGAGATTGCCAACCCGAAAAGACTGGGAGAAGGCAGCAAGAGGAATAGACGGGCGAGTCTTTCCATGGGGCAACAAGTTTGACCAAACCCGGTGCAATACAAAGGAATCAACAAGTAAGAAGACTACTCCGGTTACTAAATACCCCACCGGCGTAAGCCCGTATGGCTGCTTAGATATGGCAGGTAATGTCTGGGAGTGGACTGCAAGCTGGTGCAATAAAAGAAAACAAGTAAGCATGCTTCGGGGCGGCTCGTGGATCCTCGATGGGTATGGTGCCCGGTGTCCTTACCATAACGGGGCCAACGTGAAAAACAGGTTTGACGATGTCGGGTTTCGTTGCGTCAGGGAGTTATAGTAAATTACTCTTTATTCTTTAACCCTTTTACCCTTTACCGCCGGAGGCGGGCGACATTTATTGAGCAGTGCCGCAAGAAGTTGATGCCATAACCAAGCTCTATGACTTCATCCTCTGGATGATTCCCAAGCTTGAGAAATTCATTTTTCGGACAGCGGAAAGAGCAGGCGCGCGCGGAAACGGAGCCAAGGAGGCATAATGGCAAAGCAACTCAACATCAGATCGGACATTTACTGCGAAAAGGATCTGTTGGGATTTGACAAGTACGTTGAGACTCTGAGCGGCATGATCGAAGACTCAGATTTCAAGACGCCCTTCTGTATAGGCATATTCGGAAACTGGGGGTGTGGAAAGACAAGTTTCATGCACCTTCTTGAGAGTAGACTTAAGGAGGGCAACAGCAGCCCTTACATCATTCCCGTTTGGTTCAATCCATGGAGATATGAGAAAGAAGACCATTTGATCATTCCATTTCTGAAAACGATCCAGCACGACATAGAGAAATACATTGAAAGTCAAAAGGGAACGAAGACAAGGCTTGCCGCAGGTTTGAAACGTGCCGCCACAAAGGTGGGCGAGGTGTCGGCTGCTATTGCCTATGGCATAAAACCGGAGTGCAAGTTGGGCGGCTTTGGCATCGAACTCGATATTGCCAAACTGGGGTATCCGCTTGACTCTTGTAACCACAATATATAGAATGTGGGTATGGAGGATTACCCCAAGACAGTTCTTGAGTTCCAGAAGCACTTTGCTACAGAGGAAGCCTGCATCGAGTATTTGGAGCAGATACGTTGGCCGGATGGGTTCCGTTGCCCTCGCTGTGGTCATGACCATGCCTGGGTTATGTCGTCAAGGAGGAGAGGAGGCCCACATCGGGGATAGCCTGTTGCCGTTGGCGCATCGAGTGGCCGCACTGTTGAAGAGCTGGCTTCGTGGAACTCACCAGGGGGCGATTCGTCCATCGCATCTTGACTACTACCTCGATGAATTTACATTCCGCTTCAACCGAAGAACATCTCGCTCACGCGGGAAGTTGTTCTATCGTCTGATTGAGCAGGCCATGACGGTTGACCCGGTAACTGGACAAGAGATTCGGGGCGGCCGACCGGATTCGTAGAAACACAACATATAGCGTCTACAAGAGCAAAGCGGATACCCCAGTTTGCCAAAATGGCTGATCGGGAAGAGACGCTTGCAGAGAGGAGACTGAACGAAGCAAAAAAGCTTTCAGATAAGCTGTCGTCCATTTATTACGATGCACTGGCTGAATTGAAGAGCGCCATTGATGAAAAGAGTTTCCGGCTGGCGGTTTTCATCGATGACCTGGACCGGTGCCTTCCGGAAAAGGCGGTTGAGCTATTTGAGGCAATGAAATTGTTTTTCGATATCGAGGGCTGTATTTTCATCGTTGGCGTGGCGAAAGATATCGTAAAAAAGGGCATTTCCTACCGTTACCGTTTCCTTGAATCTAAGGAGAAGGAACCCGAGGGCGCCGGCATATCCCCGGAAGACTACCTGGACAAGATGATACAACTTCCCCTTGAACTTCCACCGATCGAGCCCGGAAGGAAGAGGGCGTTTATCGAATCGCTGACAGGTGGTGCCGAGGGTTTCAGGGAGCACGCGGATATCATCGAAATCGGCGTGGGAGATAACCCCAGGTCCCTGAAGCGATTCATCAACCTCCTCGCATTTACGGTAAGGCTGGCGAAGACGGTTAAGGCGGGCATTCTTGAGGACAGAGTGGATCCGAAGGAGAGCGACGACCACAAGTATCTCCTCAGGGAATACTTCATCCCGCTTTTTTATACAAAATGGACGATCATCGCCTTTCGTTTCCCAAAGGTTCATTCGGATATCAAAGGGAATCCGGAGAGATTGGTCGAGTTGCAGCAGGCGGCCAGAGGGGAGGCAGAGAAGGCTGCAGGTCTCGAAGAGAGCGGAGAAAAGAAGAAACCTGTTGAAGCAATAGATGACCGGCTGAAGAGAGTCCTTTTAAAAGGGGAACCCTTCCCGGCGGATGCGTGGCTGATGGCGAGATTTGTCCACCTTACGGAAGCCACGCGTGTTACTGCCAAAGGAGAGGCATCTGCCGGGTACAGCCAGAGGTTTGAACCGGGCGACATGGTTCGGATTCCGAAAGGCAGCTTTTTCTATGGCGATGAAAGACTCGAAAAGGCCATAGAGAATGAGTACCTTATTGATGTATTTCCTGTTACCAATAAGCAATACAAAGCGTTTCTTGATGACGAGAAAGAACATGAAGTCCCATACAGCAAAGAGGATTGGGCCAAAAAGTATAACTGGGACAAGGAAAAGAGGTACTGTCCTGAAGGAATGGGTGATCACCCGGTAGTGCTCGTCAGCTATCAGGATGCGCTGGATTTTTGCAGGTGGCGGTCTCAAAAGGAGGGGAAGAACTATAGGCTGCCCACTGAAGAGGAATGGGAGAAGGCCGCCAAGGGCATAGATGGTCGGAAGTATCCCTGGGGAGACGAGTTTGATCAGGAAAAATGCAACACAGCGGAATCAGGCATTGCGGGAACGACACCGGTCGGCAAATATCCGGACGGCGCGAGTCCCTATGGCTGCATGGACATGGCCGGGAATGTCTGGGAATGGACTGATAGCTGGTACGACGAATCAAAGACAACGAAGGTGCTCCGGGGCGGTTCATGGAGCAACTATGAGTTCAGCGGACGGTGCGCTAACCGTTTCTGGGACGACCCGGACTACAGGTACTACATTACCGGTTTCCGTTGCGCCAAGGATTTATGATAATTTACTCTCTGTCCTTTAACCCTTTTACTCTTTACCGCCGGAGGCGGACGACATTTTTTAGGTGGCGAGCTAATCCAACATAACTGCTATTTTACGGTAAGAAATTATCGTTATGCGACGGGAGAGCCCAAGCACGAACGTTGGGGCATATGACCTCTTGGGGGACAATATCAGGGCCTCTCACCAAAAGAGCCGTGAAAGGAGCCAGGGGTAAGCACGCCCAAAGATCGAGCCAATTTTGCATATATCTGAAAATTGCTCATTTTTCTTTACCGCGCCATTTTCTTCTTGACAAGAGGATATAGTATTGTCCCATCCATCATCTCGGTCTGGCCGATGGGCTGCCAGAACACAGATTTGAGCTTGCGAGCATGGTTCCTACAGCTTAAGCCTGCAAAAAAGGTAGCTGGTACGTTTTTCTAATCTCATTATGAGCTTCCGTCTGTATGTGCGTACATAGGAAACATCTCAAGACAAACTCAAGCATGTTTGGGATGCAAGAGCATGCATAAAAACAATCCAATAGATCCTGTACGATATGTTCTTTAATAATTATGTCACCTTTCAACGCCTTCTGTAACCATTGCTGATAAAAAGCACCAACAAATTTCTCGACATCGTGTTCGCGGATGTCCAAGTTGAGTCGCTTCGCCGTGCTAATCTTCATATCCTTTATCTTAGCCAATTGCTCTTCTTTGCATAAATCTAGCAGATAGCCGTTTATCAGTTGCATACTTTCCCGGCTCGGACACGCCTTAGGGCTTCTTTCTCTGCAGTTCCACATCGTATTATGAACATATACGAAGGCATCATGATCATCGGCCTTTATCCTAGTCGCATTGTCATCAACGATTCTGCCGCGGTAGTGCCAATAAAAGTAGGCTTTAATTTTGATATATTCTTCCAATGACAGATTTTGCAGGTACTTGCAGTGGTCGTTTTTCAGATAAAAGGCATCCTCGGCCCTGAGCTTCTTTGTCATGCATCTTTCAACAAGCCTCTCTGCTATAAGAAAACCTATGTATCGTTCGCTATCATGATAGTCGTTCTTTATTCTTTCTTCGTCATTATTCTCAATGGCTCCTCTGAACAACCAGAAAACATGCGCCTGATCTTTTGTTAGTCGTCTAAGAGCTTCATCAAGTGGTCCCTTTACAATTTTGTTGCTTTGTTCTTTTGCGCGAAAATAGTCGCCACGCATTCTATCCGTATCAATATCTACTATCCCTCCTGCATCCAGCCATTCTTTGGTTTTCAGAACCTGCATTGCGAGCCACTCAAGCTGCTCCCTCACCAAATTTTCAACTTTTCTGGCT
>QYQD01000112.1 GCA_007280345.1 Deltaproteobacteria bacterium | reverse complement strand
TGGATGACCGCTTGCCGGCCGTACTCTTTGACCCGCAGCAGATCAAACAGGTATTGATTAACCTGGTGAAGAATGCCGTCGAGGCCATGGCTCAGGGTGGCAAACTGGTCATCTCTTCCCGGCGTGAGGACGGGCATATTAAGGTTTCGGTCGCGGATAGCGGCCCCGGCATACCTCCGGAGGTGCTTAAGCAGGTATTCAACCCATTTTTTACGACCAAGAAAAAGGGAACCGGGCTGGGACTCGCCGTTTCCCGCAAGATCATGGAAGACCATGAGGGTGAAATTTTCGTTCAGAGCGAAGAAGGGAAGGGGACCAGGATTACTATAGCCTTGCCGATTAAACCGGTTAATATGGAAGCACGCTAATATCCGTAGCTTGAGCGCAGGCGATTACTGCGGTTTAAAATAACCGGCTTTAGTAATCAGGTTTACATGCCGAGCCCTATTTTAAAAAGTGTATCATGAAATTTTTCGGTTTTAAAAAATCTGACAAATTAATGCACGAGGCAGAAATAGAGGATCTGCGCCTGGCCATTGAGAAGGCGCATATGCCTGCTGAGGTGCAGGAAGTAGCCCTTCATGAATTGAAAAAGCTGTCCAAGATAGGACAGATGACCGCTGAATACAGCATTACACTCAACTATCTGGAGTATCTGACCTCCCTGCCCTGGGATAAGACAACCGAAGACAATTTAGACCTTGCCCGTGTCGAAACAATACTTCACCAGGATCACTATGGGCTTGAAGATATAAAGGCTAGAATCCTTGAGTACCTTGCCGTCCGGGCATTGCGGGCTAAGACCAGGTACCGTATCATGGTGGCGGATGAAGAGGAAAGTATCCGTAGAAATCTGCAGGAGGTGCTCGAAAAGGAGGGCTACACGGTGGTCACGGCCACAGACGGAATGGAGGTCCTCCGGTTAATGGAGTCTTCCGAATTTGATCTAATCCTGGCCGACTTAAAGATGAAGGGCCTGGACGGTTTGGCATTTCTGGAGAAGGCCAAGGCTACATGGCCGGAAACCGAATTCATCATGATGTCCCGATATGCTATTCTTGACTCTGCGGTAGAAGCCATAAAAAAAAGCGCCTTTCATTACCTGTCCAGGAGCCTGTCGGACTTAGGGGATCGTTACGAGGGAAGTGGGGAGGACAAGCCAAAATATTCACGAATTTGAGGCGCATAGTGGGGACTATGTAACGAAAATTCGGGGATATTTGGGCGTTCTCCCATTTTCCGCAGTAGATCATCATAAGTCCGACAGGCTCCTAGTGCGCCACGAACGGATTGTCAATAATGATGCCACCATCAGCTTCAAAGGCGACATCTATGAGGCGCCTCCTGCCTACATCAGACACCGAATCGAGATCCGTCATCCCGTCGACGACCCCCAGGAACTCTATCTCTACGACAACGGCGTCCGGGTGGGGAGAATAAAACTGGTCGACAAAAATGAAAACGCCCGCACCTTCCGGCCCAAAACCGTTCCCAACACCCTTTCCTTTCACAAGGGGAGGGTCCTGCCATGAAGGATCTCCTGGCCTGGTTCGGACTGAAACGCTTCCCCTTCGATAAGAACATCAAACCCACTGATGTCCTCGATACCGAGCCCATGAAGGAGTGCGCCGCACGGCTCGATTACATTAAAAGAAGAGGCGGCATCATGCTGCTAACCGGAGACCCCGGCGTGGGCAAGACTCTCGTCCTCCGCCGCTACGTCGACAGCCTCAATGAGAACCTGTTCAAGGTCTTCTACACCCCTTTGTCCACCCTAAGCCGAGCCGATCTCCTCTACCACATCAACCGCCTGCTCGGCCTCACCCCCAGGCTTTCCAAAAGTGCCATCTACCTGCAGATCCAAAAGGCGCTCATCGACTCTAATCTAAAGAGCAAATCGGCAAAACCGTCTTCCTCATCATCGATGAGGCCCACCTCCTCCAAACCGGCCCCTTGGAGGAACTCAGACTCCTCACCAACTTCAAGATGGATTCCTACGACCCCTTCATCATCGTCCTGGCCGGTCAAAGTGATCTGAGGCGGACTATGGACTTCGCCGTCATGGAACCCTTCAACCAGCGTATCGCCATCCGTTTCCACATGCCGGGCCTCTGTGCCAAGGAAACCGTCGACTATGTCGCCCATCATCTCAGATTGGCCGGGGCCGCCGAGCCCATCCTCGACGAGAACGCCATCCATGCCGTCCATGAACTCTCATTCGGCATCCCCAAGAAAAATAGGCGCCATCACCGAGCAGGTCCTTACCTACGCCATGTTCGATCACAAACGGACGGTCACCGCTGATATGGTGCTCAAGGTCAAGAACCTCGAAGGATAGAAAGGAAAAAACACATGAAAGACCAAAACGAAATCCGACTCGCCTGGCAACTTTGGAATCTTACTTCAGGACTCAATGACCTCCTATGGGACCGCTATGGAGATGAGTTCATTGACATCCATCTCACAGAAGAGGACGACCGATACGTGAACTCAATTGATCAACTTCTACCAAGCTCGGTAAATCCGGAACATAAAACAGCCAAGTAGCCAGATAATTTCCCAGATATCTCTCAAGGCTGACAATCTTGAAGGATAAGCAGACACACAAAACCGGACCGGGAGGGTTACTTCTCTCCCGGTCTCTACTCCTGTGCTCACCCCTGATGGTTACAATATCCTGATGACAAATCCATAAAAGCGCTAAATCCTTTTGTCAAGCATACCCTTATCTTGGCTTCCTTCGGTCAGAATACAGCCTAAAAACTTTGTCAGAATAGTATTGGAATCAACACATCACCGAACCGGAAACTATTCGTAGGATACTTGAACATCTGAAACGCTGGGATGATCCTGTCCGGAAGGGCAGATCACCGCCGATCACGACGCCACCGGCTTCAGGTCATGTAATATACGAACCAGCCGACGACGGTTGGCCGGGATATGAGGAACCCTGTATCACCATTGAGTGAACAGGCGACCTTGTAAAGGCGAGGCGGATGGCAGAGTTTTGCCTTTTTTGCCACTTAAAGCCGTCCAATCCCCAAGATTGCCGACATTTTTGCGCACCAAAACCATTCTTTCCTTGACGCCCTGCTTTTTTCATGGTAGCTATGTCCAACAGACTGTTTTTGACTGTGAGGCGGAAGGTTGACAGCGTATTTTTCCTCTGGCCGTGGCAACCCCGAAAGCAATTTCTTATCACCCACTTTATCACTTAATACTGACGAATTTAGTATGATAAAGGTGGCTTCACTTGTTGAAACAATTCCTACCGAATCAATCAATAAAGACATACGGAATATCTCTGTTGATGCAGTAGTACCGCGGTGTATAGACATACATTCGCTTATAAGAAAAATTGAGGGCCTGTTTTAGCTATAGCAATCTGTCACAACATTAAAAAATATGGGAGGTGAAATCACGAAAAAAACAATAAAAATAAGGGAATCAGAGTTGAAAGGCTTCGAGGTATTGGTCGTGGACGATGAAGCGGACTTTGTCGACACCACTATCAAAAACATCAGGTGAAAAGGAGAGGATGACAAATGAAATTTTTTAAAGACATGTACGCATTCATGTTGGCAGGAGGACGGGCCCAGGCCCAATGGGAGATTGACATCTCAAACTCCATCCTTCACAGTCGCAAAAGGATGGCCGTGCTCGGCCTGTTATTGCTGCCGGTTGTTATTGGCGGTATTGCCTTTGCCTCAGATTTTCTGGGCGGCAAGACCGCTTACAGCCCATCTTTTTATTCCCCGATCGTCTTTTTTGCCTCCATGTTCGTGGGGGTGGCGGCCGGACTCATTACCGGCTGCATCGGCGCCGGTGGTGGCTTCATCATCGCCCCGGCTCTGATGAGCGTCGGCGTCAAGGGTATCCTGGCCGTGGGCACCGACCTTTTCCACATCTTTGCCAAGGCCATTATGGGAAGCGTCTTGCATAGAAAGCTCGGCAATGTCTGTGTACCACTCGCCGCCGTCTTCCTGATCGGTTCCATTGCCGGCGCCACCTTCGGCGGATGGCTTAACCGTACCATATATGAGGCCAATCCGGTCTTAAGCGATCTTTTCATTACCACGATTTATACCTTTATTCTGGCATTCCTGGCCTTCTATGCCATTCTCGATTTCGTTAAGTCTAGAAAGGGCGCCGATACCGGCGGACATGGCGGCGGCAAAGGCAAGCTGGCGGAAGAAATCCCCCCGCTCGGCAAGAAGCTGCAGGCCATCAATCTCCCCCCCATGGTCTCCTTTGACGAGGGGGTAACCCCGGGCGGACGCCGGCTCTCGTTCGTCTTCATCGTTATCTGCGGGGCGGTTGTCGGTCTTGCCGCCTCGATCATGGGTGTGGGCGGCGGCTTTCTCACCTTCCCCGCCTTTGTTTACGTCCTTGGCGTTTCCTCCATGACCACGGTGGGAACCGATATCTTCCAGATCGTCTTTACCGCCGGTTATGCCGCGATCGGCCAGTATGCCATCTATGGCTTTATCTTCTACACCCTGGCCATGGGCATGCTCCTGGGTTCGCTAATCGGCGTCCAGATCGGCGCCCTGACGACCAAGCTGGTGCCCGGGGTTTATATCCGCGGCTTCTTTGCCCTGGCCGTGACCGCCGGCTTCATAAACCGGTTCACGGCCATGCCGAGCAAACTCCGGCAAATGGAGTACCTGTCCTGGTCCAAAGAACTGACCACAAACATAGAAAATGTCGGTGTCGCGATGTTTTTTGCCGTTATGGGCGCGTTTACCATCTGGGTTATCGGGACCTTCTGTGTCAGGGCTAAAACGTTAAAGGTAAAAAGTTAAAAGGAGGGGGCAAGATCATGATCGATAATAAAAAAGAATTCAGCCTTGGGCTGGTAATGCTTGGAAGCTTTTTTGTGGTGCTGATTATAATATTCCAGCCCATTTTTAAAGGTCATAACGGGCTCGATTTTTTCGACAATCTCTTTAACAGCATCTCAAAGGGTTCGGCCTACTATATTCCGGCCCAGCTTGAAAAGAGTAAGAAATTTGATGGCAAAATGGTGGATTTAACCGTCAACTTCAGCGTCAAGAGTAAGGACAAAGAGGGAAAGGAAATAGATAAGAGCGCGGAATTTGCCGCCCAGGCGGCAAAGCAGTTGACCGCGGCCGGGGTCCAGGCCTCGGCGACCGAAAAAAACCTTAAGTTGAACGGCGATTTGGGAAAGATCTTCGCCGCGATCCTTCGGGATTCGGACTTCATGTATGCCAATAAAGGCGAGGAGGTCTCCAAGCTCTACAACGGTGATGACCACAAGAAGGTGATGAAATGCTGGTGGGAAACCTTAAAGTGGACGCAAAGGTCCTTACTGAAACAGGAGAAGTTTCCCGAGGCCAGTATGTGCGACGCCATCTCGAAAAAGGCGGTGGAGCCGGTATATAACTTCTACGGGATCAAGGAAGAAAAGATCGGCAACGAAGTCGGACTGGTGGTTGGGTGCCTGGTGTTTTACGTTGTTTATACCCTGTGGTATGGATTTGCGATCCTCTTCCTCTTCGAGGGCTGGGGCATGAAGATAAGCCATTAATTATTCGTAACTACCCAGGTTGGTTAGGTCGTTAGACTGTAGTCTGTTAGGAAGGAAATGGATCGGAGGATAGGCACGGTACGTCTCACATCTCGTCTTTCTCTATTGCTAACAGGCTAAACCTCTTCAGACTATCAACCTGAGTAGTTACAATTATTCACCCTTAATGAAGAGGAGGACATCATGTGTCCCCTGCTGCCCGGCAAAGTTTATTGACTTTGCCGGGCTTTTGTTTTTTTTAACGGATGTTCCACCCGATGACAAGCCGTGATGGTTGCCAATATTTTGATTTAACGAGGCTTTCTCCGTTCCTGAAGTTTTTTCCTCGTGTCTACCTGCACCTCTTTGTGGGGCAAGACCGAAGGCATGCTGATGTTCAGGGCTTCCAATAATCTTCGCGATTGTTCCCGCGGTCGGGGAATTTTCAAGCAACTTCCTTTACCCTTGATCTTTACCGCTATGGATGTAAGGGTGGCCAACTGCTTTAATCCTTCTTCCACCGTGACATCAAATCGCTGCCAGGATTCACGCAAATGCCTGATGATCATGTAAGCCAGCATCACGACAAATACATGACCCCTCGTGCTCTTTTCATTC
>QYQD01000162.1 GCA_007280345.1 Deltaproteobacteria bacterium | reverse complement strand
TGATACAGGCTATTAAATACCTCCGGCAGGCCGGATTTGAGACGAAGGAGATTGGAGTCTATATCCTGTCCGGCCTACCCGGCCAGGAATGGCGGGAGGTAGCCTATTCCATTGATTATGTCAAGGCGGCGGGCGGGATGCCTTATCTGGCTGAGTACTCCCCCATACCAGGTTCGCCTCTCTGGCCAAGGGCCGTAGAGACCGCCCGTTTTCCCATTGCCAGCGATCCCATTTATCAAAACAACTCCCTTTTCCCCTGCGCCGGGGACTTTTCCTGGGAGACCGTGCAACGGATAAAGATGCAGGTGCGCGCGGCCCGGGGCATAAACTGCTAAGATGGGGTATCCTCCGGCGCGGGCTCAATATGGATGGTAACGTCTTTGACGCCGGGGATGTTTTTTTTGATCGTGTTTTCCACCACATGGGCTATCTCATGTGCCTTTTCTAAAGAGATATCCCGCTTCATGTGACAATGCATATCCACGTGGATATCCCCCTTCCTCCCCCGGCTCCTGATCTTATGACAATATTCAATGCCGTTTACGCTCATGGCGATGTCTCGTATTTGTTCTTTATCTAGGGCTACTGCATCAAGTAAAATTTGGGAGCTGCTTCTGAGGATCTCAATCCCGGCATAACCGATGAAGACACTGATAAAGAGGGCTATGATAGGGTCAAAGATAGGGTAGCCGGCCCGGATGGCCACAAGCCCGATAATTACCGAGCCGGTCGTAAATATATCGGCTCCGGTGTGGAGGGAGTCAGAGATCAATATCTCACTCTCGAATATCCTGCCCTGCTTGCGTTCGTAAAGCATCACAAAGATATTGACAACCAGGGTGACTCCCATGACGGCAAAGCTTACCGCATCCACTTCAGGGTGGACAGGATGGTAAAAGCGTTTTATGGACTCAGTCAGGACATTGAGACAGACAAGGAAGAGGAGCATGGCAATACCCACTGAAGTCAGGGTTTCGTACTTACCATGACCGTAAGGGTGGTATTCGTCCCTGGGCTTGGAGGCCATCCATATACCGAAGAGGCCGATAATATTGGACGAGCCATCCGAGAAGGAATGGTAGCCGTCCGCCATGATGCTGGCGCTGTTTATAACCCAGCCGTAAAAAAGCTTGGAGGCAGCCACGGCGAAGTTCAGGATCAATACGATCCATAAGACCTTGCTGATCTGACGGAATCTATCCTGTTCCATAGTTTATGGTATTTACAACCGGTTGATAAGACCGGCGATATAGCCGGCGCCGAACCCGTTGTCTATGTTGACTACGGCTACGCCGCTAGCGCAAGAATTGAGCATGGCCAGAAGGGCCGCAATCCCTCCGAAGCTTGCCCCGTATCCCACGCTGGTGGGTACAGCAATAACTGGTTTATCCACAAGCCCGCCCACTACGCTGGGTAGGGCGCCTTCCATCCCGGCCACTACAATGAGTACAGAAGCAGAGGCGATTTTTTCTTTATGACTGAGAAGCCGATGGATACCGGCTACACCCACATCATAGAGATACTCCACCCGGTTGCCCATTATCTGCGCCGTAAGGTAAGCCTCTTCGGCTACGGAGATATCGGAAGTGCCGGCGGAAATGACCAGGATGGTCCCTTTACCGACGATTTCCGGCTCTTTTTTCTTAAGGATCAATAATCGGGATAATGGATGGTAATCGGCATCAGGGAGAGAGGAACGGATGTATGCGGCCTTGTCCTCGCTGATTCTGGTGACCAGAACCCGGTCGCTGTGTCCATAGATGGAAGCAACAATCTTAAGCAGTTGTTCAGCGGTCTTCCCTTCACCGAAGACTACTTCTGGAAACCCTTGACGCAGGGGCCGGTGATGGTCGATTTTGGCATAGGTCATATCCTCAAACGGCAGGTTTTTCAGGGCCTGGAGGGCCTGTTCAACCTCTGTTCGACCTTCCTGCACTGACAAGAGCAGATCTTTTAATTTATCTATGTCCATATCAACCGTTTATCCGTTTACACGTTAGCACGTTCGAACGTTAGTTGCATCCCTTACTTGCAAATCTATGCCCCGGTTGCAGGCGCTGTCAAGGTATTTCTGACAAAAAAGGCCAGTCCAAAGACTGGCCTTTTGTTTTGATTATGGTGGGCGGTGCGGGATTCGAACCTGCGACTTCCACCGTGTGAGGATGGCACTCTAACCACTGAGTTAACCGCCCAGTTGTTCTACTTCTACCCAATACCCGGAGAAATTTCAAGGTTATTTTTGTCCTGCACGGGAACCTCAAAAATCCCTCCTAACCTTCCTTTCCCAAAGAGAGGAAGTGCAATACCCCCTTAATAAAAGGGGATTAGAGAGATTTTCGTTCTTCCGCTGAATTTGACTTTGACGTGGCCCTGCCCATCTTTGCCAATAAGGTTTCATTTATGGTCATATTTTGTTATATTTTTAAAATAAGACCAATAACTTGTCTGGAGGAAGCCATGAAATGGATAGCAAAGTTATTCATAGTAGTGTCCCTGGCTGTGTTGTTTCTTCCTGCGTGTGCGGTAGATCGCGAGTTTCAGGTGGGGTTGACTTATTGGCCTCCTACTGCGCTGCGTTCCTATTACACCTTTAAGGAGCCACCCTCCATAGCCCTGGCGCCCTTTACTGATAACCGTGTCGAAAGAAAGCTCCTCTTTAAAAGATATAATAATCTGGGAGGCGAGGACTTTTATTACCTGAGGGACGAACGGCTGGATACGGAGTTTGCTGCGTCCATAAAGAGGGGACTGGAAGAGGCAGGCATCAAGGTTATTGATATTCCGTCATGGGACCGGAGCGCAGATGGTTTTACGGCCATGACAGTTAACGGCATATTAACCGGAACTATCGAGGAGTTTAGTTGTAAAAGAGAGGTCGGCGCCAGTCCGCTTTTACCCGCCTTGGTGGGAAAGGCCCGGTTAAGACTTTATTGGGGGGATAAACAGGGCCGGCTCATAAAAGAGGATATTCTTGAGGCTAAATTTCAATCAGAAGAGTTCTTATTTATAACTGAGGCCGAGATAGAGCATATCCTCAACCTGGTTATGGCGGATTTAGTGGAAAAGACGGTCAAGAGTAAGGCCGTTTCTGAGATAATAAGGTAATCTCTGACCATGAATGCATATTTTTATAAGGCCGGGGCACAAGTTATTAAAACTGCCGTAAACCATCCGGGACTTTTTCCGTCTAACTTCAGTAAACTGCACTGGAGTCGATGGCTACATGGATGGACTTTGCATACAACCGCAGTTCTCATACGTGGATTTTATGACCGATAATCCATCCTGTTCATCGGTGGTTGCCCGTAAGGATACTTATAAGAACTTTGGCGAGTTTGTGGCTAAGTATCAGAAAAGGGCTTTTTTCATCGCCTTCGACTTGGTCAATGATATAGAAGATGCCAGGGATCTTTCACAAGAGGCGTTCGCTCGCGCCTATGAGCGCCTGGGGCAATTTCGCGATGAGTCCTCTTTATACACCTGGTTTTACCGTATCCTGGTCAACCTGTGTATGGACTTTAGACGTCGGAAAAGGCGCTGGTGGAAGATATTTCAGCCGGAAGGAGATACCAGAGAGGACCCACGTAACTCGTTAGCCGAGAAACCGGCCTTTACCCCTGGCCCGGCGGAAAGATACGACCAGAAAGAACTGTCGCAAAAGGTAAGGAAGGCATTAGATGTCCTTACTGCCAAGCAAAAGGCGGTATTTATACTAAAAAACTATCATGGGATGCCGATCAAGGAGATCGCAACCATCCTTAAGATAGCCGAAGGGACAGTTAAAAGCCATCTCTTTCGTGCCGTGAGAGAGTTGCAGATAAGGTTAAAAGACGATTACGGCTATAACTATGGAGAAGAGAGTTAAATGAAAAGCTGCCGCCATTTCCAGAATGACGCCATTTTAAGGCGCTATGGTGAGCTTCCTGCGGGTGAGGAGGCGAGGCTCGCCGATCATCTGGCTTGTTGTGAGGTTTGTTCAGCTTATGTTCGAGACATGGAAAAGATGCTGGCCCTTACAACCAGGGAGAGAGATATGGCCGCGCCTTCACCCGTGTTCTGGCAGGCTTACCAGGCCGGGCTTAGAGAGAGGATAGATAAACAGAGAAGGGTTTGCTGGTGGAAAACCCCGGCCCTGGCCGCTGTCTTTTCCGTCCTTCTGTTCCTGGGGGTCTGGTTTTTATATCCAGGAGACAGGGCGGAAAGGCCTGAGATGTACGATCTACCTGTGAGTGCGGAAGAAGCGCATCTGGTTAAGCATCTGGATATGCTCCAGGAGTATGATTTGATAAAGGACCTGGATGCTATTGAACAGATACAGGATACCTCACAACGGCCTGTACCGCGGGTTTGTGTCCATGCCTAGGATTATATTTTTCCTGAGTATATTCATTATGGTTTTTGCCGCTTTTGCCCTGAAGGTACAGGCGGAAGACGGGCTTATTTTGGCCGGTAATATGGTAGAGACTGCGGAGCGGACGGGAGAGGAGGCAAATTGGCAGAGATGGCAAAGGCTTTCTCCGGAGGAACGTGCCCGTTTGAAAGAAAGATACGAGGAGTATCAAAAACTTCCACCAGAGGAAAGAGAAAGATTACGCCGGAATTTTGAGCGGTTTCGCAGCCTCCCACCAGAAGAGAAAGAGCGCCTGAGAAAGCGCTATCGCTTCTGGCAATCCCTACCGCCGGAGGAAAAGCGTTCTTTACGCCGGCATCAGGGGCGGCAGGAAGGCCCTTCGTCTTCTGAAGACCGGGAAGGGCCGGATAAGAGACAGTTCAAGGGTCCATCCAAATGGCAAGGTTCACCTCCTGGCGAGAGAAGAGGCCTTCCGCATGATATGCAAAAGAGGGATGTTGTGCGTTCGAGAGGCCACAGGAGGTGACGGCTTCGCAAAAAGTCCATTTGCTGCGTTGCGCGGCATCTTTCGTCACTGCGGCGTAGCTATGGGAATAGTTCACCGTTCACCGTTCACCGTAAGTGCATGGTTTGTTGACGGACAACGGTCAACGGTCAACGGATAATAGGATTTGCCTGCCCGATGGAAGCATACATGAGCCTTCCACAACCCACAACTCGCAGCTCGTAACCCTCAACTGAACATGCATAGCGAGCGAATACGATGCATTTTACCTTGCATACGGAGATTCCCCGCAGCTTGCTGCGGGGAGCTTCAATATTTTGGCTTGATTTATCGGTGGTCATCTGTATTATAATCCAGGCCATGCAGAAAATAAAAACAAAAGATATGGGAAGACAGATGAATGTAACGATTCTCGGCCATCCAACTTATGTTTCCCGTCTGACGAGATTTTTTGAGGTTATTGGGGCCAGCGACGGATCATTGTTGCTTACGGGGCCTTTTGGCTGCGGCAAGGAGGTCTGGCTTGATTACGTGATTGCCAATAGTAAACGGAGTCAGCAGGCCATCATAAGGGTTAACTGTGCTGAATTGGCCGGGTCCGATGCTACGCGGGAGATATTCGCGGATACTGCCGAGAGTCCGCTTGGCCGGGCGCAGGGAGGCACACTGGTATTAGACGAACTCCAGTATTTGCCTGTATCCACGCAGGCAAGTCTGGGCAAATTTTTAGAAGACCGGAAGGTATCGGATCGACGTACCGGAGAATCACGTTTTATTGATACACGCATAATGGCTATGGCTACAGACAGGAAGGCGTTGGCGTCTATGCTTACGTATCGTTTTACCTATCGGGTGAGCATCCCTCCCCTGGCTGGGCGGAAAGAGGACATCCCTTATTTATTAAAAGGACTTTTACGGGATTCATCCATACGCTATGTGCGCTATATCGCCCTGTTAAAATTATTTTACAACCGTTGGGATGGGAATGTAAGGGAATTAAAAAGTTACCTTACCCAGACCATGGCCTATTATCAGTCCACTGCGACAGAAAAATTCCATGCTACAGGCCTATGGGGTGAAGTTTCTATCCGCTACTTTCAGGATGTTTTCGCTGAGGAGACCTGGTACTATGATTACAATTTTGAAAAGGATTTCCGGAGATATTTCTCGGAGATCCTCACCAAGACGACCTTCCGTGAGGAGATTATAAATGAGGGGCTGGCGGTGCCCTTAGAGAAAAAAGACGCAAGTTATCTTGCGCTAAATATCTGGGAGGAGGATTTTGAAGAAAAGGCCTGGCGTATTTATCGCAAGTTCGCAGATTATCTGGAGAAATGCAAGACCGGTATAAGTAAAGACACCGGTCTATGATAGGGCAGGGGGAAAGTTTTTTTGAATATTGCGCTTATAGTGGAACCATTTTTCCACTTTGGGTGGAAATGAATTTCACACTTTATGGGTGATTTTAACTCCAAATTTTCTTATCTACTCGGGAAGTATTTGTAATCTCAAGGGAGTTGTCGCGGTAAAAATTGAGACTATATCTGGCATTGAAATTGCTAGTCCAAAGGGTCGTCGAGGAGGTCGGCTATGCAGAGAAAAGATGTGAGCGAAAGACGCTGTAACGAAAGAGTTCTTCTCTCCGTGCCGCAGGAGTTAAACGTAGACATAGAAAAGGCAAAAAATGTTTACCTGGTAGGCCTCTCTGTCCATGGGGCGGAGATAGCCTGCCTGGAAGAGCTCCGGTGGGATGGAGCCTTACAGTTTTGTCTTCAATTGCCGGAATGCATGCATACCCTTTCTATTACGAGCGAGGTAGTCTGGCAGAGAAAGGAAAGGGCATGGCATGCCGGAATTAAATTTGTTTCTCTCTCCGAAATGGACAGACAAATACTCGAGGCTTACGTAGATTATTTAAAACGGGAAAATGTGCTCCTGGAGGCCCGTAAGACCATCAACATGCACTTAGGGACATTTATTAGAAATTTTGAACGGCTTCTTGAGCTTAAGGATTGGTGGGGAGGCATAAGTAAAACCCCGGATCAGGAACCAAGACCCAGGTATCTGCATTAGAGACATAGCCGTTATCAGGCAGCCTTCTTTATGTTCTTGCTTTTTGGGAAGGCAGGAGTCAGCATACAAAATTTAGAAGATAAAGGAAGATGGTTTCGTAAAAAGTCGAATTTTCTCGTTTTTCGTCATTCCGGCCCCGGATCGGGGTCCGGGGCAGGCACCGAAATCCAGTATTTTCAATTAGTTAAATGCCTTCTGGACCCCGGTTTTCACCGGGTGACGACTTTTGCAAGAGGCTCATAATAAAAGAAAAAATATCAGTGATGATCAGCGTAGATCGGCGGCTGAGTAGTTACAAATAAAGAAGTTATCGATTATCACTTGTCCCCACGTCCCCACATTGTTCCATCTTTGAAGTTTTTTCCTGAGAGCTAGCACTGAAACAGCCCTTTAAGAGGCGACAAACCGCTATACACAGAAGGGGCGGCGGATTTGGGATGCGTCGCCGGTTGACAGGCCGCATCTTTTCTGGTAGGTCGTAAGGTC
>QYQD01000074.1 GCA_007280345.1 Deltaproteobacteria bacterium | reverse complement strand
CGACCACGATGCCTTCGGCGGGACAGCCAAGTTTCCGTAGTTCCTTGACCACGCGGCGCCCCATCTCATCCCTCCCCACGACTGCACAAAGAGCGGCCTGCGCGCCGAGCGAACAGATATTGTGTACTACGTTTCCCGCCCCTCCCAGCATCCGGGACTCATCCCTTACATCAACCACCGGTATCGGGGCCTCAGGAGAAATGCGAGATACCTTGCCCCATATAAACTGATCCATCATCACATCGCCGATAACCATGATTTTTACGGCCTGGAAACGGTTAACGGCTTCCTTCAATTTTTCTTTATCCATACCTGTCATACCAACTACAGTTCCCATTCCTGGCGAAATATTCCTTTAATCTCACGAGCACCATGAACTACTGCGAGTATTTCAACATGTTTGTTAGGTTCTATAACCCTGTAAACAATTCTGTAATTCTGGAAAATGACTTCTCTAAATCCATAACTTTCAAGCTCAGGCACAATACGACCACAATGAGGCATTATTTCAAGTTTTGTGGTTGCCTTGATAAGAGATTTTATGAATCGAGTAGCGTATGTCTTAGAATCTCTGGCGATATAATCATGAATTGCATATAAATTACTACTCGCCTTCTCTGTCCATTTTATTTTGCCCATTGTTCGACTCTGTTTAGAAGTTCCTCTGCGGTCACCAACTTCCCACTTTCAGCATCTCCAAGTCCTTCAAGAACCTGCGCAACAAAGTTTACCTTATACATTATGTCTTCTGCCGAACACTCATCAGGTAGCCGTTTTATGGTTTCTATGGTCACTTCTTTAAGCAAACCCATATAAACACCCCCTTTAAGACAATATATCAAACTCTTATTTTTAAGGTTCCGACGGGTAACATACCATTATCCAAACCGGGAAGCAATAATATGCGCATATTCAAATCAGCCCCATTAATCTAAATATCCTTTCGAACCTCATCTCCCAGGTATGCTCATTGCGGGCGCGTTGATACCCGCTTTTTCTTATGGCCTCAGCCTTTTCAGGATTGGAGAGAAGGTCTTGAATTTTTGAAACAAGATCCTCAAAACCGGTATATGTCACAATATCAGTGCCCAAATTGTAGAATTGTTCCAGTTCCCGGTTATACTCAGTCAAATACAACCCACCGCTCATGGGAATTTCAAAATCCCTGCCCTTGAGGCAGTAGGTATCCTCATGCCCCACTACTCCGCCAAAACCGAGATTTATCTTGCTTCTTGAATACATGCGCACCATGTCGTCCGTAGATAAGGGGCCATTCGGCCAGCCATATCCATACGCTTCGACGCGTATGCCGTGCAGCGTGAGTTTGCGAATAAGTTCCGGGCGGTTTCCGTAACATTGTCCGACGAAGGACACGTCAATGGTTTTATCTACGTCGTATGGCCTGTGAATCTCAGGATTGGCGCCTTCGGGGAGATAGATAGGAAGAGCGCCTTCTGCACAATATTTTTTCAGGGCATCCTCGGTGCTTGTCCAATAGAGGTCAAAATAACGGCAAATGTCCCGGGAACCCATGGCCTGGCCGTGTCTGATTTTTCCCACAAAATGTTCCTTGTCGTTCAGGGCGAGATTAATCATGGGAACGCCGACAGCCTTGAGTGCCCGCATAGTTTCCGGTGTCACCAGTTCCCCGGAAAGATAAGCGAAGATTACATCGATATTATCTTCTTTAATCCACCGCCCTATGCGATTAACGAGATACTCGTTCATCTCTGCCCTTACTGATTTATGCCAGTCCTTTCGCTGATGGTTGAACTCTTCAAACCAGTCGTAATGTCGAACCGTGCCGAATTTCGCAAGGGCAGGCTTCAGGGATTCATTTTCCCAGTTGTAATGATGATAAATGGCAAGGATGTGCAACTCACCCTTTGGTTTCGGTTTCAAATGGGGGAATTTTTGTCTTATGGTCTGCTGGATAGTTCGATCATCAGGTATGGTGAGATGGCGTGATGCAAATATCGAATTATAGTGGTCGAGTTCCTGCTTCAGCCTCTTTTTGTTCTTCCAGGCCCTGAATTGCCTTCTGAACTTTTTCAGCGATCCACCCTTCATAACTTTTGTTTTAAGGTGCTCAGAATCTACCAAACACACGTCCGATTGGCGAATTCACTATTTTCGTAATGATAGGATCTTGACTTGCGATTGAATAAGAATGGATCAAGTGAAGAACCGATATCCAGTAAGATATTGTTAGGGTTAACTAACCACAACTCGTATATCAATATTTCGGAAAGAGGGCCGGCGGCAAAGAGGAATATGGTATTTTTATAGGTACTCCCTTTCAGATCAAGCAGGGCTTTGACGTAATCTCTATGCTTCTCCCAAAAAACTACACAGTTTCCCGGAATCGGGATAAAATCTTTAATAGGTATAAGTTCTTCTAGTTTTTTTATTTTTGCCTTACTGTTAGTGCAAATCACGATATCTTTTTTCGATGCGATGAGGGTTTTGAAAAAATATTCTTTAAATAAAGGGAAGTTCGCATTAACCCACAGATTGGAAAATGTCAGGTTTTCTAACTTTGTCTTTAAATGACAGAGTAAGAATTCATGATTTTCCCTGTCACAGCATGTGCAAGAAATTCCATAGATGAACCCGGGGTCTGTGCATAATAAGGATTTTCTTAAATCGGCCCGAAAGATAAGATTTTTGTCCTTTTTATACAACCATCCATCTTTATTCCCGATCTTATTGTTCTTTAGGATATTGGCTTCTCCATCGGCAAATCTGGAGAAGGCCATCGAATCGGATTCCACAATCATCTTCATTAGTTCAAAAAAATCGCTTTTAAAGTCCTGCTTCATTATTTTTCCCGGTTTTTTTCTTTTTATCGACAAATTCCGATACAATTCGAACGATTTTTTGGGCCGCGTCTCCATCCCCGTAAGGAGATTTTTTAATAGACTTTGGAGGCGTCTTAGCCCAGTCAATAACCTTTTGAATATCTTTATCTGCCAAAAGTCCCAAACCCATTTCAATCACTTCCGGTCGTTCTGTCTTTGCCCTGACGATCAACACCTTCTTATTGAAGCAGGTAGCTTCCTCCTGGATACCGCCGCTATCCGATATGATAAAACGAGCTTGATTTATTAATCTCAACATATCCGGGTAACCAATCGGTGAAATAACACGGATATTATCGGCTGTGAGTCTCGATTGATGTTTGGTAACGTTGGGATTTGGGTGCATAGGAAAGATCAGTTCCAGTTCTGGATTCTTGGAAGCAACCTCTTGCAATTCATCAAATAGCTTTGCCATGTAGGCATGGTTCTCTCTGCGATGTATCGTGACTAAAACCTTATTCGATTGACCCGCGGTCAAGTGGAGACGAGCCTTAAAATAATTGACGGCATCAACGATGGTGTTTCCTACCAGATATATGCTCTGTGCACCACTATTGACAAGATTATCGTAAGCCTGTTTGGTTGGGGCGAAATTGAGACAGGCTACTTGAGTAATTAGGGTTCGATTCAACTCCTCGGGATAGGGACTCTCCACATCGAAGGTGCGTAGCCCAGCTTCTATATGGGCGACCTTGATATTATTATAAAAGGCCATTTGTGCAAGCGCCCAAGCTGTTGTAGTATCTCCCTGAACAATAGTCATATCAAAGTGATGATCAGAAAAAAGCCTTTCAGCAGCTTGACAAATCTTAATAAAGCTCATCCCTAAAGAGTTATGCTTTCCATTACCGGAGAAAGAATCAGCAAAACTAAAATCAGGTGACGGCACTAATTCCTTGACATCTTCATACAAATCGAGTTGTTGTCCGCTAAAAAGCGTTTTAAATGGTAACGCCTTCGCTTTCAGCTCATTAATTACCGGAAAAAGTTTGATGATTTCAGGTCTAGTACCAAATGCCACGAGTATCATAATAGAATAGGCTTATAGCCTCGTTCGATTTCATGTCTGACGACTTGCCAAAATTCCTTTGATTTATCGGAGCTACAGCTAATAGCAACTTTGTCCACTCCACGCTCCGGTTTAACCGAACCCCACAGCGATTTGTCATGAGCTGGATGAGGAGGACAGACAACACCAATACCATGACGCTGGAGCATGGCGCAAAAATGGATATCTTCACCAAAACTCCGGAGAAGTGGCTCTTCATCCCAGAAATATCTGGCCCATTCCCGTCGTAAAAACCAGCTATGACCCACTACGTCCACATATTCCAGATGAGTGTTCATAGCCTCCCAGCCCATTCGGGGTTTTTCCGTCTTTAGTTCGTTGCTCGATAAAAAACGAAGACCTATCGTTCCGCACATTACGTTTTTATTATCGACGTAGCTTAAACAATGTTCAAACCAACGTTCCCCAGGCATCGTATCATCGTCAAAAATGCAAACGTATTCTCCCTCCATACATGAAGCCATAGAGAAACGAGGAATAATGCCAAAATTGTAATCACAGATAATCTTTTTTATATATTTATCATTTTTAAAACTCACCAGTTGTTTTCTTTCCAGGAAACCTAACTTCTTAGGTGGACTGTTATACCATAGGACAACGTCATGAGGATGGATGCTTTGATCAAGTACTCGCTCAACCTGCTCCTCTAAGAACTGTGGTCTGCACCACGCCGTTAAAATGACAGATATTTTAGTTTTCATAAAAACTGCTCAATTTTAATAAGTTACCTTTCAACTACGGCCGAGATATCAATTCGATAATTCTTCGTAAGTACTTATAATCTTTTCTGTTACAACTTTCCATGAATTGCTTAGTGCCGTATTGTAGGCTTCTTTTGCCATACTGGTTCTTTTGTCGGCATTGAACAACCATGTGATTTTATGACTGATTTCATTAGATTCTGATGTATTTTCAACAACAAATCCGTTGACCCCCTCTTTCACCAGGTCCGTTGCCCCCACGTTCCCGCTAATAATGACCGGCAAGGAAGCAGACATGGCTTCGAGTACGGACATCCCAAAGGTATCGAATTTCGAAAGCATGGAAAAGATATCGCAGGCGAGATATATCCTGTCAAGGTTTTCCTTCTGGACGACTCCGGTAAAAATTACATGGTCTTTGATTCCTAAATTCTGAGCAAGGCGGCCGTATTTATCAGCATCACCCTTGCCCACGACCAATAATCTAAACTTTTCTGATGGATATTTCGACTTGAATTTGGCTAATCCCATCATAAGCTTGTCGAGGCCCTTAATATCAAAATTCATAGAAACAAACAAAATCACCATTTCTGTAAAATCAATGCCAAAATGCCTTCTTATTTCCTGGCGGCAAAGCTGCCGATCAAGCCCTTGAAATCTTTGGATATCAACACCAGGATGGATGACCTGGACCTTATCAGGATTAACATTTTTATATTCTTGCAGGAATTTTTCCTTGGCCAGGTTGGATACGGCAAGAAACCTTCGGCATCTTTTGTTCGTAACCAATTTTTTTTCGGCCCAGGCCGTTGCATAATCAAAGAGGCTCATGCGTTTTTTACGCACCTCACGGACCCATATTCGGTGCGGGATACCGTGCATGGTAAATATGTCGGCATCGAATATTCTGTCGTGGGTATGAATCAGATCGAAATTCATTTTTGATATTTTGTAACCGGCAAAATAGGCAAAACTTACTGTCGTCAGGAACTTGGGGAAGGTGATAACAGGAACCCCGTGAAAGGCAATGTGTCCCGATGTCTTTTGCCATTTATTGGCAAAAACGTGTACTTCAAATCGTCTGTCCTGAGCAATCCTTTCAGTTAATTCAGCGGCAAAGCCTTCTGCCCCACCCACCAAACCATATTTGGGAATAACAACGGCTATTTTGCGAGGATTAGACGTCATTAAGGGGTCCTTTTTTACCGACCAGATAGCTGTTATTCGGTAAGTGCCGAATTTGCCAATTATGCCATTCAATGTCAGTTCTAGTATCCATCCAGTTTTTAAAGAACTCGACGTTATTTACTTTTTCGAACTGATTTTGATAAGCAATCAGGAATGCCTTAATTTGGGATATTAGAGACAAAATTGATTCCCTAAGACTGGTCGGCACCTCACTAATTGACCAAGTGGCGATAAAAATAGAGTTCAGTTCTTCATTACACACCCCCAAAATATCCATTAGCTGTTCCAAGTCTGAGATACAAACTACGCCTTTTTTTGCGTTTTTGAATGATTCAACTGAGTGAACTAATATGGCTGTGGATTTAAGGTAAAATTGTTGCAATGCAGAAAAAGCCGGGAGGTCGAAAATAACATATTTTCCTTGGAATCCCAAATTGTGAAGTAATCTGCACATGTTTCCATAACCACCGCCAAATTCAAAAACGAAATTCATCTTGTTGATGTGCATTGCATTTTTTTCTTCAAGTTGGGCTAAGTGGTAGGCATGATGAATCAAATTTCCGCTGCTAAGCGGATATCTCCAATAAGGTATAGGACGCCCGACTGTAGATTCCTTGATTGCTTCACGCCAACGGCTCTTCCATTCAGAATGATTTTTAAGATAGCTTAATTCTCTACTTATATACGCGGCATTCGTTACGAACATCGTCCCCAAGATAACATCCCAACGCAGGAATTCTCTGGGATCATCACTTAGGACTAGCTCCCTCAGAAGGTTCATATTGTTTAACCATGTTCCTTCGGAGGGAGCGCTACTTATCGTTTTCGGATATGAAAATCCACGAAAAATGGTTTTGAGTTCGTCAACTAATTCTTTTTCTCTGTTGGTTGGTGGTGCGAGTGGTTTGTCAAATACAATCGATACTAATTTACAAATGAGATTCTTTAACATATAAAAAGTTCCGTTTTCCGTTCCGTATTACTACGCTGACGCCGCATTCAGACGCCACAAAATTGTCATCATTCCCAATATCGTATAAAAAACAACTACTTGTGGGCCGAAGGATGCATCTGCAAACATGCCCTGAATTAATACGGATAAAAAAGAAATCATTAAGCAAACTCCCCAGCCTTCTATAAAATCGTCTTTACCATATTTGATAGTCCTCCAACCCATTCGAAAAAATGCAAATATTATATAGAGGTATAATAGAAGGCCAACAAGGCCAAGCCTCACCGTTATGTCCATCAATAGATTATGGGTAGGTACTAAAAGTGTTTCCTGTCTGTACCCTACGGGTACCCTCGCATTGTATGTATTCAAGAACTTCTTGTCCTGAAGAATTTGCATCCCAAAACCAGTACCCGCGATCGGGTAATCTCTAACTACTTCCATATATAGACGATTCATAGCCAATCTTTCATTGTCTAATATGAGATCGATGTTAAAACGATTTCTGAGATCAGGTATAATGACAATAGTGCCTATCATAATAAGCAATGCTAGAGAAGATAATATCAAGACCTTTTTATTGTTTATTATAGTTGCTATAAGTAGAGCGATGAATGAAAAAGCCAGCGCAATTATAGCGCCCCTGGTTTGAGTTAAAAGTGTTGCTGTAAATGTTCCTAAAAGGCAAATAAGCAGAGCGGCTTTGCGATATAACCTAGCTTCTCTTGTAAACTGATGCAGTGAAAGAATTATAGCGAATACAGTTGCAAACCCCGTATAATTAATTGACATTTCAGTAAAACCATATCTTGTAGATAAAGCATTTCCTAATACCAGGTAAAAATAAATCATCCCCCCTATAGAGAAAAGGCAGACCGAGACGATTATAATCCATACGAGACAAATAACTTGTTTTCTGGATTGAAAAAAGTTGAACAATATATAATAAAGCGCAATATATTCTAATAAATGTGCATAAAAGTCATGGATGCTATTTGGCTTATCAAGTGCGAAAAAGAGGCCCGTAAAGCTCCAAAGAGCAAACAGCGCAAAAGGGATGGCTAACGGTGTCCTGAAGGAGAAGTCAATCTTCCTGAAAATCATTAACAGAAATACGATAAGGGCCGGAAGATAAAAACAAATCTCTTTTATAGTGGTTGTATGGGGAAAAGGATTGAAGAATAAGAATATTCCCATTAATATGGGAACGCTTTGTTTTAAGAGTTCAAATACTCTATCGCCTTTTTTTACTTGGTCTGTTGGCATTAAATCACTGACAGCTTTGTCATACAACATGCTAATTAGTCTCTCTTCTCTAAAACTCAGTCAAATTAGTCTCGTGAGAGGCTTTTTATCATATTTGATTAAAAGATGCATCATCTTTGCCTCCGTGATAGCTTATGGCAGATAATTTTTGAACTTATGAAACTCGACAAGATTTAATAACCAAGCGCATGATAGAAAAGATTCCCCTTTCCGTAGCCATCATAACCAAGAACGAGGCAGATAACCTGCCCGATTGCCTCAAAAGCATAGACTTTGCCGAGCAGGTTGTGGTGGTCGATTCTGGGAGCACGGATGACACGGTAAAAATTGCGTCAGAGTTTGGGTGCGAGGTATTTATTGAACCCTGGCGGGGATTTGGTCTCCAGAAGCAATTTGCCCTCGATAAGTGTAGAAATAAATGGATACTCGTGCTGGATGCGGATGAACGAATCCCATCGGAAACTGCCATTATCATAAAAGGTATTGTTTCCGATGCCTCAGAAAGTGTTGCCGGGTATAGTTTCCCAAGAAAAAACTACTTTCAAGGGCGCTGGATCAGGCACTCCGGATGGTGGCCGGACCGGGTGGTCAGGCTTTTCCAAAAGGATCGCGGCCAAATGTCTCCGGCAAAGGTTCACGAATCCATAGTGGTAAATGGCCCCGTGCGGGAATTGGACGTACCTATAGAACATTATACTGAAAGCCGCCTCAGCCAGATTTTACTCAAGATCGACCATTATTCCACCCTGGCCGCCCAGGAGGCATTTGATCAGGGCAGAAAAGCCTCGGTCTGGTCTGCCGCCCTGCGCGCATCTCTTACATTTTTACAGGACTACTTTTTAAAACTCGGAGTTCTGGATGGCGCACAGGGATTTACCCTGGCCATTACCGATTCGGTGAATAAATTTTTTAAATATGCCAAGTTGGCTGAATTAAACAGACAGGCTAAACTGAATCGACATGGTCGCTGACTGGTTTCCGTCCGAAAACCAAAAAATCCCGGACGGGCAGTCGGCCCTCAGCTATCAGCCTTCAGCTTAATGCCTTGTTTGTCTTAGTTGGTTCTGTGAAGCCTGTGGCGGCGAGTAAGAACTTTTCTTTTGCATCCTTGCAAAAAAAAATTTTTCTCTGCGTTCTCCGCGTGCTCTGCGGTAAACATATCTCTTAGTTGCGGCTTTGCCGCGCTGTGAACTCTGTGGTAAGAAATGGATATTTCAATCATTATCGTCAACTGGAACACGAAGGATCTCCTGCGAAATTGTCTGAACTCTATTTACCAGACAGTACAAAATATTAGCTTTGAGATCATCGTGGTTGACAATGCTTCTCATGATGGCAGCGTGGCCATGCTGCGTGAGGAGTTTCCGCAGGTTACGATTATCGAAAACACCACCAACCTGGGTTTCGGGGCGGCCAATAATCAAGCTATTAGCATTATGAAGGGCCGGTATGCATTGTTACTGAATACAGATACGATCTTAACCAAAGATGCCGTTTATGAACTATTTTCTTTTATGGAGGCCCATCCGGATGCGGCTACGGCCTGCGGACAACTTTTAAACGCCGATGGGAGCAAACAAAATTCAATCGCAAGTTTCCCAACTCTTTGGACGCTTTTTCTCAACACCTCTCTCCTTGAATACTTGCTTCCTAAAAGTTATCCAAGCAAGCGATACGATTATAAATGGCCGATTGAGGTTGACTCAGGGATCGGGGCATGTCTTATGGTGCGGAAGCAGGCCATAGATGAAGTCGGAATGTTCGATGAGCGCTACTTTTTCTTTTTTGAAGAGACGGATTGGGCGTTACAGATGAAAACTGCCGGCTGGAAAATATACCATGTGCCATCAGCTCGTATTTATCATCTACAAGGACAGAGTATCGGCCGGGATATTCGTTCCCGGATCGAGTTTTATCGTTCCAGATACCAATTTTTTCGAAAATGGAAAGGTCGTAGCTATTATCAACTTGTTTCTCTTGTCATTTTTGTACGTACAACTATAAATTGGCTACTAACTTCCTTTGGGAATCTGGTTACGCTTTGTACAAATAAAAATTTAAGGAATAAATGGGTAGTCAATTCAAAGCTTATACTCTGGCACTTAAACGGTCGCCCTTGAGTGGATAGATGTTTATTAAAGGTCAACCTCTTCAAAAAGAAGCTACAGAATATATAAAAAACATTCTGATTATCCAACTGGGTGATATTGGTGATGTGGTCTGGGTTACGCCAACTCTCAGAGCTGCCAAAGAAAAATATCCGAACGCAAAAGTATCTATTCTTGTGTGGGAAGGCTTTGGAACACTTTTAGAGGAAGATCCGTCCCTTCATAAAATATTTGAGGTCAGGCGTTATAAAGGGAGCTTCTTTAGAAAAGCCATCGAGCAAATACGCTTTATAAGAGGCTTACGTAAGGAACAGTTTGACCTTGTTTTTGATCTACGGGCCGGGGATCGGGGAGCAATAATGGCCTATATTACAGGCGCCCCGGTGAGAGTGTCCATGTTTTACTGTGAAGTACCGTTCTGGCGGAATATGTTATTTACCCATGTGGTTGATCCTCCGCTACCAACAAAAAAAACACTGGGAGCTGCAGAGCAATCACTCCGTATTGTGAGAGAATTCGGCATCGATACAAAAAATATTGTCCCCAAATTGTGGGTTTCTGAAAATGTTAAAGAACAGGTGCGGCAACTCCTCGATCGCCAAAACATTCTTAACGTCAATCAACGATGGATTACACTAAATCCCTTTTCCAGGTGGCAATATAAAGAATGGAGTTATGATAAATGGGTCCAGGTCATCGACTGGATATGGGATAGACACGGCTTTCCAGCCGTCATCGTGGGCTCCCCTGAGGAGAAAAATAAGGCCCTTGAATTGGTTAAAAAATGCCGGGGAAAAGTATTTAATCTTGCCGGCCAGACTACATTGAGTGAGTTAGCCGGAGTACTGGCCTTGAGTTTTTTACATATCGGGGTAGATAGCGCGGCTCCTCATATTGCCGCGGCGGTAGGGATTCCTACTATAACTATCTATGGTCCCTCGGACTGGAGGGACTGGGCGCCTCCAGGCGACAATCACCGTGTTGTCACTCCCGATGACGACTGCGTGCCCTGTCATCAGAAAGGCTGTGATTCCACGGGGTGGAGTAAATGCCTTCAGAACTTAGGAACGGATAAGGTACAAAGAGCTATTCAAGAGATGATGGAAACACTATCGCCGAGGTAGTATCTCTGAATATAAAAAATTGTTATTGTAATTACTCGGGTTGTCTGGTTCACGGTTCACGGTTGGTTTCCTTATCTTCAAACCGTTCAATCTTCATCGCTCTCTAACCGTGAACCTTGGAACTTTGAACCTGAGTAGTTACGTTTTATTAACTTAACGATATGATTTTATTCAATCTTTTTGGCCTCGTCAATCAGCATGATGGGTATGTCGCCCTTAATCTCGTATAGGAGTTTACACTTGTCACAGACCAATCCGTCCTTTGACTCGTTCAATCTGACATCGCCCTTACACTTGGGACAGGCCAGAATCTCTAAAAGTTCTTTGCTAATCATGACAACTCCTTAATTGGACGCAGATTTGCGCTGATACACGCAGAAAAATATTTGTCAAGTTACCTTAGGCAACATTACTCTCATACTCATATACGGGAACTTGAATAGTTTTATTCGGCTTTTTTTGACCTTTAAGAAGTTGATCGATAGCTTTTGCTACCCCAGGCTTTAAAACTTTTTCTCCGCACTGTGTACAAACTCCCATAGGCACATTTTCAAAAACAAGTAATTGACCTTTCCATCTAATTTCACGAGGCATAAGTTTTTCTTCGACAGCTCCACCGCAATAGAAACAATCGCCATATTTTTTTTTCATATTTCAATACCCCCTATTATTTATTCCTTGTATATGGATCCTTCCATTTCGGCATAGTTGGTATATAAATTGTAATCAAAATCAAATTACCTGAAGGACTCTTACCACACACAACATGAATAGGTATACCTTCAGGAGTAAAGCCAAGAACCAAACAACTTTCCCCACGTGGGTCATCGGAATATTTCTCAATGATTTTACAGCTTAATAGGGCATACTCTATTTGATAAGCAGTTAATCCTTCGGCGATTCTCTCATCATCTGCATGAAGTGATATTTCATAATGTTGTGTCTCTATTTCTTTACATATAAAATGATGAGTTCTGTTCATATCTGGATTTTATCCGTAGAATAAGAAGCCCTTTTCTCTAAAATAATCCTTTTTGTTGAGCGTACATGGTGTCTAGGAATGGAAACTACTTGCTTAATTTATTCAAAAACTGCAAAAAATCCTGTATTTCCTGTTTAACCCTGCCAAAAACCTCTTTACTTTTTTCGATAAGCCTTGACAGCCTTTCAGAATCAAGTTCAAAGCCATAAATATTACGTACCACGTGTCTGAAGGCAAGAAATTCATGTAATAGCTTTGCCGTTTCTTTAGAAATCACAGGCGGCCTTACATTTGTTATTTCCAAAGACATGGTCTTCAACAATCGCTTGTGCCAATCATAGGATACCGGCACGCCGCCATTAATATCTTCTGCGATTTTTTCAAATATCCTTTCTATCCCGGTATAAAAGTTGTGCAGTTTTAAGGCCAGGCTTTCTTCATAGACTGCCTTCTGTTCTTCATCTGCGGGGATTATGTTACCCACATTCTCTATATCCCGGATAAGCTTGTCAAGGAGTAAAAGTTCATCGTTGATTTCTGCCAGCAGATCAGCTAGTCGTTCCTTTTTCATAAAGCACCTTTCCCTTGACCATTCTTTGCCGTAGCAGTTCGGACACTTCTTCTATGGGTTTTAAATCAACCTCGAAGGGACTGGCCTCCATTAGGAGGGCGAGAGCCTCAAAGTGATGTTTTTTGGGAAGACCTTCTACAGCTATGTCTATATCCGAGGTTTTTTTGAACCGGCCCGGCTCGATAACCGAGCCATAAAGGATAACTTTTCTAACCGGGTAATTCCTGACCAGCATCTCGGTTAGACTTTGGGCTACTTGTACGGCTTTAGCCCTCGCTGCCTCGTTTTCGGCGCTTTCACGCCGGGCTCTTTCTTCCCAAGCAGCCTTATATTTTGTAATATCGATTTTCGTCAACTATACTATGCTCGCCTTCCGCTGAGATTCTCAGCACAAGTCGCTGTACCTAAGTTGTTAGAGTCTATTTTTTACCGCCCAGAATTAACCATTTCCATAAAGGGAATATATTAATTTCAACATCTCCTATAGTTTCCTGCCCCTCCTCATCTTCAGTGAGAATGACAAGATTAGGTGGATTTAATTCTTCTTTTGCCTCCATCAAGGCCCGTATTTCTCTCTCTTTTACCATTTTATCCACCAATGAAATGGATACCTGAATGGCCTCTTCGATCTTTGGCCCCCTTTTTATTACAAAATCTATCTCTCTTCCCTTTTTTGATTTCCAATAATAGACCTCTTTATTTCTCCTCTTTAGTTCTATGTATACAAGATTCTCATAAAGATGCCCCAGATTTTTAGAAAATTTAAAACTTATAGAACTGCTTAGGCCGGCATCAACACAATAGACCTTGGATGGGTTATAAATCTGCCGTTTAATTGAATAAGCAAAAAAATCAATACAAAAAAATAGAAAGACATCGCTCAATGCCTCCAGATAATTTTTAACTGTATTAAGGCTCTTTACTCCTATTAACTCTTTGAGATTTTTATAACTCTGAATCGTTCCTATATTAGATGCTAAAAATAAAGTCAACTCCTTGATTTCCTTAATATTTCTTATGGAATACCTAGCTATCACATCGCGATAAATTATATCCTTAAAATACTGTTCTAAGAGTGTAGTATCGTTGATTTTTAAAACTTCAGGAAACCCCCCAAGCTCAAAATACTCCCTAAATAACCTCCTTACCTCTACTCTTCTTTCTCTTATATAAAAACTCTTTTCCTCCGGTACATACCCTCTTAGCGCCAGAAATTCCCGAAAGGAAAACGGCCAATTGACTACCTGACGATTTCTTCCGGTCAAGGCAGTAGAGATTTCAGAGCTGAGCAATGCGGCATTTGAACCGGTGACAAAAATCTTTATATCCTCAAACTCATAAAGTCTGTTGACCCATTTTTCCCACCCTCTGATATTCTGGACCTCGTCCAGGAAAAAGTATTTTCTGCCCTTTGGATTCTCTACTTCTATGAATATCTCATAAAGGGGCTCAAAGTCTTTTACAGAAAAGTCAACAAATCTTTCATCCTCAAAGTTTAAATAGAGGATATTGGAAGATGGCACATTAAACCCCGAAATTATATCATCGCATATTAACTTCATCAGGGATGACTTCCCACCCCTTCTTACTCCAGTAATCAAAATTATTTCTTTGTGCTCTAGATACCTGGCAATATCGTCCTGAACTTCCCTTCTTATCAACCCCCCTTTTAAAAGGAATCTCTCTTTATGTTCAATTATCAGCTCTCTTAATTTATACTTTTCCACTCTCTATCCCATCTTAATATTGCATTACAATTATAATATTTCTGGCAATATATTGCAACAACAATGAATTGTTTCAAGCAAACCATCCCGTTCAAATACGGCCACTAACGTTTGTTCTAACTGCCTGCAAAACCTCTTCCACCTCGATTGTATTCATGCATCTCGGATCAGTACACTTTTTTTTGAAGCAGGGACTACAGGGCAGCTCCTTGCGAATAACCACATGACCATCCCCGAATGGCCCCGTCCGCCAGGGGGCGGTAGGGCCAAAAAGGGCTACTACCGGCGTCCCCACGGCCGCAGCTATATGCATGGGGCCGGTATCGGTCGTCACCATCACCCGACTAAGGCTATAAAGATACCCTAGTTCCCGTAGATTAGTCTTGCCACAGAGATTAACCGCCTTTTCCTGCATTTGTTCCATAATTGACTGAATCTCAGCGTCATCTTCTCTGCCGCCGGTAAAAATAACCGGGAGTTTAAATTCCCTTATACAATGATCGGCCAGTAGGGCAAACTTTTTTTTATCCCAGAGCTTGCTTTCCCATTTGGCCATAGGATTTATGGTTATAAAAGACCCCTCGACTCTTTCTTGTTTGAGTATCTGTCTAATTGATTGCTTATCCGTATCCGAAATAGGGATGGGGAAGTAATAACCATCTGGCTGTGCGCCGAGGTGAATTGCTAAATTCATATACCGCAAAATAGCATGTTTTTCGATATCATAAGATGGGATTTTCTCGTTCAAAAAGATGGAGCTTCCTTCATCTCCCCGGGCATAGCCGATTTTTCGCTTGCCCCGGGCGAGGAAGATCAATAGCCCGCTTTTCAAAAGAGCGTGCAGGTCGAGAACAATATCGTATTCAGTATCTCTTAGTGCATGAATGAATGATGTTATCTCGGTTATAGCCTTTTTTCTATCACCGGCGTGGCCGAGGGCCTTAAGCCAGCTTTTGCGTTTTGACACAATCAGGCGATCCAATAAAGGATGTTCATGGAGCAAACTGGAAGCCGCTTCCTCTACCAGCCAACTAATCTGGGCTGATGGGAACTTCTCACGCAATGCGTAGAGGACAGGCAGAGAATGAACTACATCGCCGATAGCGCTTAATTTGACGATGAGGATATTCATGTTTCACCGCAAAGGCGCAAAGTTTTAAAGACCATTAGCAATTCTCTTTATTCCATCCACAATTACTCTACCACTTCAGCAAGCCTAGCCCCAGATTGCGATGTACTTCGATTGCTGCCCCGATGATTTCGTTTGACAATTTATCTTCTTCTTTTATCACTTCAGGTCTTTCTTTGCGCCTTTGCGGTGAGATGATATGTCCTGGAGAATCCAGTCGGCTGCCTCCCACAGGTCTTCGGCCACAAAATCCGGCCTTATAGGGTTTGAATTGCCCTGATACATCAACTCACCCTTTCCGTAACCGGTGAGTACCAGGATACCTTTGGCCCCGGCATTATGGGCAAGCTCGATGTCCAGGAAGCGGTCGCCTACTACATAAGATTTCGAGAGATCAATAGCCAACTCTTGAGCCGCTTTTTTTAACAGGCCGGTTTTGGGCTTGCGACAATCGCAGACCACCCGGTAAGAAGGAACTATGGCCTCGCGGTGATGCGGGCAGTAATAAATCCCATCAAGGCGCGCATCCTGTTCTTTCAGGATGTCTATCATCTTATTGTTTAGTTCAATAATTAACCCTTCCGGGAAATATCCCCGGGCCGGGCCGGACTGATTGGTAGCCACAACTACCTTTAATCCGTTCTTGTTTAAGAGCCTTATGGCCTCCGCCGCACGCGGGAGGATATGAAACCGCGAAAGGTGGTTGATATAACCCATCTCCTCATTGATGGTCCCGTCTCGATCCAGAAAGACACCAATATTCAATTTCTATACTCCTCCAACATTCTTAGTGTAGCCGCAAAAATCTCTTCTGGCATAATCTCCTTCATACAGCGAAAGTCTACCGGACAAACTGCCTTTAGGCAAGGGCTGCAATCTATATCCTTGCGCACGATCACGACCCGGTCTGAAAATGGTCCGGTAGTCACCGGATTGGTAGAGCCGAAGATGGCTACCAGGGGAACATGCAGGGCTGCGGCTACGTGCATCAGGCCTGAATCGTTGGTAATGAAGACCCGGCAACAAGCCATTAAGGCCATGGCCTGTCCCAGGGTGGTCTTCCCTGCCATATTAATCACGCGCTCCGGGGCTGTTGCTAAAGCCCCCTCCCCCACTTTTCTATCTGCATTAGTCCCGAAAACAACTACCTTAGCATCCGCCTGTCTTGTAAGCATCCCGGCCAATTCTACAAAACGTTCCGGCAGCCACCTTTTGGCCGGGCCATAGGCAGCACCCGGGTTAATGCCGATCAGGTCATCACCTTCTCTTACTCCGGCCTCAAAAAGGGCTTTTTGTGCCCAGGTTGCAGCATCAGGAGGCGGCGACAAAAAAAGCTTTAACTCACCTTCTGTCTCCAGGCCCAGGCCTTCCAGCATACGGAGGTAGTAATAGACCTGGTGTATCTTTTTTGTCTCTTTCTTCAGGGGTACGCTATGTGTCAGCAGAAGACTCCGTGCATCCGTATTATAACCGGCACGCCTTGGGATGCGCGCCAGATAGGCCAGCCAAGCCGCTTCAAAAGCGTTTTGCAGTAGAATAGCCAGGTCAAGGCCTTGTTCAGCCAATTCCTTGGCCATACGTACCTGCCCACGCAAACCTCTGTGCCTGTGCATACTGTCATAGACAATAATCTGATCGATACAGTGATTGGCCGCAAAGACATCTTTGACCCAGGGTTTGGCCAGGATGGTTATCTTCGCATTGGGGAAATTCTGTCGGATGGCCTGAATGGCCGGGGTGGTCATTATGGCGTCGCCAACCCAGTTGGTGGATCGGATAAGGATGTTTTTAATGTCTTTGTCTTCTTTTAATTGCATACGTTTTATCAGGGGTAGCCGCAGGCTTTAGCCTGAGTAAGTTACGCACCCTAAAGGATGCGGCTACTATTAGATACCCAGGAGCCCACTAACAAATGCCGCAAAATCAGATTCAAAGATAAATTCTGTCTTTAATACTCCAACGGGGATCTTTAATTCAATCGGTTTTCCAATTTTAACAGCGTCTTTTTCTGTCGTGATTATAAACTCCGCGCCTTTTCTGGCGGCCTTCTCCTCGATCTTTTCCAGGTCACCTCTATGATAATCATAGTGGTCACGGTAATCCATAAAATCAACCAGATCAATACCTAAACGAATCAGCATCTTCCGGAAAGACTCGGGATGGGCTATACCGCAAAAGGCAAGGGCCTTCTTTCCTTTTAGTTCTGATGGTGGATGTGCTTTCTTTTCATCTGTAAATACCCTCTTGACAGGCGAGACGCCTGTCCTACTGATTACAAAATCACCATTCGTGGTAGGACAGCCGTCCCGGCTGTCCCGCTTGCGATTTTCATTATCCTTTTCGTCGCTGTATGACATGTGTGTTTCATTTAATAAATAGAAGGAAACTGGCTTACAGTAGCTTACAAAAACCGGTTTGTTCGGGAATCTTTCTTGCAAAAAGAGCCGTTGTTCCTCCATGACAGACCCAGCCTCTTCCTCCGCATAGGTCAAAATAAAGGCATCCGCACGTTTAAGAGCTGAAAGCGGTTCGCGTAAGGTACCGGCCGGAAATACACGTCCATTTCCAAAGGGTTTGACCGGCCGGAGAAGCAGGAGATTTAGATCTCTGGCCAATCCCAGGTGTTGGTAGCCATCGTCAAGCAAGACCACATCAGGGCTAAAATCTTCTATGGCCCTCATCCCGACTAAAAATCGCTCTTTACCTATGAGGAGTGGCACTCCCGGGAGATTTCTGGCCATCATGAACGGCTCATCTCCGGCCTCATCCGGACCAAGAAGAATGCGCTGCCCATCGGAAACGATGGACACCGGCCTTTTATTCTTTGCCCTGTATCCACGGCTCACTATGGTTACCTTTTTCTCTTTACTCCGTATGTAATCGGCAAGCCACATGGTCACCGGCGTCTTTCCTGTCCCCCCCAGTGTCAGGTTGCCAATGCTGATGACCCGGCAGGGCAGACTTCGGGTCTTAAAAAGACCAAATTCATAAAACCTTGATCTCAATCTCATGACCTGGCCGTATAGATAACCAAGGGGTGATAAGAAATAATTAAGCATTGTTACGAGTTACGAGTTACGGGTTGCGAGTTATGGGTTATGGTCTCAGAAATGAGGTCAACAGCCCTGCTCACTGCTCCTCTATTTTCTTCAATCACCTGAAAGGCCATCCCTCCTGCCTTTTGGGCCTGGGAAGAATCAGCCAAAATAAGTCTGAGTGCAGCTACAAGTTCATCTTCGTTGTTTACCATATAGCCGCCGCCCCTTTTTATAAGGGCTGTGGCTGCCTCTTTAAAATCCTCTATATGTGGGCCAAACAGGGCCGGTCGGGCATGGGCAGCGACCTCCAGGACGTTATGTCCCCGTTCCGGCGCCAGACTCCCGCCGACAAAGGCTACCGTGGCCAGGGCATATAATTTCGAAAGTTCCCCAAGGGTATCAAGAACAACCACCTGCGCCTTATTACTTTCCGGCAACGCCGGGAGCTCAGTCCTTTTATAGGTATCAAAACCGGCAGATTGGACTAACCTCTTCACCTCGTCCGCCCGGCCCGGGTCTCGTGGAGCCAGTAAGAGAAAGAGATCAGGATAAGTAAGGATTAACTTACCATAGGCCGAAAGGATTATTTTCTCTTCCCCTGCGTGGGTACTGCCGGCGATAAAAACCTTACTTTCAGCGGGTATATGCAGAATATGTCTTAACTCCCCGGTCTCCTTTTCTCCGATCTGCACGCCTTCCTGGTCAAATTTCAGGTTGCCGATCCTATATATCTTCTGGGGACTTATTCCAAGCCTCACCATCTTTTCTTTATCCTCAAGTGATTGCATGGCAAAACAGTCTATTAACGAAAACAGAGGGCGGAAAAACAGACCCAATCTTTTATAGTTATTAAAAGAGGCGTCTGATATACGCCCGTTCAGCAGGATAATCGGTATCCCACGACGTGAAAGCGCGCCCAGCATATTAGGCCACAGGTCCGTCTCAATTAGGACAAAAAGGTCAGGCCTGACGCTTTTCACTACCTGCCGCACCGACCAGAACAGGTCGAGGGGATAAGTAATCAGGTAATCGACCATATCACCAAGTTTTTGCCGTGCGATACCCGCGCCTGTGGCCGTGGAGGTTGAGTAAATTATCACCCAATCTGGAAATCGCCGCCGCATCTCCCTGACCAGGGCTATTGAAGACATCACCTCGCCCACGGACAGGGCGTGGATCCATATCCTGGGGCCGGAGTCATCCACCACATCCATAGAAGGAAGGTGCAGCCCCAGCCGGTTTAAAATCCGCTGTCTATATTTTGGTGTAAAAGCTATTTTAAGCAGGATGAATGGCAGGAATATAAAGATGAAAGTTAATTGTAAGACGTTATATAATGTGAACATGTTACAAGCTATCAGCTATCTCCTCGTTCGAGCTGTTCGAGTCGTTCGAACGTTTAGTTCGCCGCAGCGAACTAACGGTCTCTGACCGCTGACCGCTGAAAACTTTTTATCCCTCTGCGTTCTCTGTGGTGATATCCGTCTCTGTGGCAATATCCAACTCATCCCGGAACTGCATATCGTGCAATTTACGATATGCGCCGCCCAAAGCCAAAAGCTCATCATGTTTGCCTTCTTCCACAATGGCGCCATCCTTGATGACAATAATCCGGTCAGCATTTCGAATAGTGGAAAGCCGATGGGCAATGACCAAGGTGGTCCTTCCCTGCATCAAATTATCCAGGGCCTTCTGCACCTCAAGTTCAGACTCAGTGTCCAAAGAAGATGTGGCTTCATCCAGAATTAAAATAGGCGCATTTTTAAGGAGCGCCCTGGCGATGGAAATCCGCTGCCTTTCGCCACCTGAGAGCCTGACGCCCTGTTCACCGATTGCGGTATCCCATCTCTGAGGTAACCTCTCGATAAAATCGTAGGCATAGGCGGCACGGGCGGCCTCTATTATCTCCCCTTCAGACTTCCTGACGTCGCCATAGGCTATGTTGTTACGTACCGTGTCATTGAAGAGGATCGTCTGCTGGGTCACTATGCCTATTTGGGAACGGAGGGAAGAGATGGTAACGTCTCTGATGTCTATGCCGTCAATAGAAATTGCGCCATCGGTTATATCATAGAATCGCGGGATGAGATTGACCAGTGTGGTCTTACCTCCACCGCTCATGCCCACAATGGCCAGGATTTCACCGGTCTTCACCTTAAGATTTGTGTCCTTGAGTACAACTGCCTCGTCATATTTAAAGGATACATCTCTAAACTCAATATGCCGCTTAATAGGCGGTAGCGCTACCGCACCCTCTTTGTCTATTATCTCAGGGGGAGTATCTAAAAGGTCAAAGACCCGGATAGCGCCAGCCACCCCTTGCTGTATCGCACTGTTGGCGCCGCTGAGGTTTTTCACCGGTTCATACAGCATTATCATGGCTGTTAGAAAAGAAAAGAACGTACCCGGCGTTGAGGCGCCCCTCATCACCTGTAAGCCTCCGTACCACACTATAAAGGCGATTCCAATACCACCCAATAATTCCATAAGGGGATGGGCGACAGCCTTTACCTTAACGTCGCTCATAATGATGTCGTAAAGTCTTTTAATTTGCCTTCTGAATCTCTTGATTTCATACTCTTCCATAGTAAAAGCTTTTACGATACGACTGCCGGTAATACCCTCATGCAATAATACAGTTACATCTCCCACAATCTCCTGGTTTTTGGTGCTGATTTCCCGCAGTTTTCTACCGAACTTAACGATAGGAATTACCGCTATGGGGAATATGGTCATGGCTATGAGGGCTAGTTTCCAGTCTTGATAAAAGATGACAGAGGTCAGACCGACTACGGTAAAGGCATCCTTGAGTACGCCAACCACAACATTGGAAACCGCACCCTGAATCATGCCTACGTCGTTTAGAATTCGTGAGATAAGGACGCCGGTCGGCGTACGATGGAAATAGGAAAGGGACAGGCAATTTAAGTGCCTGTACACTGCTTCCCTGAGGTCCGCCACAATCTTTTGTCCTACGGAGTTTATAAGGTAAAAATAACCATAGTAAAAAATACCTTTGCTCAAGAAAAGAAAAACTATGGCCAGCGGAATCAAATGGATCATGGTCATGTCTTTCTTAAGGAAGACCTCATCCAGCATGGGCTTTACTACATAGGCCGTGGCTGAAGTAAGAAGGGCCACTCCTACCATGCCGATCATGGCTACGGCCATTCTCTTCCAGTAAGGAACGATCAAATTGAATAGGCGTTTATAAATTGACATAGAAACCCGAGTAGCACTGTATCTTGTAAGTTGAATTAGTCAGTTCAAGCGGCTTGAACCGTTTGAACTGTTTAACCTGTTTGAACTTCCGACTCCATTACCATCTGACATACAATTTCCGCCGTGCGGGCAGATGCACCCGGCCCGCCCAGCCTGTTTTTTACTCCTTCAAGTTCATTTTTCATAGTCCGGGAATACTTCTCATCAGCTATAATTTTATGAACCTCTTCCGCTATCCTCCGGCCGTTAACCTCTTCCTGGACCAGTTCAGGGACGATCCTTCGACCGGCCACCAGGTTGACCAGGCCAATATGGGATACCCTTACCATTATTTTTCCCACAAGATAACTCAACCTTGAAACCTTATAGACGATTATCATAGGCACACCCATGATAGCCGCCTCCAGGGTTACCGTACCCGAAGCGGCGATAACGGCACGGGCCGCCTTCATAGTATCATAGACCCCATCTTCAATAACCTTAATATTAAGCCCTGTCGGATGGATAAAATCTTCAACGCATCTTCTATCGATAGTTGGAGCCAGGGGCAGGACAAACTGGATGCCCGGAATCTTTTCTTCCAATCTCCCGGCCGCATCTATAATGGAAGGCATAAGCCTGTTTACCTCCTGTAACCGGCTGCCGGGAAAGAGACCAACAACAGGCCGGCTGCGGTCAATCTCAAAATGTTTGTAAAAATATTCGTCATCCAGGGCCGGTTTAACTACATCCAGAAGTGGATGCCCGACAAAATCTACCTCCATTTGATGCCTGCGGTAAAATTCCACCTCAAAAGGGAGAATGACCACCATTCTATTTACAAGCCGTTTTATCTTTTTGACCCGCCCGCTGCGCCAGGCCCATACCTGCGGGCTTATATAGTACATAACCGGAATTCCCAGGCCCCTGGCTTTGGCCGCTAAAAGGAGGTTAAAATCTGGATAATCAATGAGTATAACCAGATCCGGCCGCTTATCACGCATGGCCTTTCGTAAAAGACGCTGGGCCTGAACAATCTGCCATAGATGTGTGAATACTTCGGAAATACCCACTACCGCCAACCGGGTAGAATCAAAAGGTATATTAACTCCGGCCTCACGCATCTTTTCCCCGCCCAGGCCCCAAAAATCTATTTCGGGATTAATATCATGCACGGCCCGGACCAGACTGGCCCCGTGCATATCACCGGAGGACTCTCCGGCTACTATAAGGATGTTTTTAGCTGACCCGGCGGGCATGTTCCGGCAAGGACATATTTGACGACTTCGTAAAAAATCCATTTGCTGCGTTGCGTTGCATCCTTCGTCACTGCGGCGTAGCCATAAGTACGCCTCATTCCTCAGGATTTGCGCGCCTTGCAACTGGAGCTTTTTACTGTGTCGTCCCAAATTTGACTTTTTACGAGACCAACATATTTAGTGAGCGACCAAGGTTTTCTATAGTCCGATTTATTTGTTTCATAATCTTTAAGGCCACCTGGAGAGCCCTTTGGCCATCCTCGCCTGAAACAACCGGCGGCTTCCTGGTTCGGACAGAAGAGACAAAGGCCCTGAGTTCTTCTGCCAGGGAGTCACTCTCAGGGAAAGAAGCGACCTGTTCCTCAATGCCCGGGAAACCATACATACCGTTTTGGGCAGTTTTCTTAATAACCATGATTTCCCTGCGTGCATAATCGACGGACAGGTAGGCGTTGGGCTGGAATATTCTGATCTTACGCATATTTTTATTAGAGATGCGGCTTACCGTGACATTGGCCGTGCAGCCATTTTCAAATTCCAGGCGCACATTGGCTATATCTGTGTTAGGCGTGATAACCGGCACCCCAACCGCATGGATGTCTTTAAGCTTTGATTTGACGATATTCAGGATAATATCAATATCATGTATCATGAGGTCCAGGACCACGTCCACATCGATTCCCCGGCCCTTAAAAGTTGAAAGCCGGTGAGACTCGATAAAAAGCGGATTCTCAAGATGGTCTTTTAAGGCCACTACCGCCGGGTTAAAGCGTTCCAGATGGCCGACCTGCAAGATAAGATTTCTCGCCTTAGCCAGTTTAATCAACCGGCTTGCTTCGGCCAGGGTGCAGGTCATGGGCTTTTCAAGTAAAACGTCTATCCCCTGTCTGAGGAAATGGCCGGCAACCGGGTAGTGCAGGGTGGTGGGGACGACCACACTTACCGCTTCAACCTTTCCGATGAGATCCTTGTAGTCAGTATAGGTTTTAGCGCCGTATTTTTCTGCAATTTCATGGGCCCGTTTTTTGTCGATATCGACTATCCCAACCAGATCGGCCTCTTCCATAGATGCATATTTTTCGGCATGGTATTGGCCTAAATATCCTACACCTATAACCCCGACTTTAACCTTCTGCATGATTCTCTCCACACAAAAAAGACATTAAACCTTTTTAAATTTACAAAGCAACGATGGCGATCCTATGCCGATCGGCCTCTCGCAGCATCTCCTCTTTTTCAAAAATCAATACCTTGTCCGATTCGACGGCCAGGCAGGAGGCCTTCACCTCCTGCATCGTGCGGATGGTCTGAAGACCAACCGCCGGTAAATCAAAACGAGGATCCTGTCTGGGCTTAAGGACTTTTACCACAACCGCCCCTTTATTAGCCAGTTGCCCGCCCCGCCGGATAGTCTCATCCGTCCCTTCGATGGCCTCCACGGCCAGAACCACCAGGTCTTTAACCACGATGCATTGCCCGATATCAAGTCCACCGATCTCCTTGGCCACTTTCCATCCGAATTCCACGTCTTTCATCTCCTCTGCCGTGGGCTTACGCCGCGTCAAAACACCCTTTGGCGCCAGAAGAGACCGGAGAAACAGGGTTGATTCGCGGACCATTATGCCCTCTTCCTCCAGGACACCGGCCAATGCCCGCAAGATGCCGTCATCCAGCCGGTTCTTTAACCTCGACCATACAGAAATGGCCTTCAGATCCGGCCAGACCTTTCTATAGATATTCTTTTTATCTATACCCCCGGCCATGACCACGTCGCGCACCCCTTCTTGCTTGAAGATATCGATTATCTTCCCCAACTGGCCCAACTTTAACCAGAAAATCTTATCTACGGTCTCAGCCAGTTCCGGCCTGGTCTCTCCTTTGTGCGCAATAGCTATGACCTCAAAACCTTCCCGGCGCGCCGCCTCGGAAAAAATGAGCGGGAACCTGCCGCTGCCCGAGATGATCCCGATTTTCCTGGTCATTTTCTTGGAATGCCCCTCTTAGAGTTCTTAATAAAATCGATAAAGTATTGAACCTCGGGCACCTGCGAAACCTCTCTTTCTGCGGTTTTAATGGCCTCTTTGAGAGTGAGCGGCGAACGGACTATTAATTTATAAGCTGTCCTCAGGGCATCTATGGCCTCGGGCGAGAAATTATGCCTCTTTAAGCCGATAATATTTATACCAAAGAGCTTAGCCCTCTCCCCTGAAGCTATAACGTAAGGCGGGATGTCTTTAATGATACCGGATAACCCGCCCACAAAGGCATAACCTCCGATACGGGAAAATTGGTGGACAGCCACCAGGCCGCCCAGGATGGCATGATCCTGGATTTCCACGTGCCCTCCCAAGGTGGCGCAGTTAGCAAAGATAACATGGTTTCCGATCTTACAGTCATGAGCTATGTGTGTATAAGCCATCAAAAAGTTATGGTCGCCAATCCGGGTAACTCTTCCACCGTTTTCCGTCCCCCTGTGAATGGTGACATACTCCCGGATAATATTGCCGTTGCCGATCTCGACCGCGGTAGGGCTCCCCTTATACTTCGTATCCTGGGGGGCCGCGCCGATAGCCGCAAATTGCGCTATTTTGCAGTCTTCACCGATAGTGGTGCAGCCCTCTATGGTAGTATGGGGACCAACTGTAGTCCGAGCCCCGATCTTTACATCACTGCCAATTATGACATAAGGACCGATTTCGACACCCTCTGCCAAAACAGCGTTTGTATCGACAATAGCTGTAGGGTGAATCTTCATGTGATCTCCTTTTTATTACAGCCCTCAGCCATCAGCAATCAGCCCAAAGCTGAAAGCTGACGGCTGAACGCTGATAGCTAGTTTTCATCCGACATAGCAGCCATCAGCTCGGCTTCGGCCACCAGCTTGCCGTCGACCGTGGCCCGGCCGGCCATTATGTACATCTTCATTTTTCGTTTCAGCATGGTTAAATCAAAGACAATCTGATCTCCGGGGACTACGGTCTTCCGGAAACGAACCTTATCCAGGCCGATAAAATAAAATAGTCTGTTTTTCATTTCCTCGTCGTTGGAAATATAGGCCAGTATCCCCCCTACCTGGGCCATAGCCTCTAAAATCAGCACCCCGGGCATGATCGGCTGACCTGGAAAGTGGCCCTGAAAAAATGGTTCGTTAATAGTGACATTCTTAAGGCCTTTTATTGATTCTCCCGACTTGTACTCCAGTATCTTATCTACCAATAAAAATGGGTACCGATGCGGTAATATCTTCAATATTTCCCCGATGTTTATCTTGTTTGTTTCCATGTTCATTTCTCATGTCCCCCTGTATTCTTTTCAAGGTTGGCGATTCTCTTCTTAAGATCACGAACTTCTTTAAGAAGATCGGGCAATCGTCGATAAACAGCGCTGGCTTTTAACCACTCCTGGTGCGAAATGGCCGGGATGCCGGAGACTGTCGAATCTTCCGGCAGGGAACCCGGCACGCCCGATTTTGCCCCAACCTTAACCCGGTCGCCGATTTTAATGTGTCCGGCCACCCCTACCTGGCCGGCCAGAATGACATTGTTGCCGATCTCCACGCTGCCGGAAATACCCACTTGAGAAATGAGAAGCGTGTCTTCTCCGACTATCACGTTGTGAGCCACCTGGACCAGATTGTCAATTTTTGTGCCCCGCTTGATCCACGTCTTTCCCAGGGCGGCCCGGTCGATAGTGGTATTGGCGCCAATCTCTACGTCGTCATCAATCTGCACAATGCCAAGTTGCGGGATCTTAACATGTTTAGCCCCGTCCCTGGCATAACCAAACCCATCGCTGCCGATTACCACACCACTGTGTATTATGATCCGCGCGCCGATAATACACCTATCCATTATGGTTACATTCGGATAGACAGCGCTACCCTCGCCGATAGAAACCTCGTTTCCAATATACACTCCGGGATAAATGGTAACTCCCGACTCGACCTGCACATTGTCTCCAATATAGACAAAGGGATATATGCTGACGTTGGGATTAATCCGGCAGTCTTTGCCTATCCAGGCCTCTTTGCTGATGCCCCTTGCCTCAAATGGCCGGGAACTGAAAAGGGCAGCTATCCGGGCGTAGGCCAGATAAGGGTTCTCTGTCCTTATAATAGGTACACGAGCCCCGGTCACCTCCATAGGCACAATGAGGGCCGATGCCCGGGTGGTTTCCATCTTTGTCAGGTATTTTCTCTGGGCGACAAAACTGATCCGGCCTTCCGTAGCCTCATCAAGGCCGGCTATACCGGTAATGATGAGATCGCCATCTCCTACGAGTAGCCCCTGACAATGCTCGGCTATCTCTTTTAGTGTTTTCATTCCGCAAAGGCTCTTAGCTCTCAGCCGTCAGCTTTTCCTTCATATCCCACAGGTGCACCCATCATAGCTGATAGCTGAATGCTTATTTAAAACGCTCCACCAATTGTAAAATCCCAGCTACTCGATTCTTCACCCGGCTCCGGGTCTATGTTATAACCCCACTCCAGGCGCAGCGGCCCGATGGGTGAAAACCAGCGGAAACCGAAACCAACGCTGGTTCGGAGGTCGGTCAGGTTGTAACTGTCCTCTTCCCGAAAGGCATTACCGGCATCAAAAAAGACCACACCCTTTAGCCCGGCCTTCTTTATCAGGGGGAATATATACTCAACGTTGAAGAGCAGCATCTTCTCGCCACCAATGCGCTCATTGGTCGCCGGATCGATAGGGCTGATGTCGCCAAACTTAAAACCACGCACTGAATTTAGACCACCCATATAAAACTTTTCATACACAGGCAGCTTACCGTCCGGGTTCTCCTTAACATAACCTATAGCCCCGTTAATGTGCCCCACTGTATCCCAGAAAAGTGGATAGTACCAGCCGGATTTGGCCGTGTACTTCGTATAGGCGCTGTCACCCCCCAGGAATCCGCCCGCATACTCGACCGAAAAGCTGTTTATCGACCCGGCAGTAGGATCGATATAACTATTGCGTGTATCCCTCTCTATGGCGGCGGTTAAGGAGCTGGTTACATGGATGTCCATAGACTCAACTATCACCCATGAGGCTGTGGACCGAACGTCCGACATGGTGGCATCTTCGAATCTATAACCGCCAAAGACCCTCAGATTGTCGGTTAAGGGATAGCCCAGCCTTAATCCCCCGCCGGTACTCTTCTTGGTATAATCATCATACTCCGTTTCCCAGTTAAAAAGGTCGACGCCGGTGGCCAGTTTGGTATCAAGAAAATAAGGCTCTGTAAAACTAAGGTTATAACGGGTGGAACGGCTGCTGGTTTGGGCCCGCAGGCTCAACTCCTGGCCGCGGCCAAAAAGGTTTCGCTGTGATATCTCGGCCATACCAATAAAGTGCTCCACAGAGCTGTAACCGCCGCCTATACTGAAGGCCCCGGTAGGCCTTTCTTTAACCTCGATTTTGAGGTCCATTTTAGTTTCGTCAGCGCCTTTGACCGGGGTTATATTCACATCCTCGAAGAAGCCAAGCTTCTGCAACCTCTGATTGCTCTTACGCAGGCCTTCGGCGTTAAATTGATCTCCTTCCGCTATCCTGAGTTCACGTCTTATAACCTTATCCCGCGTCTTGGTATTCCCGGATATCTCTATCCGATCGAAATGGACTTTTCCCCCGGGCTGAATAAAAAAAGTTATATTTACCTTTTTCCCCATATCATCCTTGGCGATCTCGGGTGCGACCTCGGCATAGGCATAACCGGCGTCCGCATAGACATCAGTTAAGGTCAAGATATCCTTCCTTAAGACGTCCCGGCTGTAGGTCTTTTCCTGGCGAATCTTCAATATCGACAGCAACTCCTCTTTTGGCTTTATGAGCTTACCCTCAATATCCACCGACCCCACTGTAAATTGAGAACCTTCCTCTATAGGGATAGTGATGAATATGAATTTCTCCTTGTGTTCGATCTCAGGCTCTCCGATCTTGGCCTCGATATACCCGTTGTTATAGTAAAATGAAGTTATCTTGGATAAATCACGCTCCAAAACATCCCGGTTTAAAATGCCGGAGGATGTGAGCCAGGATAAAAACCCCTTTTCCGTAGTTTCCATCATATCTTTTAATTGCTTGCTGCCAAAGGCCTTGTTTCCAACGAACCGGATATCCTTTATATGCACCTTTTCGCCTTCTTTAATGGAAAAGGTCAGTATAGCCTCATTATTAGGCAACTCTGATAACTTGTGATCCAGAAGTGTTCCGTAATAACCTTTCTCCCGATAGAGAGATCTGATCTTTTCCTCAGACTCCTGGATATCCTTGAGCTTTAAAATTGAGTTTGTCCGGACGCTGATTACTTCTTTTATTTTCTCCGTTTCGACACCGATATTCCCTTCTACCTTGATGTCTTTTATAACCGGCTTCTCTGTAACCACAAAGGTCACAATTTTCCCTTCCGGAGCGTCTTTAACATCGATATTTATCTCTGTAAAATAACCCATCGCAAAAATGGAGCGCATATCTTCGCTCAACCTGTCCTTATTAAAAATATCGCTCGGTTTGGATTTGATATGGGTACGGATGGCCTCAGATTCAATCCTTCGATTACCGGAAAACAAGACTTCTCCTATACGTTCTTTCTTTAAGACGGCGAACTGGATATTGCCCACTATCTTCTGCAGCGCCGTATCCAACCGGTCGGCCCCGGTGGTTTCGGCATAAAGTGGCACGGGACCTTTAGTGTCGTCCATCTCAAGCAACCAGACATCCAGGCTCAGTCGCCGGCCGATTTTAGTAATGCTGCCCCATACGATGCAATCCGCCCCCAGCTTTCCTGCCGCATCCCGCATGTATTTGGCATCAAAAAGCCTGTTTCTGTCGATCTCCCCGGCTACCCGGGCCGAATCGATCACTGCAAAGCCCGCTGATGCCAGAGCTGACATCAGGTTCTTTTCCATTGAAGCCACCAGGGAACTGATGTCTTCTTTACTGTGCACAATAAAAGGCGCAGCCGCTACAGTCTTTTTTTCTGCGGCTATGGCCGGTTGAAAAATAGAACTCACCATGAAAAACAGAATCAATGATCTTAAAAATATCTTCATATCAAGAAAATCTCCCCGGATCAGATTGTTCCAAGCGTCCGTCAACTATAGTCAGGCAGCGTCCCATGCTTTGCGCCAGCCGCAGATTATGGGTTACCACGATTGTGGCCATATTATTCTTTTCCCCCAAGCTCAAGATGAGATCGTGTACCTTCTGGCCTGTTTTTGCATCCAGATTCCCTGTGGGTTCATCTGCCAGAAGGAGCCGGGGGGACAGGACTATGGCCCGGGCCAGGGCCACCCTCTGCTGCTCACCTCCGGAAAGTTCTCCCACCCTGTGCCTCAGCCGGTCTTTTAAACCGACTTCACAAAGGATGCCTTCGGCCAGGGCGCAGGCATCCTTTTTCTCCTGGCGCGCGATAAGCGCCGGGATCATCACATTTTCAATAGCGGTAAATTCAGGCAGCAGGTGGTGGAACTGAAAAACAAAGCCTATATATCTATTTCGAAAGGCGCCCAGTTCCTCGTCACTTAACTTCGATACGTCCAGGCCATTATAAAGGATAGCGCCCTTATCCGGTATTTCCAGGGTGCCAAGAAGGTGTAACAGTGTGGACTTGCCTACTCCAGAAGCGCCGACTATGGCCAAAGACTCTCCAACATTTACGGTCAGGTCGATGTCTTTCAGCACTTCTATCCCTTGCCCGTCCGTGGCAAATGATTTGTGAATGTTACGGGCCTCTACGACCGGTCCGCTTCCCTGGCTCATGGAGAAGCCGGTGAGCAAGTCTTTATTATTCATATCTCAAGGCAGTCGCCGGTTCCAGCCTTGAAGCCTGCCAGGAAGGATAAAGGGTAGCCAAAAAACTGATAACTATAGCCGCAATTGAAATTAAGGCCACATCCAGCGCCTCTACCTTTACCGGCAGGGTGGATATGTAATAAACATCGCTGGGCAATTTAATGAACTTATATTTCTTGAGCAGGCTCGTGAGGCCAAAACCACCTATAACTCCAAGTATGGTCCCGGCAAAGCCGACGATTACCCCTTCCATGACAAAGATTTTCATGATGCTCTTCCGCGTAGCGCCCATAGACTTTAAGATAGCTATGTCCTTGTTTTTCTCCATAACCACCATTATCAGCGTACTGACAATGTTGAAGGCCGCCACCAGGACAATCAGGGCCAGGATTATGAACATGGCTATCTTTTCCAGTTTTAAGGCCGAAAAAAGGTTCTTATTCATCTTCATCCAGTCCCTGGTCCAGTAAGGATAACCAAGCGTGTTGTTAATAGCGGCAGCCACCTGGTCGGCCTTATAGATATCTGCTACTTTTACCTCCAGGCCGGTTATTCTGTTGCCTAAGCCCAATAAAGATTGGGCCGCTCTCAGGGATATGAAGGCCATGGAAGAATCATATTCAAACATGCCACAATCAAATATGCCGACTATCTTAAATGCCTCCATCCTGGGTATGACCCCCACAGGCGTAATCATACCGGTCGGGGACATAAGTTGTACCCGGTCACCCCTTATCACACCCAGATTTTTGGCCAGTTCCCTGCCGATTATAATACCCGGAATCCCTTCTGTATCCCCCCCCGGCCCTTTCTGCCCGGAAGGAATCTCCAGATTCTCCAATGAACCTTCGACCATATATTGACGCAGGTTGATGACCTTGTTAGATGACTTACGATCAATTCCTCTTAAGACCACACCGGAGGCCCCGAGCTGCGAGCTCAGCATGGCCTGAGAATAAATAAAAGGAGTAGTAGCCACTACCCCTTTTGTCTTTTCTATCTTTTCCTGCAGTCCTTTTACATCCCCAACGGAATCACCATATTTAAGCACCAGGACATGGGCATTAAGGCCCAGTATTTTGCCCTTCAGATCCTCTTCAAAGCCGGTCATGACCGCCAGAACGACTATCAGTGCCATTACCCCGACCATGACCCCGGCCACGGAAATAAAGGTAATCACCGAGATAAATGATTGCTTTCTCTTTGCCTTCAGATAACGAAGGCCGATAAACCATTCAAAGTTCATACTTGGTCGCAGACCATAACCTATGAATTTAACGCTCAGGACGCAAATGCGGGAATAAAATTACGTCCCGGATAGAAAGTGAATCCGTAAGAAGCATAACCAGCCGGTCTATCCCGATCCCCTCCCCGGCCGCAGGGGGCATGCCGTACTCCAGGGCCCGGAGAAAATCCTCGTCCAGAATAGGGACGATTTCCTCGTCCTCATCTGCCGTGTCTCTGTTCAGTATCTGTTTAACCAAACGCTCCCTTTGGTCAACCGGGTCATTCAACTCGGAAAAGGCATTGGCCATCTCCCGGCCGGCGATAAACAGTTCAAAACGATCTACTACCTCGTTATCTGCCTCATTTTTTCGGGAAAGCGGAGAGACCTCCAGAGGATAGGCATAGATAAAGGTTGGTTGGATCAGCTTCGGCTCCACCAGATGATCAAAGAGCTTTACGAGCGTCTTGCCGAAGCCGTCTTTTTCACCCAGCTTAATACCCAGGGAAACGGCATAGGCCCTGGCCCCTGCCTCATCATGGAGAAGCTCGTCCTGCAACCCGCCGACTTGCACCAGGGCATCCTTCAGGGCATACCTCTTCCACGGAGGGGTGAAGTCTATCTCATAATCCTGGTAAGAAATGACCGGCTGACCACAAATCTTCCCGGCCAGCATGAAAAACATCTCTTCGGTAAGGGCCATCAGATCTTCATAGGTGGCATAGGCCTGATAAAATTCCAGCATGGTGAATTCAGGGTTGTGCTGGATAGAGACGCCCTCATTGCGAAAGTTGCGATTAATTTCAAAAACCCGTTCAAACCCGCCCACGACCAGGCGTTTCAGATATAATTCCGGGGCAATTCTCAGGTACAGCTCCATATCGAGGGCATTATGATAGGTCTTAAAGGGTTTGGCCGTGGCCCCACCGGGGATGGGCTGCATCATCGGCGTCTCAACCTCCAGAAAACCCCTTTCAGTAAGAAAATTTCTCACTTCCTGGATTATCCGGATGCGTTTCAAAAAGACTTCCCGTACCCCGGGATTGACCATTAAATCGACATACCGCTGGCGATACCGCGTTTCCACGTCCGTAAGGCCATGGAACTTCTCCGGTAAAGGACGGAGTGATTTGGTCAAAAGGTTTAGTTTCTGTGTCAGAATCGTCAATTCGCCGGTTTTAGTCCTGAAAAGTGTCCCTTCAATACCCACAATATCGCCGATATCCAGACGCTTACATACCTCATAACTTTCACTACCCAGGACATCCTTCCGCAAATAGACCTGGATCTTTCCATTCCCGTCCTGGACATGGGTAAAGACGCTCTTTCCAAAGTCCCTGAGGGCAATCATCCGGCCGGCTATAACGAACTTCTGATCCTCGCCGGGCAGATCATTAACCTGGGCATATTTACATATTATGTCCCCTACCCTGTCCTTGACCATGAAATTATTGGGATAAAGGAGAACTCCCATTTCTTTCAGGTCACCAGCCTTTTTTTGTCTCTGCTCTGTCAGCTTATTAAAATCTTCCACTTCTCGCACCGTATTGAACACAAAATTTAACCGTCAAGCACAAATAATTAATTTATTTTCTTTGAATAGTCAAGCTAAATAGAGGCTATATAGCGCAGCCCTTCAAGTAGAACAAATCGTCCTAAAACAACCACTTCACAGGGCATGCTTTTGACAAAGACAGGATTTTCAGAAAGGCCTCCGGAGAGGTAAAGCTTGGGTGGGGATCCGGCAAAACGGTAGGCGTTTAGGGCGATGCCTTTAATGAAAGAGGCCACCGCCTCTTCCGGCCGCGCGCCCTGAATAATGGCATCAAAGATGTGGCTGAGACCCAGCACCCCGCAGGTTACCGGTAAGTGGGTAGATGGCACGGACATCCGGCGGTGATCGAGGTCATAATACCTCTCCAGTAATTCTATGGTAAATCCAAGGGAGGCCCCGCACTCGGCATTCCACCCCGTATCCCTGACCTTATCCCCGCTGAACCTTACGAATTTCAGGTCCCGGCTGCCGCAATCCAGGATGACGAAATCATCCTCTTTAATCAGCCTCTTCGCGCCGCGAGCCAGGGCCGTAAGCTCATTAACGTAGCGTTCGCCGAAGCGCTCCCCATTATGGCCGGTAGATAACGTAGTACGCAGGCCACCAGCTATATCCATACTGCGCACAATGCGTGGGACAGATTCTTTCTCTATATCCCATAATTTTGTATATGATGTGCCAAAATCACCTAATATCAATCTATTGCTCCATTTAATTCAAGGAATGCCTGAACTTTTGACTTGGTGCTATGCCCCATATATACATCAGCATCCACATAGAGTCCACAGGGATGTCTTCTGGCCAGATAATAGGTTAAGGCCGTCTTCTGACAAAAAGACTGGGCAAAGAATACGGTAGGAACATCAGGGTGGACCACTTTTTCTAACGCTGCATCAGCCGGGGTCTTATTCTCCATACACCTTGTCCAGCCAAAGACATGGGTGCGCGGTGGGAACAGGGATAGAATAGAGAAGTCCCTCGGCGGTACGCCCCAGAATCCAGCTACTGGCTCACATCGAACCATATCATTTTTCATTGCTTCCGGCTCCAACACACTCTGCGTTATCAACTCCATTTTTTCTACCAAGGGCAGGACGCTCTCACAGACAGGATTGCCGAAACGCAGCTTATCTTCATTACGTGTCTGAATAATCGGGATATTAAGTTCTACTTTTAATATCTCAGCAATATAAAGGGCCCCGCTGCACTTTCCCTCGCCTACATCTATATAGATGGCATCTAAAGACATCTTTTTGGCATTGGTCAAGACCGTGCGCAGGATGGCACAATAAACCCGTGGTATATACGAAGCAGTAATCTCAAGGTCAGGTTTTACATGCAGGGCATCAAGATCATAAATCCTTGCGCCTTCCCCTTTAAGGCGGAACATGACCTCCCTCGGCGGCATACCCACTATTCCAATATTTCTAATCATAAGTGTTACTTCTTTCCGGCTGATGGAAAAATATCTGGCCTAATGGAATTAATCAGATATGAACGAGAAAGAGAAGGGGCAAGTAATGGACAAAATAACCGTCAAAAAATTGGCTGGGGGACGAGGATTCGAACCTCGGTAGACAGATTCAGAGTCTGCAGTCCTGCCGCTGGACGATCCCCCAACAATATTATCTTATGGCTTACGCCGTGAATAATTAAGGAAAAAACAGGGAAAAGTCAAGGATAAATTGGGCTTTACCATTTAACAACCCTGATCTTAATCAGACAGGCCGTAGCGTTTTATCTTCTCGCGGAGGGTCTTACGATCAATGCCCAGCGCCCGGGCCGCCTCGGACTTATTACCTTTATAGCGATGCAATACGTGCGCAATATGATTGCGCTCCATATCGGCAAGGGCGTAAGAATCGGCAGAGAGTGGCGGGCTGGAACCCGGCAACCCGGCATACATAAAATCATGGACATCCAGTGTCGGCTTTTCGGTCAGGATAACCACCCGTTCAAGCGTGTTTTCCAACTCCCGCACATTGCCCGGCCAATGATAGTTCATTAATAAGTTTAAGGCCTCATCAGATATAGAAAGGCCGTCTCTCTTGTACTTAGCGCCCAGTCTCTCCAGAAAATACGGTACCAGTACCGGAATATCTTCCTTACGCTCGCGAAGAGGAAGGAGATGTACGGGCATGACGTTTAAGCGGAAAAAAAGGTCCTCGCGAAATGCCCCGCGTTTGATGGCCTCTTCGAGATTCTTATTCGTAGCCGCAATAATGCGGACATCTACCTTAATGGAACGATGGCTGCCGACCTTGGATATGGTCTTCTCTTCTACGGCCTTGAGCAACTTGGCCTGGACATCCAGGCTGATGTTGGCGATTTCATCAAAAAAGATAGTGCCGTCTTGCGCCAGCTCGAATTTGCCGATCTTGGTCGCCTCTGCACCGGTAAAGGAGCCCTTAATGTGCCCGAAAAGCTCGCTCTCAAAAAGGGTTTCCACCAGTGTTCCACAATCCACGGCCACAAAGGGATTTTTACTGCGCTGGCTCATCTCATGAATCTGCCTGGCCACCAGTCCCTTACCGGTTCCGCTCTCACCGGTTATAAGTACGGTGCTGTCCGTCGGCGCGGTCAGTTCCATCATGCGGATGATCTTGGACATCGCCTTGCTTTGATAGACAATACGGGACGTACCCTCTTTACTCTTAAGTTCCTGCTTCAGATAAATATTCTCCATGGCCAGGCGCCTGGTATCCAGGGCTCGTTTTACCAGTATGCGAAGCTCATCCGGTTCAAAAGGCTTTGGGAAAAAATCATAGGCCCCGGCCTTCATGGCCTCCACCGCCAAAGGTATAGTGCCAAAGCCGGAAATAACAATTATCACCGCCTGCGGGTCCTGCTCCTTGATCTGGTTAAGCACCTCCATGCCGCCCAGGTCCGGCATCCTCATATCCAGTAAAACCAGATCAAAGGAAGACGCTTCAAATGCCTTCAGACCGGACCGGCCGGTGGCCGCCGTGACCACCTCATAACCTTCCCTGGCGAGGGTATGGTAGCAGCCATCGCGGATGGCCTCGTCATCGTCGATAATTAATATCTTACCGCGCATCCTCATGGTCATCTTTTCCTACCTGGCAGTTGGATGAGAAATGTCGTGTCCTCCCCCGGCCTGGATTTGATCTGAATCGATCCCCCGTGCTTCTGTATGATTCCATGGCTGATGGAAAGGCCTAGTCCAGTCCCCTTGCCACGTTTTTTCGTCGTAAAAAAGGGCTCAAATATCTTATTCAGGTTTTCCTTACTTATACCCGGCCCGGTATCTTTAAAGTACATGGAAAAGTTAGATTCTTCCTTCGAATATCCGGTCTCAATTGTCAACGTCCCCTGCCCTTCCATGGCCTCAGCCGCATTAATCATCATGTTTAAGGCAACCTGCTCCAGATTGCTGCGGTTCCCCCACACCCGGGGCAGATTCCCGCCCAGCTTCATCTCTACGCGAACCGGCCTGAAGAGGATATGGTCACGAATCAGGTCAAACATATCGAGGATAGTCTGGTTGACGTCCACCCACTCCCTTTCGGCCGTGTCACCGCGGCCAAAATCAAGGAGCCCGCGCACAATCATACGACAGCGGGTCGCTAATCTGGAAATCTTCTCCAGGCGCTGGGCCTGGGCATCGCCCTCAGGCAGGTCTTCCAGGGCCAGTTTCGCGTACATCAGTATGCCGCCCAGGGGATTATTAATCTCATGGGCCAGCTCTGCGGAAAGCTTACCCATGGCCGCGAGCCTTTCCAGATGTAAGAGCTGTTTCTCCAGCCTCTTGCGTTCACGGAAATCCCTGACAATCCCCTCATAGCCGACGACCTCACCGCTTCCATCTCTTATGGCATTCCCGGTCAAAGAGACGGATATCTTGCCGCCATCCTTTTTCCTGAGGGTGAGTTCATAATTACGTATTAAACCCTCCTGTTCGATCCTTTTCCTAAAATCTTTCTCATCCTGCGGATAGTAATATAATTGATGAATTGACCCCACGGCCAGTAGTTCCTGCGGTGAGGCATATCCAAGCAGGCCGGCGCCATAGGGATTTACAGCCAGCAATCGACCCTCCCTGTCCGCTATAAAAAGCATCTCCCGGGCTTCTTCAAAAAACCGGCGGTAACTTTTATCAGAAATCTCCATCGGATCTATTCCAGCGGTCAGCTTTGAGCTTTCAGCTTTCAGCCTATAGTGCAAAGCCGGAAACGGGTGTCTCCCGGATGGAAACTATCTAATAACAAACAGGGTAAAAGTCAACTTTGATGAACTCGTAAAAAGTCAGAGTTTGGACGGCACAGTAAAAAGCTTCAGTTGCAAGGCGCGCAAATCCTATTATCCGTTGACCGTTATCCGTTATCCGTTGTCCGTCAACAAACCATGCACTTACGGTGAACGGTGAACTGTGAACGGTGAACTATTTCCATAGCTACGCCGCAGTGACGAAGGATGCCGCGCAACGCAGCAAATGGACTTTTTACGAAGCCGTCAACTTTAACCGCCCACATTCAAGGTCGAAGTGCAACAAAAGTAGAAGCGACCTCAAGCGGTGTTTTGTAGCCCAGGCATTTTCTGGGCCTGTTGTTAATGATTGATTCGACCATTGCCACCTGTTCATCCGTTATCTTACTAAAGTCAGTACCCTTTGGGAAGTACCGCCTGACCAGACCATTGACGCTTTCGTTGGTTCCCCTCTGCCACGAAGCATAAGGACGGGCGAAATAGCACTGCATGCCTATGGCCTCTGTGATAGCCTCATGCTGTGCATTCTCGGTCCCGTTGTCCAGCGTCAGCGTGCGTCTTGCTTTCTCAGGGAGTTCCTGAAGTCTCAGTATCACGGCATCCGTGGTCAGCTCTGCCGACTTCCTCTCAAGCCTTGTGAGAAGCAGAAGCCTGCTTTTGCGCTCCACCAGTGAGTTCAGAGCCGCAAGGCTCCTCCTCGATACCAGACTGTCCCCTTCCCAGTGCCCAAACCGATGCCGGGTTTCCACAGACTGAGGCCGTGCCTCTATTGGGATACGGTTGGGAATCTTGGTTTTACGCTCCCTTCTGCCTATCCCCTTGGGTTTGCGTTTGCGATGCCCCCGCACAAGGTGT
>QYQD01000186.1 GCA_007280345.1 Deltaproteobacteria bacterium | reverse complement strand
TTTTTTTGGGACCGAGATACAAAGAAAAAGAAAAGATGATTTTATATTTATATAACAGTGTATTTTTTTGAAATATATTGAATATATAAAAAATATGGTCTGAGAGAATGTGCGCACATATCATATTTTCGCGCGTTTTTTTCTCTCTCTCTCTCTCTCTCTCTCTCTCTCTCTCTCTCTCTCTCTCTCTCTCTCTCTCTCCTTCCTTCCTTCCTTCCTTTAACCTAATCAGTTTTCGAGTTTTTACAACAATCGTTCATCAATCCGGCTGTGTCGACTGCCCAGCGCAGAGAATCAAAAGGGAGTGGTCGACTCAGGCCGGATTTTTATTTTGCGGCAAGAAGGAAAAGATTGCCGTGCCCAACATAATTTCCTGTTAAGACAGGGGAAGGAGGGATGACTAAAGTGATCTTAGTTTACTATGGAACGGTGGCGGATGGAGCTGGACAGCGCCTGCAGAGGGTGATTGAGGGGTTGGTTCCCAAGGAGAAACTGGAGGTTTACGGAACGAGCGGGGGTCTTGCCAGGAGGCTTCGCCAGCCCCTTAGTGACGTGACTATGGCTGTTGTTTTAGCGGCTACCCGGGAAGACTTTTCGCGGATTTTGTCTATTTGCGACTTACTGTATTACGTTCGCATTATCCTTATTCTACCAGACCGGGAGGAAGATACCATAGCGAAAGGACACAGCCTGCGGCCGCGTTTTGTGACCTATGCGGACAGCGATTTCCTGGACGTTGCTGCGGTATTAGGCAAGGTACTCAGGCACGTAATTACAAGCAAACCATGAAGGGAGGTGTAAAAGAATGAGTGAACAGGTTCAAATAATGGATCAGGCTATAAAGTCTATGTCTGACAAGGAAGGGAAGTATCTGACCTTTTTTCTGGCCGGGGAATACGGGATCAGTATTCTAAAGGTCAGAGAGATCATCGGGATGATGCCGATCACTGCTGTTCCCGAGACCCCGGAATTTGTCCAGGGGGTAATAAATCTGCGGGGCAAGGTGATTCCGGTTATTGACCTAAGGCTTCGATTCAGGATGCCCCGGATCGACTACACGGATCGAACCTGCATCATTGTGGTAGAGGTAGCCCAGGCCTTGCGCTACGTACAGATGGGGATTGTGGTGGACTCGGTATCAGAGGTTTTGAACATCAAAGGTGAGGATATTGATGACACGCTGGTCTTAAGTGGCAACCTGGATACAGATTTCATCCTTGGTATGGCAAGATGGGAGGTGGTGTAAAGATCCTGCTGGACATCGACAAGGTGCTGGGTGGTGAAGGGTTTGGCCTTCTAGGCGAAGCCGCGTAGTATTTAGTTCTATACAAAAGGAGGAATAAGAAATGAAGCTTAGTTTGCAGAACAAAATAGTTGGTGGATTCCTGGTGATGGCGGCGCTGATCACTGTCGTCGGGGGAATTGAGTATTTTTATATTAATAAGATGTCAAAACAGGTAAGTGAAACGATGGAGTTGAGGGTTCCGCAGCTGGATCTGGGGAATCAGTTAGAAAGTTGCGATAAGGCGTCCCGTATGAACCTTCTGGAAATGAGCATGGTAAGAAAGAAGATGGAAAACTATGCCAAATACCGGGACCGATATTATGAAAAAAGAGATGAGATGAAAAAGACCGCCGATATCATCCTTAAGGGGAACAAAGAACTTGGTATAAGCGCGGCCAGGGAGGGCGGGAAGATAGAAGAACATACGCTGGCTTTTTTAAAAGCACTCAAGCCTTTTGAGACGGTTGCGGACAAGTTAATCGCCTACAAGGGAGAATTATTGCAAAATGTCATCTCCGGCAAGATAACAGAGGCCGAAGGGATGCTGGATGAAAAGTTGAAAGTTCTCTCCCGGGATGAGTTGGAAGCCGTAGATAAACCCGTCGAAGAAAGTGCGGGGAAGATCGCGGAACGGGCAAAGGCACAGATGGATACGGCGAAGCAGGAATCCGTAAGCCTTTCTAGAACCGCCGGACTTCTCTCATTGATAGCGGTGCTGGTGGGCATTGCCCTGGCCATAACCATCGGCTATCTCCTGGCCAGAAGTATCATCAGACCGGTAACAGCTATCATTGATGGTCTTAAAGAGGGTTCTGACCAGGTAGTGGCTGCCTCTACGCAGGTATCCTCTTCCAGCCAGCAGTTAGCCGAGGGAGCCTCCGAGCAGGCGGCCGGGCTTGAGGAGACCTCTTCCTCCATGGAGGAGATGTCCTCCATGACCAGACAGAACGCGGATAATGCCAATCAGGCAAACGGCCTGATGAAAGAGGCCTCAAAGGTTATCGAACAGGCCAGTGACTCCATGAGTGAATTGACCGCCTCCATGCAAGAGATCTCCCAGGCCAGCGGCGAGACGGCCAAGATCATCAAAACGATCGACGAGATCGCCTTCCAGACCAACCTGCTGGCGTTAAACGCGGCAGTGGAGGCGGCCCGTGCCGGTGAGGCCGGGGCCGGGTTTGCCGTGGTGGCGGAGGAGGTTCGCAACCTGGCCATGCGTGCGGCGGATGCGGCCAAGAACACCGCCAATTTGATTGAAGGCACAGTAAAAAAGATAGGCGCTGGTTCAGGGTTGGTGAATAGGACCAATGAGGCATTTAAGGCGGTAGCAGAGAAGAGCGGGAAGGTGAAGGATCTGGTGGGTGAGATTGCGGCCGCTTCCCAGGAGCAGGCCCAGGGTATCGGACAGGTCAGTACGGCCGTGGCCGAGATGGACAAGGTTGTGCAGGCCAATGCCGCCTCGGCTGAGGAAAATGCCTCGGCCGGTGAAGAGCTGAATGCCCAGGCCGAGAACATGAAAGACTTTGTCGGTCAACTGGTGGCCTTAGTAGGCGGAGCCGCAGTGAATGACGCATCACCGGTCGAGCATAGGCCGGCCGGGATCAGGGGGCGTTTCGGAGCAACCGGGAGCGAGGTCAAGCAGCTTACCCGTGAGGGACCTAAGAAGCCCGCCCATAAAACCAAGGCGGGGCCTGGCAGAGTCAGACCGGAAGAGGTCATTCCCATGGGGAAAGAGCAGGGATTCGCGGATTTTTAACTTTTATTGTTTTTTTCTTAATGAATCTTTTTATTCGCCGATAAGCACAAAAATGGTTATGAGCTATCCGCTATCAGCAAAATCCTTATGGCTGAAGGCTGAAAGCTGAAAGCTCAAAGCTCAAAGCTGATAGCCGGCGCTATTTTTTATTGTAACTTTATGTAAAATTTTGCTACTATACAAAAAGTCTGAGAAATTAGAACGCAATCATAGGGGGGCGTATTCATGGGTAAGAGTAAGAATCGGTTTATACTATGGTTTGATGAGATAGGCATCAAGGATGTTCCGTTGGTCGGCGGAAAAAGCGCTTCTCTGGGAGAGATGTATCAGAAATTGATCAAGAAAGGCGTCAACGTCCCGGGTGGTTTTGCCATAACGGCTGAGGCTTACAAATATCTGCTCCAGACGTCGGGTGTGGACAAAAAGATTCGGGATATCCTGACGGGTCTCGACACCCATAATATTAAGGATCTCATGCAGCGTGGGGAAAAGGTGCGTAATGTAGTGCGTACCGCTCCTTTCCCGGATGATCTCGCCAGGACTATCGTTGACGCCTATGCACGGATGGAGAAGGAGTACGGGGCTAATGTGGACGTTGCAGTCCGTTCTTCTGCTACTGCCGAAGATTTACCCGATGCCTCGTTTGCCGGTCAGCAGGAAACCTATCTGAATATCCGGGGGGAAGAACATCTTATAGATGCCTGTAAGAGATGTTTTGCCAGTCTGTTTACGAACCGGGCTATTTCTTACAGACAGGATAAGGGATTTGGTCATTTTGATGTCTATTTATCAATAGCCGTCCAGAAGATGATACGGAGCGATTCGGCCTGCTCTGGCGTTATATTTTCTATTGATACAGAGTCCGGCTTTGAAGACGTGGTGTTTATTACCGGCGCCTGGGGGCTGGGTGAAAATGTGGTACAGGGGGCGGTAAACCCTGATGAATTTTATGTCTTTAAGCCGACCCTCAAGAACGGCAAGATGCCCATAGTCGTCAAGAAACTGGGGACCAAAGAGATAAAGATGGTTTATACGAACAACCGCAGGAAACCAATTGTTAATAAGCCGACATCGCTTAATGAGAGAAATCAGTATATACTTTCGGATGAAGAGCTGGCTACCCTGGCGCGTTGGACCTGTGTGATTGAAGATCACTACAGTAAAGAGGCCGGCTATTTTAAGCCTATGGACATCGAGTGGGCCAAGGATGGGGACGGCAAAAAAATAGGGACCGGTAAGCTTTATATAGTACAGGCCAGGCCTGAGACGGTCCATTCCCAGAAGGACGTCAATTTTGTAGAGACATACGTCTTGAAAGAGACGGGAAAGCTCCTTGTCACCGGGCAGGCGGTCGGCTCCAGGATAGGTCAGGGCAAGGTAAATCTTATTAAGAGTTCTAAAAACATCCTGGATTTCAAGCCGGGGCAGGTGTTGGTGACGGACATGACCGATCCTGACTGGGAGCCCATTATGAAAATCGCTGCGGCCATCGTCACCAACCGGGGGGGGCGGACGTGCCATGCGGCTATTGTATCCCGGGAATTGGGTATCCCTTGTGTTATCGGGACAGAAAAGGCAGATAAGGTTTTAAGGGCCGGTCAGGCTGTTACTGTGTCATGCTGTGAGGGAGAAACCGGCCATATATATGAAGGCATGTTGAAGTATAAGGTAGAACGCACTGACCTGAAGAAATTGCCTCAAACCCGCACCAAGATAATGATGAATGTAGGTATCCCGGAAAGGGCCTTCATCCAGTGCCAGATTCCGAATGATGGCGTCGGCCTGGCACGGGAGGAGTTCATCATCAATTCTCATATCGGCATACACCCCCTGGCGCTCATCCATTACAAAGAGCTTAAGGGAAGGGCACGGAAAGATAAGAAAATAGCAAAGGTAATAGAACAGATCGATCAGCGCACCCCCCATTATAAAGACAAGGTGCAATTCTTTGTAGATACTCTGGCCCAGGGTATTGGGCGTATCGGCGCTGGTTTTTATCCCAATGATGTTATTGTGCGTCTTTCCGATTTCAAGACAAACGAATACGCTAATTTAATCGGTGGATTTCTTTATGAGCCGGTCGAAAGCAACCCCATGATCGGCTGGCGTGGGGCTTCCCGCTACTACGACCCGGCTTTTGAGCCGGCCTTTGCTCTGGAATGTAAGGCCCTGCTTAAGGTGAGGGATGAGATGGGCCTGACCAATGTTAAGGTCATGGTTCCATTCTGCCGGACTGTAGAAGAAGGGAAGAAAGTAATCGAGGTTATGAAAAAATATGGCCTGGTTCAGGGCAAAAAGGGGCTGGAAGTCTATGTTATGTGCGAGATACCCAGCAATGTGGTGCTGGCTGATGAGTTTTCCAAGGTATTCGACGGGTTCTCCATCGGGTCTAATGACCTGACCCAGCTTACGATGGGGCTGGATCGGGATTCAGAGCTTATCTCCCATATTTCCGATGAACGTAATGAGGCGGTGAAGCGCTTAATTGCCCAGGTTATTAAGGTGGCGAAGGCCAACAAGAGGAAGATAGGCATTTGTGGACAGGGGCCGAGCGATTTTCCCGAATTCGCTGAGTTTCTTGTGGAATGCGGGATTGACTCTATGAGCCTAAACCCGGACACGGCGGTCAAGACCAGACTGCTCGTGGCGGAGAAGGAGAAGAAGCTGGGGATCAAACCGTAATCTGCAATAGCTGAAAGCAAGAGAGCTGAAAGCTTTGAACCTTAAGCTCTCTTGCTTTATTTTTCTGTCTCTTATGTTCCCATTTCCCAGGAACTAAGGTATTTTTCCTGTTCCGCCGTCAGCTTATCGATGTGTATTCCCATAGACCGGAGTTTCATTAAGGCGATCCGGCGGTCGATCTCTTCCGGGACCGGGTAAACCTCTTTTCTCATCTGACCGTGGTGTTTTGCTATGTATTCGGCGGACAGGGCCTGGTTGGCAAAACTCATGTCCATGACGCTCGATGGATGCCCTTCGGCCGCAGCCAGGTTAATGAGCCGCCCCTCTCCTAATACGTAAACCCGTTTGCCGTTGGCCAGTGTATATTCTTCTACATATTCCCGGAGCATGCGCCTTTTTTCGGTTACCTCCGCCAGGCCGTCGAGGTCCAGCTCGACGTTAAAGTGGCCGGAGTTGGAGACGATGGCCCCATCTTTCATCTTAAGAAAGTGCTCCTTGCGTATGACATGGATATTACCGGTAAGTGTGCAATAGATGTCACCGATCCGGACGGCCTCTTCCATGGGCATGACGGCATAGCCGTCCATGACCGCTTCCAGCGACTTCAGGGGATCAACCTCGGTAATAATAACCCGCGCTCCCATGCCCCGGGCCCGGTTAGCTACTCCCCGGCCGCACCAACCGTAACCGCAGACCACAAAGACGCTTCCGGCCAGGAGACGATTGGTGGCCCTGATGATGCCGTCGATAGTGCTCTGACCGGTTCCGTAGCGATTATCAAAGAAGTGTTTGGTCTTGGCGTCATTTACGGCGATTATAGGATAACCGAGGACCTTATCCTTGGCCATACTGCGGAGACGGATGACGCCGGTGGTTGTCTCTTCTGTGCCGGCCAGGATAGAGGGGATAAGGTCTTTTTTCTCTGAATGGAGCGTCGATACCAGGTCAGCGCCGTCATCCATAGTTATCATGGGTTTTATTTTCAGTACGGAGCGGATGTGGCTGTAGTAGGTATCATGGTCTTCGCCTTTAATGGCAAAGACGGGGATGTCGCTATTCTTAACCAAAGAGGCAGCTACATCGTCCTGTGTGCTGAGGGGGTTAGAGGCGCAGAGGGCCACATCCGCCCCCCCGGCCTTTAGCGTCTCCATCAGGGCCGCTGTTTCCGTGGTCACATGGAGACAGGCGGCAATGCGCACGCCCTTGAGCGGTTTTTCCTTTTCAAAGCGGTCCCGGATAATATTGAGCACGGGCATACTCTGGCCGGCCCATTCTATCCGGAGTTTTCCTTTATCAGCGAGTTTTTCGTCTTTAATGTGGTGTTTCATGCTGACTCCTCATTGATTGTTAGCTATCAGCATTCAGCCGTCAGCAATCAGCACGGTCTCTTTTTTGTCTGAAAGCTGAAGGCTGATAGCTGACCGCTTCTTATAGCCCGGCTTTGTCTTTCAATAATTCTACTTTATCCAGTTTTTCCCACGTGAACTCCGGCTCCGGGCGGCCGAAGTGTCCGTAAGCCGCTGTTTTCTTGTATATAGGGCGTCTCAAATCCAGACAGTTAATAACGTCGGCCGGCTTGAAGCTGAAATTCTCCGTAATGATTTTAACAATCCGGTCATTAGGGATGGCCTCTGTGCCATAGGTATTTACGTTGATGGAAAGCGGCCTGGCCACACCGATACTATAAGCCACCTGAACCTCGCATTCCCGCGCCAGACCGGCGGCCACCACATTCTTGGCCACATATCTGGCCATATAGGAGGGACTGCGATCCACCTTAGAGGGGTCTTTTCCGGAAAAGGCCCCGCCGCCATGGTGTCCGCGGCCTCCATAGGTATCGACAATGATTTTTCGCCCGGTGACGCCACAATCGGCCAGCGGCCCGCCCATGACAAAACGGCCGGTCGTATTGATCAGGTATTCGGTATCGCCGGTCATGAGGTGCGCCGGGATAACCTCCCTGATAACTTCCTCAACAATGGCCTCTTTAATCTCTTTATAGGACACTTCCGGAGTATGCTGGGCGGCAATAACCAAGGTTGGTATGGATACCGGCTCCCCATTGACATAACGGACCGTAACCTGGGTCTTGCCGTCCGGTCTCAAAAAGGTAAGTATTCCCTTCTTTCGCACCTCAGCCAGGCGCATGGCCAGCTTGTGGGCATACCAGATAGGCATAGGCATGAAATCCGGGGTTTCGTCAGAGGCATAGCCAAACATGAGGCCCTGATCGCCGGCTCCCATTTCATGGTAGAGGCCGGTGCCGTTTACACCCTGTGCAATATCCGGAGACTGTTTATCGATGCTGGAAAGAACAGCACAGGTCTGCCAGTCAAAACCCATGGATGAGTCTGTATAGCCGATTTCTTTTATGGCGCCGCGGACAATTTGCGGCATATCTACATAACAATCCGTAGTGATCTCACCGGCTATCAGTACCATGCCGGTAGTCACCAATGTTTCACAGGCCACCCGGCCCATTTTATCCTTTTCCAGTATAGCGTCAAGGATGGCATCGGATATCTGGTCGGCTATCTTATCCGGATGTCCCTCAGTAACCGATTCTGAGGTAAAGAGGCAATTTTTCATGAACATAGAGCGTCCTCCTCTTGCAAACTTGCGGTATATAAACAGATGCCCCTAGCCTTGTCAAGCTATTAAGGCTCATAATATTGATGAGCTCGTAAAAAGTAAAATTTTACCGCAGAGATCGCCGAGAACGCTGAGATAACATATTGAATAGTTTACAGTTTTTCTCTGCGCACTCTGCGTGCTCAGCGGTG
>QYQD01000213.1 GCA_007280345.1 Deltaproteobacteria bacterium | reverse complement strand
TAGGCTTTTATTATACGAAAACATAGTTACTACCAAGAGTTTTCAAATCCCCCCTCGCCCCCCTTTACTAAAGGGGGGATAATAAGAAGCACGCCTTATTTTAAGAGAGATTTACCCACACTCTTTCACGATGAGCCATTTAAATACACACTGAAACGTAATGCGGCCTGCGAAAGGCGCACCCTAAAGGGTGCGGCTACAGAAATATTGAAAAATTTTAGTCTTTTCCTTTTTTTCATTTAAGAAGAACCCTCAATCTTCCGAATAGAAAATCATAAAGAAAGCAACGTATCTTATATATAAACGGTTATAGCAGTTAAGCAGTATAAACAGGGGGTATGGTCATGAAGCTCAGTATGGGGAAAAAGATAGGCGGGGGATTCCTGATTGTCCTGGTATTGCTCACCGTGGTTGGGGTAATCGGCTTTTTTGGCAGCCGGCACCTTCTTAACCAAGCCATAAAATTAGACAAGTTCCATGAACATGAGGCCGAATTGATCCAGATGGAGGTGGACCACCTGAACTGGGCAAATAAGGTGGCTGCCCAACTTGCCGACCTGGATTGTAAAAAGATCGAGGTAGAGGTGGACGAGCACAAGTGCAACTTCGGCAAGTGGTTTTATGGCGAGGGGCGAAAGGAGATAGAAGGGCACTTCCCCACCCTGGCCCCTATCTTATCGGCCATGGAAAAGCCGCACCAAGACCTCCATCACACCGTAGAGGAGATAAACGCCGTCATGGCCGGAGGGGCGGGCGCTGGCGGGCCTTCTCTGGAGACGGGCGCCGGCCCGGCCGAAATGGGTGAAGAAACAGGCATGGCAGCGCCGGTTCAGCCCATAGTAAGTGATGCCCGCAGGCAGGCAGGAGAGATATTCCGCGCTAAGACCTTGCCACTCCTCGAGGAGGTTAAAGGAAAATTTGCTGAAGCGAGACAGGAACTGGCGAAAAATACGCTGACCGCGGAGGGTATGATTAATGACGCCTCAAGTATCAATACCATCCTGGCCATTGCGGCTATTATAGCCCTTATTCTGGGCGCGGCCATAGCCTTCTTTATCCGCCGCGATATCACCCGGGTGCTTTACCGGTTGATAGGTGAGCTTGATAATAATTCGGGGCAGATTACGGATGCCTCTACCCAGGTATCCACTTCCTCGCAACAACTGGCCGAACTGGCCAGTGAACAGGCCGCGTCACTGGAGGAGACCTCCGCCTCTATGGAAGAGATGGCCTCTATGACCAAGCAAAATGCCGATAATGCCCAGCAGGCGGCGCGACTCATGGATGAGACGAAGACGGTGGTGGACAAGACGGGTGACCAGATGGAGCAGATGGCGGGTTCCATGAACAGGATCAAGGGTCAGGGAGAGGAGGTCGGCAAGATCGTCAAGACGATCGACGAGATTGCCTTCCAGACCAACCTGCTGGCGTTAAACGCGGCAGTAGAGGCGGCGCGTGCGGGTGAGGCCGGGGCCGGGTTTGCCGTAGTGGCCGACGAGGTGCGCAATCTGGCGCAACGCGCGGCAGAGGCGGCCAAAAACACGTCTGCGCTCATTGAAGAGACTATAAAGAACATTAAAGAGGGACATGAACTGGTTACCCATACCAAGGGGGCCTTTCAAGATGTGGCCACCAGCGCTAATAAGGTAGCAGAACTGGTGGGTGAGATCGCCGAGGCCTCCAGAGAGCAGGCCCAGGGGATCAGCCAGATAAATACCGCTGTGACGGAGATGGATAAGGCCGTACAGAATAATGCGGCCAGCGCTGAAGAATCGGCCTCAGCCGCAGAAGAGCTCGGCAGCCAGGCCCAGTCATTAAAAGATATGGTGACAGAGTTAGCCGATTATGTGGGGACGGTGAATGGGGGGCGGTTGTCTTCGGAAAAGAAGGGAAAGGGATCTTCCATAATCAGCGCGGCGAAGAAACTTATACCTCTTAGGGCCGTCCGGAAGGCGGAACCCGGCTCCAGGCCTCAATCCCAACAACCCAGGACACAGGCCAAGGGTACATCCAAAAAGCCGGTTAAACCGGAGGATGTCATCCCTTTTGAAGACGATGGAGGGTCGTTTAAGGATTTTTAGGTAATCTCCATCCGAAAACCTCCCCTCCCCTGGCGGGAGGGGATTAAAGGGAGGGGGAGTACCTCCACTTTGAAAACAAAATGGCGGGGCCCGAAAGGCCTCGCCATTTTTGTATTATCGCTTTCTTGATAGCGCATGACGGATAGAGTATAATTAAAATATATGAGATCTAAACCAATTTCAGATAAAATCTCCCCTGACCCCTCTTTGCTAAAGAGGGGTAAAGTCTTCCCCTTTGGAAAAGGGGGCCGGGGGGATTTTCAATTTTCGGCATGAACCTATTACTCCACATCTGCTGCGCTCCCTGCACCATTTACCCCTTGAAGGTACTGCGTGGCGAGGGGATGCGCATTACCGGTTTTTTCTACAATCCAAATATTCATCCCTACCTGGAATTTAAAAGGCGTCTGGATACCTTGAAGGAGTATTCCAGGCAGGCTGATTTGGCAGTTATCTGCGATGAAACATATTATTTACGGGAGTTTTTGCGTGCGGTGGTCGGCCATGAGGATGAGCGCTGCGGCCTTTGCTATACCCTGCGCTTAAGGGAGGCGGCCAGAGTGGCCCGGAAGGAAAAATGCGATGCCTTTACCACCACCCTCCTTTACAGCCGGTATCAACAACATGAGCTTATAATCAAGACGGCTGAAGATATAGCGAAGGAATACAGCATTCCATTTTATTATCGTGACTTTCGGGAAGGATGGCAGGAAGGGATTGACAGGTCTAAGGCCCTTAATCTGTACCGGCAGCCGTATTGTGGCTGTATTTACAGTGAAGAAGAGCGATATGACCGGAGGGGTCAAGATGTTCGAAACGTTCGAACGATTGAACGTTAATCTATGAACGGGTTTTTTCAGTTAGGCAAGATACTTATTGTGCTGGGCCTGGTTATAGCCGGCGTGGGGCTCCTCTTTACCCTGGGAGGCAAGATTCCCTGGATTGGGCGACTTCCGGGCGACATTTACATCAGGCGTAAGAATTTTACCTTCTATTTCCCCCTGGCCACGAGTCTGCTCATCAGTATTATTCTGACGCTGATCTTTATGTTGTTCCGGCGGAAGTGATTTACGCACCCTAAAGGGTGCGGCTACATTTTGTCCGCACCTTCTTGACTTATATAACACTGATGGTTAATATAAAAAGCTATCAGCACTCAGCTATCAGCCATCAGCTTTCAATTCGCACCTGGAAGGTGCTCCTACGGGGCATCTTTAGCCTGCTCCGTTGTCGTAGTAGCGGCTTCCAGCCGCGACCGATGCTTAATATGTTATTTAAGTTTTTTGCTGATAGCTGAAAGCTGACCGCTGACTGCTCCATCCGGAAATCTTGGGTTTCCGGATGAGCGCTAACTAACAAACGGAGGATGTGAATTGGCCATGGGTAAGATGGGCAATATGTTTAAGACATTTATATTAATGGCGGCATTGACCGCTCTGGTTATGCTGGCCGGACAGGCCATTGGAGGCCGGCAGGGATTAACCTTTGCATTAGTGATGGCCTTTTTGATGAATTTCTTTGCCTACTGGTTTAGTGACAAACTGGCTTTAAAGATGAGCGGCGCACAGGAGGTTGACAAGACCAAGGCCCCCCAGTTGCACCAGATGGTTGAAGACTTAGTAGTAAGGGCCGGGTTACCTAAGCCCCGCCTTTATATTATCCCGTCGGATACTCCGAACGCCTTTGCCACGGGTCGAAACCCGGAGCATGCGGCGGTGGCCGTGACTTCCGGGATCATGCGAACCTTAAACCCGGATGAGCTTCGGGGCGTTCTGGCCCATGAGCTGGCCCATATAAAGAATCGGGATATATTGATCAGCTCTATGGCCGCAGTTTTAGCCGGAGCCATAAGTTATCTGGCTACTATGGCCCAGTGGGCCATGTTCTTTGGTGGTGGCCGCAGCGATGATGAAGAGGGCGGCAGCGGAAATCTTATCGGCAGCATCTTAATGATGATACTGGCTCCGATTGCGGCCATGCTCATCCAGATGGCCATATCCCGCAGCCGGGAGTATCTGGCCGACGCCACGGGTGCGAAGATAGCCGGTCAACCACTGCCCCTGGCCAATGCCCTGACCAAACTGGAAGAATGGAATCACCGGTTGCCCATGAAGGTCAATCCGGCCCAGGCCCAGATGTATATTGTAAATCCATTGACCGGACAGACCCTTGCCCGCCTGTTCAGCACCCATCCGCCTATAGCGGAACGTGTGGCCAGACTGCGGCAGATGTCCGGCCCGGGCGCTCTCGCCTGAGTCAGGCCGGCGTTGTGCTCTGGCTCGTTCTGGCCCTTATCTCTGCTGCGTCCATAGCGACCGTAGATGCGCTTACCAAACGGTTCCTTTCCCACCTGACGGTTTTTGAGATGGCGGCGGCACGGCTATCCTTCAGCCTGCCGCTATTTTTAATCCTGCTGCTTTTTATCCCGGTGCCGCACCTGGATACAACCTTCTACCTGACGGTTTTTCTGGCCCTGCCCCTGGAAATAACCGCTTTTTTTCTTTATATGCGGGCTATTCAGGCCTCGCCTCTTTCTCTCGCCATTCCGTTCCTGTCCTTTACACCGGTTTTCCTTATCTTAACCGGCAGGTTGATACTGGGAGAGGAACTCAGCGCCCGGGGTATTTGGGGGATCATATCCGTGGTCTTGGGCAGCTATGTATTAAACCTGCGGGAGTGTAAAAACGGCTTCCTGGGGCCATTTCGGGCCATAAAGAGGGAGAAAGGCTCCTGGCTGATGCTGATAGTGGCCTTTTTATATGCACTTACCGCTGCCCTGGGCAAAAAGGCCATACAACACTCCAGCGTCATTTTTTTTGGCCCTTTTTACTTTCTGATGCTGGGACTCATTGTCCCTGGAGGATTATTGGTTACAGGGAAAGCTACCTGGCAGGGTCTGAAGAAGGTTTTTTATCCCGGTCTATGTATCGGCATCCTTATGGTCATCATGGTCTTAAGCCACATGGCCGCTATTAGCCGGGTCGAGGCCGCATATATGATTGCTGTTAAACGCACCAGTATCCTTTTCAGCATCCTCTACGGCGCTTTTTTATTCAGGGAGGAGAATATCGGAGAGAGATTTTGGGGCGCAGTCTTGATGCTGGCCGGGGTGGTTATTATAGCCGTATGGGCATAAGCGGGATCAGATGGCCGGAGGTGGTTCCGGGGTTTTCTCTTCTGTGAGTTTAGCCCTGGCTATGTCCTTTTCCAGGGCCTCTATCTTTTCTCTGTAAGCCCGCCGCTTCTTGAGGCGGCCGGGCAGGGTAAGCAGCAAGGCCGTAATAAGTCCGGCCGTAAAGAAGGAAAGAAGGCATAAGACCAAAGACCCTTCAAAATGCCAGAAGAGGAACTTGATCATAACCAGATGGGCGTTTTGTATGGCGAAGACGGCCACCGTGGTTACGATTATCAGGGCGATAAGGAGATAAAATTCCATAAACTAACGAAGAGCGCCTTAGGTATGAGCCTCTTGCAAAAGTCTTGTAAATGGCGTTCTTGTCATTCCGGCGAAAGCCGGAATCCGTGCGCCTGGGAGCAGGTGCGATCTGAGAGGTGAAAGTCCTCTCCCAGGGAATGCCCGTCCCTGGTAGCCGAAGGTAACTGCGTCGT
>QYQD01000079.1 GCA_007280345.1 Deltaproteobacteria bacterium | reverse complement strand
CGGCGGATCATCCCTGGCGGAACTTTGAGTTTGGGAGACAAAGTAAAAAATATGAACACAAATAACCAATAGTAACACCACCATGACAACCGGACATTTCTATTTTGGTAAAAATAGGACATTTCTAAATTGGCTTGACACGCCCATACTTTTTTGTTGCAATTTTATCAAGAATAAGGTCAAATATAATTTTAGGGTTGTAGAGAACTTTTTGTCCGGATGTTGTTTCACTGCCGTGCTTTTTAAACAATGCAGTTTCCTGTTTTTCTCGGATGGATACTCGAAGCCCGTCTATTAAGAAAGGAGGTGAGATTAAGTGGCTAAAGGACATGTCAAGTGGTTTAATGACAGCAAAGGCTTCGGCTTTATCTCCCAAGAAGACGGAACAGATATTTTCGTGCACTTTTCGGCTATCGCGGGCGACGGATTCAAATCCTTAAAGGAAGGCGAGGAAGTGACCTTCGACGTAGCCGAAGGGAAAAAAGGCCTCCAGGCGGTAAATGTCGTTGTAATGGGGTAAACAAAACATAACCAATATACCAACCAAGAAAGGGAAGTATGGGTACAAAATGCCAGCTTCCCTGTTTGGTAAAGAGAGGATTAATAAACAATGAAAATATACGTTGGTAATTTGTCATACGAAGCTAATGAAAGCGATTTAAAAGAACAATTCAGCGCCTTTGGTGAGGTCGATTCCGTAAGCATTATCAAAGACAAATATTCCGGTCAGTCCCGCGGATTTGCATTCGTCGAGATGTCTGATAATACTGCGGCCCAGGCGGCTATCGCTGCCCTGAATGATAAAGAACTCAAGGGGAGAAACATGAGCATCAACGAGGCCCGTCCCCAGACAGACAGGGGCGCTGGCGGGCGCGGTGGATTCTCGGCCGGGCGAAGAGGTCCGGGCGGAGGCGGAGGCGGAAGAGGTGGAAGCGGAGGCGGAGGCGGAAGAGGATCGGGATCAGGCTCTGGCTACGGAGGGAGAAGATGAGCAAGGTAAAAAAGGGGGATTTTGTAGCCGTGCACTATTGGGGAACCCTTGAAAATGGAGAGATGTTTGACTCCAGTGAAGGCAGGGATCCTCTGGAATTTCAGGTCGGCGCCGGTACAGTAATAGAAGGATTTGAAAAAGCGGTGCAAGGGCTCTCCGTTGGCGATAAAAAAAACTTCGTCCTGCAACCTGAAGATGCCTATGGCCCCAAGGACGAATCGCTGGTAGTAGATTTCCCGCGGGCATCAGCAGAAAAAGATATCTCGTTAGAGGTCGGGGGGGTACTCGGGGTACGCCTGCAAAATGGGCAACAGATACCGGCCAGAGTAACGAATATCGGCGATGATAACATCACCCTGGATATGAATCCGCCCCTGGCCGGTAAAGTCCTCAACTTCCAGATTGAGGTCGTCCACATAGGCGATGGGCCAAAATTTGAAGGGGCCTGTAGCTGCGGCTGTTCGGACACAAGCTGCTCCGGTTGTTAAGACCACTATTCACCGCAGAGACCGCAAAGGCCGCAAAGCTCAAATGATATAAAAAGTCCCGGAACTCTGCGTGCTCCGTGTTCTCTGCGGTGAAATAGAAAAGCAGGATGGACATCCGTATCGGCACATCTGGCTGGAACTATCCGCATTGGCGGAAGTTATTCTATCCGGAGCGTATGCCGCAATCAAAATGGCTTAACTTCTATGCCGGACGGTTCACCAGCGTAGAACTGAACGCCAGTTTCTATCGCCAGCCCACCCGCGAGAACTTTGAAAACTGGCGAAAAAAGACCCCGCCCGATTTCCTCTGGTCAGTCAAAGCCAACCGTTATATCACACACATTAAGAAATTGCGCGACACCCGGGACAGCCTGGAAATTTTTTACCGCGCTGTAGAGGGGTTGAGCAAAAAGCTGGGCGTAGTTCTCTTCCAATTGCCGCCCTCGCTCCGTTTTGATGAGAAGATTTTCGCTGATTTTCTGGACGCACAGCCCCCGGGATATAAAATAACCTTTGAATTCAGGCATGCCTCCTGGCTCTGCGAAGAGGTATATAAACTGCTGCACAGAAAAAATGCGGCCTTTTGCATATCAGACACGGCCGGACGCTATCCTTACGCTGAGGTAATAACCGCTGATTTTATCTATATCCGGTTACATGGTTCTCAGGTGCTCTATGGCTCAAATTATACTGAAGATGAACTAACAACCTGGGCGGCCAAGATTAAAGGATGGCAAAAAGACGTCTTTGTTTATTTTGACAATGATTATCAAGGCTATGCCGTACAAAATGCCCTGCGCCTAAAAGAAATGGTCAGTGGTCATTAGTCTAGTTTTCATCCGGAAACCCAAAAATTCCGGATTAGCTATCAGCATTCAGCTTAATGTGTTGTTTGTCTTAGATTTTTGCTGACGGCTGACAGCTGATCGCTGAGAGCTTGAATCCGGAAACGACAGTTTCCGGATGAACACTAATTAAGGTAGATTATTTCCCCGCTCACTTCCCGCACGGTTATACCTTCTTCCCGCTGCAAGATAATAGCCCCGGTATGATCTATGTCCACGGCCGTGGCCGCAAAGAGAGGTTCATCATAGACATTGGCCCCATATAATACACGCCTCCCCGGGGTGTCGCTGTAAAGCTTCCACTGTTCTATTAAAGGATTGGCCGGCTTCACCGGCTCATAAAAGGCTTCGAGATACCTTTGCTCAAAATGGGCCATCAGCCCTATGTTCCAGCCGATCTTGGTTAAAAGCAGGGCTATAAAGTCTTCAAGAGGCACTTCCTTCCCGATGATCTCCCGGAGGGAAATAGCCATGGGCCGCAGGTGTTCGGGAAAAGAGGTGTTATTGACATTAACCCCTATCCCGAGCAGGAGGTATTCCTCGCCCAGGGTTCTGGAAGTATAGCCTTGGATCAGAATCCCGGCCAGTTTTTGTCCATGGAAATGGATATCATTTACCCACTTGATGTTAGCCTCGATGCCATAATGCCTTATAGTCTCGCAGCAGGCCACACCCGTGATCAAGGAATAAAATTGGCGATTTTCCGGGAGAAACGCCGGATTCAAGACCAGAGTAAGCCACGCCCCCCCGGAAGGAGCATACCAGGGTCTATCGAAACGTCCTCTGCTCTTCTCCATTTCCCGGGCTATGACTACGCCGCCATCAATAAAGGCCGCCCCTTTTTCCTCTCCCGTCTCTATAAGTTTCCGGGCCTGCCCCATGCCCCTGTCCAGACAGGAATAACAAAAAAACTCCCGGCCTATGTCTGCCCCGCGGCGCATGATAACCTCGGATTCATCTCCCCATTTCGGTCTGCGGGTAAGGACTTCCGCCTCCCGGCATCCCTCAAGCAACCGGAGAAGCCGCTCTTCCCGGGGATGTTCCCGGGGATAAACAGAATCTATGCCCATTCGTTTTGAATCTTTTGTACTATCTTTCGGATATAATTGAGCTTGCCGGGCGGACAGATACCAAGGAGGGGCTCGCCCTGGTTGAGGGTGATATTGGGCTGAAAATAGACAGTATGGATAATTCCCGGCTCTCCATTATAGATGAGCGGGGTATCACGTTTCATCAAGGACATTATGAGAATTTCCTCCCCCGGTCTTACCAGGACGGTTCCATGTTTTTTCTTTTCCAGTTTATAGGTTATCTCCGGAGGGAAGAAATACTTAGCCCTCTCCGGGGCATTGAAGGTAATAAGTACCTGTTTGAGTATCTTGTTAATGACTTCATCTTTGGTCATGGGATGACGAATAGACATAAGATGCGTGTTGGCCTCAACAAACTGACCGTTCAAATCAACCTGTAACTCACTTATAGTTCCGTTGATATGGGCATGTATAGGAATGCGGTTCCGTTCGCGCTCCAGGACATAAAGAAGCGTGCCGGGAATATGCTGCCACGTTCCTCTGGGGCCCTCTACTTTCATTCCATCGTCTGCCATGAAACGTACCCAGCCGGTATTAGGGGTCTCAACAACAAAATCTTCATAAGGGTCTTCTCGATAATGGATAAGTAGCTGGTCTAAATCTAACTCTGACAAAACATTTCCTCTCTAAGGGCTCGCTCAAAATGTGAAGTTATTTTTGAGCGAACCCTAACGGTAATAGAGATTGCTGCCACCCATGGTCAGAAGGCATTTATAGAGATTATACCTGAACTCACGCCTGTCCCATATCCCCTGAACATGTCCCCGCGCCAGGGCCTTTTGAGCGCTGTGATAATCAGGCGGAATATCCTCGCCCGTAGTCTCCCGGATAACCCTCGGCCCGGCAAAACCAATCTTGGAAGAACGGATGGCAAACTGATAGGGCGAGCAACCGAGAAAACTGGCCACCGGACCTGCATAGGAATTATTATCATACACCACGATGTAAAGACCGCCGGAGTCGATATATTCACGTACCGCCATGGTACACTTGGGCATCTGTACCACGCCCACAGTGCCCTCCTGGATACGGATACCTCCCGTAGCGTGGATGTAGGCTAAAAACGGCCGCCTCATTATGCGCGCCTTCTCACAGGCCCGGACAAACTTGTCGCCCTCTGCCGCTCCCACCGTACCATTGCGAAAGTCATTAAAAAGCATAGCCACTATAAGGCTTATTCCTTCTACCCGGGCATGGAAGGTAATCATGGCGCTGGTGCGTCCGGTCTTGATGACATCACGGCGTATCTTATTTTCAAAGCCCTGGTAACCTATGGCATTTATCGAACCTATGTGTCCGTTAAACTCATGTATAGACCCCCGGTCAAATAGGTTCTGCAGATACCATTGGTATTCAAGAGGGAAATGGTGCCCGCAGTTCTGGCAAACACCGCAGAACTCACCATAAAGATCCGGCACCCAGAGATCCAGACAGCCATATTTCCGCGCATTAGGACAGGATACAGTCCGGTCTTCATTGGCTAACGGGCTGACATAGGTATCTCCCCAATCTTCCGTGACCTCTTCGGCGCCGGAGGCAGTTGAAGACGCGGCCATAATCCTGAGCTGTTTCTTGGCGGCAGAGTTGGCAATAAAATCGTAGGCCGATATAAGAGGCGAAGAGATTTTTCTGAGAAAGACAGACCCTTCTCCCGAGACCTCCTCGATCACCTTTTTAACCTGCTTATGGTGATGCCGGATAAGACCGTAACGGAGGCCATAGTAACTCTTAAGCACCGCATCTTCTGTCTTTTTAAAGACTTTATCCGGCCAGGTTACACTCTCATTGTAAAAGCCCTGCCCCATCTTACGGTATTTTAAGGAACGCAAACGTAAAAGACGTTCCTCTTCTCCCTCCGTCAATTCCCACCGTATGTAGATATCAAATTCGTAGTTGCGTTCCGCCGCCTTTTCCTGTTTGATGGCGTAGGCTCGGAAGGTGCGAAAACTCTTCGTCTTAAGAACGACCTCATCCGTCGCCCGGATCATCTCATAACGAAGCTGTCTCAAAAAAGCAAAGTCATCACGCCTGGCTCCTAAAACCGGCTCCTGCACAATACGATCAATCGTTTTCAACGGCAGATTATCCTGGGCCGTAATGGAGAGTTGTTCGGCGCAGAAGGTAAGTAAATCCTTGGGAACCTTTTCCCCTTCTTTAATCTTTCCCTCGATGGCTGCCGCCCCTTCCGGTGAAATAACCGAATAATAGCCGTGTGAAAGCATAAGACGTATATCGCTCATACCTACGGCTTCCGCTCCTCCGGAACCGCCCTCTGAGATGAGTGATACTATAGGCACGCGCAGTTTGGCCAGGGCGTAAAGGTTGCGTGCGATCTGCTGGGCGGCGCCGGGATAATCTTCAATGGGAAAAGCGCCCGGAGTAAATACGTAAAAATGTATGGGTATCCCTTCGGTCTCCGCCACTTCCATGTAACGCAGGGCCTTTTCATTGCCCCACGGCCGGGTGCAGCCGCCATTGCGGTATTCTTCGCCATGGCCTTTTTCATGGCCAATGACCATCACCTGGTGGACATAAACGTGGCCCTTAACCCGTCTGGAGATAGTGGCCTTGGCAACAACCATGGAAGGATCGATGTTGCAGTCCTCCATCCCACCCAGTTCAGTGTAACTGTCATAGACATTTTCCAGGATATTTTGCAGTGTAATGCGCTGGGGGTTACGGACGATACGCACTATCTCATCCGGAGTAAGGGATTTTTCTGCCCTATCCTCCAGAAATGAAACAGTCTCTTCCATGGCAGCCAGATCGGCCTCTATAGACTCTTCGGGCCGGTCATAGATTTCTTCCTTCAGTCGCCGGACCTTCTCCATTAAATCGCCCAGATTACCCCACTCGGCGCCCTCTTTAATATCCAGGAGATACTGCACATTGAGTTCAATCTGGGAAAGGCGTTTATTAATTTCCGGCGTCATTAGTCTTTAAAGATGAGTAAGTTATCAATATTTTCTTTGAGATAATCCAGGTTGGTTATTATCGGTTCTTCACGGCTGTTCTGGCCTTCGATTTTGACCTCCGACAGGAAAGTCCGACCTCTCTCTTTGGCCTCCGCCAGGTTTTCTCCCCACATAATAGCCAAAGCCAGATTAGGGTCATATTCACTGGGGATATCATAGGCCTCCGGGTGAGGCACATGCGAATAAATACTTAGCCAGGGATAGACAGGGGGTTCAAGGCCGGTAATCGTCCCGATCCAGGGAGTAAACCCTCTTTTCGTATCCTCGGCCACGACGCGGAACTCAATAGCCACCCCTGTAAAAGATATATCCTTTTGTCTGTATCCCAGCCGTTCACCGAGGGCCAGACGGATCTGTTCTTCGATGAGATTGGGCGGGCTATCATGGCCGCGAATACGCGACGTCTTGGCCGAGACATCGTTTTCCACCTGTATCCGGGTATTAACCTCCAGTAAATAGGGATGCCCTTCCCTGGTCACAATCCACTCCCATGTGCCCACGTTATCATATTTGACATGGGCTGCCAGCTTAAGCGAATAATCAATTATTTCGTCAAGAATGCGCTGGGGGTTAAACTGATAACCGGAAGGATTCTCCAGATCAAACCCCGGAGACACCTCGATACGCTTCTGCCTCCCCAGGCTTTGGATGGTGCAATTTCTGGTGCCAAAATGTACCATCTCCCGATGCCTGCTGCAAACCAGTTGCACTTCCAGGTGGTTGTAATCATTAATACATTGTTCAATCAGCACCCCTTCGTCACCAAACTGCCTCTTGGCATAATTCTTTATTCGACGATAGACCTGCCGGAACTGGTCGATATGGGTTACCTGCTCAATACCCATGCCGCCGCCGCCGGCCGAGGCCTTGACCAGGATGGACGGATTCTTTATCCCTTTTTCTTCCTGAATATAGAAGAGTTCCTCGGCCAGCCCCTCAGCCTCGATCTCATTATAAATAGGCGCGTCCGATCCCGGTATAGTCGGTATCTTTAAGGCGTTGGCTATACCCTTAGTATTAATCTTACTGCCTAAGCCCTTGATAACCTCCCAGCCTGGCCCGATAAAAGTCAGGCTACGCTCTCTGGTTTGAACCCGGCGGGCAAAACGGTAGTCTTCGGCAAAAAAACCATAGCCCGGATGGATGGCCGTGCATCCGGTATGATCTGCCACGGCCAGAATATCGTTCGGATCACGATAGCTGGACACCCGCCAGGCATTGCGCCTATTGCTCCGGCTGTCACGATTCAACTTCACATGCAGAGAACTTTCGTCCTCCTGCGTATAGACGACCACGTAATCCAGCCCCAGATTTTTACAGGCATTCATTATTCGAATGGCTATCTCGCCGCGATTGGCGATAAGTACTTTATCTTCCAAAGGCTAAAGTCCCACCTGCTACCTTGATAATTTTCTGTCCATCCTGGCCAGCAACGCCCTCACTGCTATCGCATACGATGTGTCCGGGATTATAACTACGCCTGTTTCAAAATACAAGAAACCCGCTCATAATGACGGGTGTTCGGCACTTATAACCCATTTTCCCGGCAACCGTCAATTTCTTTCTCTCTTAATGCCTTATATAGATAATAAAAACAACTTGTTATATATCGAAGCAGCCTCTCCTCTTGAACCCGGGAAAACTGTAAAATATTTTTTCTTGACAAAGGCTCAAATGAATATTATAAAGCCCCAAAATATTAAATGGCATTAAACTTTAAGTTTACTTTTATTAAACTAAATATGTTGGGGGTATGAGTCTAAAAATAGGCGAAAAGTTAAGGCGGCTACGCTTGGCCAATAATCTTACCCTGGAGGAACTGGCTAATCGCGCCTACCTGACTAAAGGATATATATCGCAATTAGAACGTGATCTTACCTCTCCATCGATTATCACATTGAAGGACATTCTGGACGTACTGGGAGAGGAACTAGCTGATTTCTTTAGGGAGGCGTCACCAGAAAAGGAGCTTTATCCCAAATCCAGTAGGGTTATCACATCTGATTCCACCGATACTTTAAGGGTGGAACTCCTTGTACCGGGAGCCCAAAATCGTCTGATGGACCCGGTACTGGTTACCCTTTCGCCCCAGGAAAAAACCTGGGAGGAAGTTTCGCACGAAGGAGAAGAATTCGGTTTTGTGTTGTCAGGAACCGTAATGCTCCACTTGGATAAGGCCAAACATACGGTACATAAGGGTGATTGTTTTTACTTTAAGGCCAGCAAGGTACATTGTGTGGAAAATATCGGAAAAGGCGTTGCGAAAATATTGTGGGTGGTTTCACCGCCCATCTTTTAGGTTGGTCCTTAGCAGGGACACATTACTTTTTAGGGGAGGTAATGCAATTTGGAAAATATAGAATTGGGCTTTGGACAACATCTGATGGTGGACGGGTATGGTTCTGACCGGGATAAGTTGTCGGATATAAACTATATCTACGATTTTTTGAGTAACTATCCGGCAGAAATCGAGATGACCAAGATAATGCCGCCCTATGTATTCCGTTACTCCGGCGTAAGGCCGGAGGATTGGGGAATATCGGGGTTTGTCCTCATTGCAGAAAGCCATATAAGTATTCATACCTTCCCGGAAAAGCGGTATCTCAGTCTGGATATCTTCTCCTGCAAAGAATTTGATGGACAAAAGGCCATAGAAGATGTCAAAAGATTGTTTAGCCTTGAAAAGATAGAAATAAGGAATCTGGAACGGGGCCTGGAGTTCCCGAAAATCATCCGCAAGGTAGAAAATTTTATGCGTGATGAGAGGATGCAGATAAGCATTTAAGGAGATGACCGGCTTTAACTTCGGCGGATTAGAAGACGATAAAACGCTCTTAGAATCCTCAAAAACAGTAATTGTGCCGGTTCGTTATGATGGCACCACGTCGTTTCGGAGCGGAACCCGCGAAGGGCCCCTGGCCATTATTAATGCCTCGCGTTTTTTAGAGCTTTACGACGAAGAGACAGACCAGGACGTAAGCGAAGCCGGCATTGCCACATTGGGCGAGTTAGAGCCTCTTGCCTCCTCGCCCGAAGCCATGATAGAGGCTGTCCACGAAGCCTGCCTGCCACTCCTGCAGCGGGGAAAAACAGTGGTAGTCCTTGGCGGCGAACACTCGGTCAGCCTGGGAGCCATAAAGGCCGTTGCTGACTATAAGCCATCTTTTTCCATATTACAATTCGACGCCCATGCCGATCTGAGAAATTCCTATCAAAATACCCCTTTTAGCCATGCCTGCGTTATGCGCCGGGCCATGGAATATAATCCCATTGAACAGGTGGGGATACGCTCCCTCAGCCGTGAAGAGGCCGTATTTATAAAGAGCAGCGGGCTTAAACCATTTTATGCCCCCGCAGTGCTGACCGATCGAGAGGCGGTCCTACAGGAATTATTGACCCGGTTACTGCCCGAAGTCTATATAACTATAGACCTTGATGTCCTGGACCCGTCCATCATGCCGGCCGTAGGCACCCCCGAACCGGGCGGCCTGGGCTGGTATGATTTGCTCTTTTTTCTGCGGCATATTGCCCGGGAAAAGCATATTCTGGCCTTTGATGTCGTTGAGCTTTCCCCACAACCGGGCAACGTGGCCCCGGACTTCCTGGCCGCCAAGCTTATCTATAAATTGTTAAACTACATCGGGCATTGAAATCAAAAACCATTCAGCCACAAAGTCACGAAGACACGGAGAATGGATATAAATCTTAACCCGCTACCACAGAATTATTCTACAATGAGGCTCTTGCAAAAGTCGTCACACCGGTGGAAACCGGTGTCCAGGAGTATCTTGATCTGCTTGAGGTTACTATAGGGGTAGGAAGGATCGATTGGTTTCG
>QYQD01000178.1 GCA_007280345.1 Deltaproteobacteria bacterium | reverse complement strand
CTTAAGCTAAAAACGACTTTTTACGAAACCATCAATGTTAGTGCAATCAGAATCTTGAAGCGCAACTTTTTGTTGATGTAGGACTTAAGTAATTTAAGCATGGGAATAACCCCCTTTTTTTATTTCAATGGACTGGTTCATGGACCCGGTTTCGACCAAAGAATAGATGATCCAGACCATATACGTCCAGGACGAGAGCTACGCTGCCATCAGGCATAATAGCGCCTCCGGCAATCCCGGAAATTCTACAGAAATTTTTTTCCAGGTTTTTAATTACGACCTGCTGATGATCGAGTATTTCGCCCACAACCAGGCCCAGAATCTTTTTTTCGCTGCTTACAAAAACGACCAATGGTTCTGTATCTGTTTGCCGGCGTTCTACACCCAGGATTCTATCCAGGTGGATGAGCGGCACGTATGAATCCCCCAAACGCACTACCTCACCCTTGCCTTCTATGGTTTTTAAGTTGCCTTTTTTAAGCTTGGCTATGTTTAGAACAGTTAGTAAGGGTATGACAAAAATATCGGCCCCTACGCCGACATACATACCATCAATAACCGCCAGGGTTAAAGGAAGCTTTATGACGAAGGTAGTTCCTTTGCCCTTTTCGGAAAAGATATCGATCGTCCCTCCCAATTGCTGAATGTTATTCTGTACTACGTCCATCCCTACCCCGCGGCCGGATATGGAACTGACCTTTTTAGCGGTGGAAAATCCAGGAATAAATAGAAACTTGTAAATCTCTTTAGGCAAGGGCTGGTCGTTTTCTTTGATCAGGCCCCGTTCTATAGCTTTTTGCCGCACTGCTTCTGCGTCGATACCGCGGCCATCATCCTTAATTTCGATGTATATCTTGCCTTCCTGTTGGTAAGCATTAAGGTTGATGATTCCCTCCGGGGATTTGCCCGACTGTTTTCTTTCGTCAGGAACTTCGATCCCGTGGCCAATACAATTGCGTATTATATGCGTTAAAGGATCGTTTATGTGTTCGATAACATCCTTGTCCAGTTCTGTCTCTCCCCCGCCCAGAATAATCTTAATCTGCTTATGTTGCTCCCGGGCCAGGTCCCGGGCCATTCTTTGAAACCTTTGAAATGTGCCTTCGATAGGAAACATGCGGAGACGCATAACCTGTTCCTGCACCTCCCGGCCAATCCTGTTCAGGATATCCGGCTCACTGCCTAATTTCCTGGTGACGTCCGGCGGCAAATCCCCCAGGATGGCGGAAATTCGTGCCAGTTGTATGGTCATTTCTTCCACCATGTTTGCGAGCTGGTCAAGCTTATCTGTATCTACTCGTACCGTGGACTTACGAAGGACAGCCCGGCTTTTTTCCTGGAGGTCAACGATCTTGTTTAGTTCATCTGAAGAGATTTTGCCCTTTTCTAATAAAGCTTCTCCCACTTTTTTCTGCTGGGTGAGGACTTCTTGTATTTCCTGCTCGCTGACCAATTTTTGATCAATTAATATCTCTCCCAGCGGCTTGTCAGCCATTCTGGTGTCCACCCCGTCCCGAAAATGTGATGATACGTCTCTTATGGAAATCTGGTTTAATTCATCTTCCCGGACAAAGACGAACACCTTTTCTATAGTGGGCAGAGGTCGGTCGGTTTTGATCAGGAGCCGCCAGGTAAGGTAAAGCTGGTAGGGGTCCATTTCCATAAATGGCGGCAGAGAAGACAGGTCTGTCTCTACGGATATTATCTCAGCTAAATCTCCCAGTTCATACAGCAGCATTAGCGGATCCTGTCCGATCTGAAAGATGTCCTTGCGAAAGCGCATATTAATCTCATAATAAGATCCCTTAGAAGATTCCTTCTGGCCGCCGGGCATGCCGGTAGTTATTGGCGCAGTTACCCGGCCTTCTTCTTGTTCTGCGGCGAGCCCCAGAAACCGTTTCACTTTTTCGGCCATGGCCGGAAAGGCATCCAGCCCTACGTCCGGCTTTCCCTGGGCCGCATTTTCCACCGCCGATTTTATAAGATCGTGGTTTTCCAGGAGAAAGGAGACCAGATTTTGGGTTATGGACAGTTGTTTACTGCGTATCCTTTCCAGGAGGTTTTCCAGGAGATGGGTATGTTCAGAGAGCTGAGTAAAGCCGACCATAGCCGAGCTGCTCTTCATGGTGTGCATCGCCCGGAAGACCTCGTTAATAACGGACTGATTTTGTGGATCAGATTCCAGGGTCATCAGGCTATGTTCCATGGTTTGCAACAATTCTTCAGCTTCTGAAAAGTAGATCTGTAAAAGCTCGTCCTGTTCCATAGTCTATTCTCAACGAACAAACTTTCTTACGACCCAAAGGAGTTGTTCCGGCCGAAAAGGTTTCAAAAGCCAGCCCGCGGCTCCGGCAGACTTTCCTCTCAATTTCTGCGCTTCTTGTGATTCGGTGGTCAGAACAAGAATTGGGATAAACTTCAAGTTTGTTTTTTTGACTTCTTTTATAAAGGTTATGCCGTCCATTTCGGGCATATTCACGTCTGAGATAATCAACGCCGGCAACTTCTTTTGGGACTCCATCTCTTGCAGCCGGGCGAGCCCATCCTGGCCGTTCACAGCCTCAGATACCCTGTAACCGGCGTTGGTCAGGCAAAAAGAGATGCTGGCGCGCAGAGTGGGTGAATCATCAACTACCAGGACATGTTTTTCCATATGGAGTTCCCACCTATTCTCTCAGGAATATCTGTTTGACCCCGATTATTTCCCATACTTTTTCTAGGGCCGGCGATATATTTTTAATGGTCAGCTTGTGACCTTTGGTAAGAGATTTTTTGAAGGCTATTAAAACCTGTATAGCGGCTGTATCCATCTGCACAACTTCCTGACAGTCCAGAGTCACATCTTGCTCCAGCACAAATCGATCTTTCAGGCACTCATATAAGTCGTCAAGATGGTGGACGCCTATTTCGCCACGCAACTTAATAATACCTTCTGCCTGTTCCTGACACGGAGAATACGTATCTGCCATTGAATTCTCGCAGTCTTACATTTCTAATGATTCATTATGGCTTTTCGGCTAATGAGAGGACTTACTTAAACGAAAAGATTTTTTTCTATCTCAGCTTGCGGGGACGGACGTGGGGTACCATTTATCCCCTATTGAATCAGAACGTGAGGGAATGTTTTTAGTTTTCTTAGATATGGCCGATAAAGGAGAACAAGCATGTCCGAAAAACTTGACGATACAGGAAGGAGAGTGCAGCGATATGAATTCAATAGCGTCATATGATTTCAGTACTGCAGACCACACGAGTCTAGCCACGGGCGGTAGAGATTACAGCGCCTCAGAAGTAACCCGAGTCACAAGTTCGCTTCAGCAGGATACGGATGTTACAATTGTCACGGCCGAAGGGGACAAAGTGACGCTCTCATCCGCTTCGCAATATCATACGGCCTGTGCCACTTATGAAGGTGTGAGATGCATAGGGGGAGATTTTACCGGGGTTCAGGGCCAAAGTTTAAGCCTCGGCGCAAGTCGAGAACTTTCTGTTATGGTGGATGGTAACCTGAACAAGGAGGAGTTGAAAGATATTGAGAAAGCTATGAGGACCATCGACAAGATCCTGAGAGATTTCCTTTCGGGTGATATAGATCATGCGGTGAGCGAGCTCATGAAAATCAACGCGCTGAAATCCATATCCAGCCTTGAAGCAAGCTTGCAATTTGAGCAAAATCTATCCTTGGATCAGCGGTTCACACAGGAGACCATGTCTACACCGACCGAACTATTACAAAATATGATGCCAAAAGGTGACACCACAGGCTTAGATCATCTCGATAAACTGGCTGACGAGGTGACGCAGGTTGTGAAGGATTCGGGGATCAGGCCGGCTAGTCTGCTCAAACCTATACAAAAACTTTTTTCGCATCTTTTAAAGGGACTCTCGGCAACCGAAGAAGGTTTTGTAAATTCTCCAAAGCTTCAAGCAGCCAAATTGATTGAGTCACATCTTCTGGAGAAAGTGAAGCATTTGGACGAAGACGAGCAAGGCGACAGAGAAAATGGCATTCCTGGTAACTGCGACGAAGGCAATAGCGCGTGCGAAGCATCGGTTATCCAAGATTTAGCGTAGCCACAACAAACTCTACGTGACAGGCGTTCGCGATCTTGCCCCTGTGCACTTGCCATTCCGAGTTCAAATCCCCCCAGTCCATGGTAAGCATTCAGGAAATTCCTTGACAATATTGCAAGACCCCAGCCTTCGTATTTTTTCCCGTAGGTGTCAGTTGTGTTCGCGGGTCTTGAGGAAAACAATATCAGGCCAGTCTTCCATCACGAAACCAAGACGCCACTCGCTGGGCGCCAGGTAGGCCAGGTGTCCTTCTGCATCATGCGCCATGTTGAGCAGGTGTTTCTTTTGAAACCCTTCCATTCTTTTCTTGTCCTGGCAGCTGACCCATCGCGCCGTTGTGTATTCTACCGGTTCATAGACCGCATCTACACCGTATTCGCCTTTGAGGCGTGCGACGGTTACGTCGAATTGTAGAATCCCCACTGCTCCCAGGATGTAGTCGTTTCCCTGGACCGGCCGAAAGACCTGAACCGCCCCCTCTTCCGCCAACTGCGTCAGGCCTTTTTGCAGTTGTTTGGCTTTGATGGGGTTCTTCAGGCGTACTCGCCGGAAGTGTTCCGGGGCAAAATTTGGAACGCCCGTGAACTGGAGGGGTTCCTTCTCGCTGAAGGTATCCCCGATCTTGATGGTTCCATGATTGTGGATACCGATGATGTCTCCAGGGTAAGCCTCTTCCACATTCGTGCGGTCCTGAGCCATAAAAATAGTGGCATTGGCCAGGGTTACCTCTCTCCCGATCCGGTTGTGGCGGACTTTCATCCCGCGCGTGAATTTGCCTGAAGCTATTCGGAGAAAGGCAATGCGGTCTCGGTGCGCCGGGTCCATATTCGCTTGTATTTTGAAGACGAACCCCGAAAATGGTTCTTCGTAGGGGTGGACTTCACGCGAGACGGCGGCCCTGGGCCCAGGGGCGGGAGCCATCTCAACGAAGGCGTCAAGCAGCTCTTTGACGCCAAAATTATTGATAGCGCTCCCGAAAAACACCGGGGTCTGGCTCCCTTTCAGATAGTGCTCATGTTCAAAGGGGTTTGCCGCGCCCTCGATCAAGTCCACGTCTCGGCGCAAATCATCAGCCTGGGTGCCGAGGATTTCATCCAGCAGAGAATCGGCCAGGTCGGTGACCGTTACCTCGTTCTGATCCCTGGTCTCCTGCCCCGGAGTAAAAAGGCGCAGTTTCTTACGGTAGAAGTCATACACTCCTTTGAACCTCTTGCCCCCTCCGATCGGCCAGGAGAGCGGTGTACACTCGATCTGCAGCTTGTCTTCGATGTCCGCAAGCACATCCAGGGGGGACATCCCGTCCCGGTCCAGCTTGTTGATGAAGGTTATGATCGGAGTATTACGCAGTCGACAAACCTCCATCAGTCTTTCCGTCTGCGCTTCCACGCCTTTTGCGCTGTCTATCACCATGAGGGCGCTATCCACCGCCGTGAGGACTCTGTACGTGTCTTCAGAAAAATCCTGGTGCCCGGGGGTGTCAAGCAGGTTTATCTCGAAATCACGGTAGTTGAATTTCATCACCGAAGTGGTAACCGATATGCCGCGCTCCCTCTCAATGGACATCCAGTCACTGGTAGCATGGCGGGCAGCCTTTCGAGCCTTCACGGCCCCGGCCAGTTGAATGGCTCCACCGAAGAGGAGCAGTTTTTCCGTAAGGGTGGTTTTTCCGGCGTCAGGATGGCTGATGATGCCGAAAGTGCGCCGTCGGTCAACCTCTCTCTGATGTTCCTTGTTCACGCTATGAACCCCGAAAAAAATGGTTGTAAAACAAAAAAATCGGGCCGTCAGGCCCGTTTGATGTTTCGTAGTATACACAAAGATCAGCGTTCAGTCAACGCCGGATTGGGCCGCCATGGCGCGCAGACAAAGCTCGACCCGGTAGGTGATGGTGCCGTTCCGGTACACGCTCGCTGTGCGCCTAGCCCAGTTCGAGAGAATCGTCGGGGGTGCCAAAGAGGATTGAACCTTTAAGCGGTCAAAAGCCGACCTTGAAACTGTTTTCTGTTGACAAGAAACCAGCTTCTAGCTAAGGTCGCGAAAGAACAAGATATTTGAGCGCTGAACCGGTAAGTACAACATGCGCCCATCCACAGCATTACTGGCCGTCTTTAGCCCCCTGTTACTAGTTTAGGCATACGCATGCCGAATTATTGCTGACCCCGGAGGTGAAAAAGCATGAGTAAAGGCATGGACAGCAAAAAGAAAACCAAGAAGGAACCGGCCAAGACCCTGAAGGAAAAAAAGGCCGCGAAAAGAGCCAAGAAGGAGAAAAAAGGCTAGGAGCCTGCCGAGTCTCCTGAATCCCTGATCTGCAGGAGTTTTTGAAAGAGTGTCCGGCCCAGCCAGGCATCGGTGGCCGCATATCGAATTTGCATCGGGGTTAGTGTTCTCTGTGCCCAATTGGAAGTCTGGGCTGCCTTGGAGATGCGAAGCCCCAGCAGAACGGCGGCAAGTCCCCGCAAGCCCTGATTTAGAAGGCCCGCTTCTCTGGCCATCCTGTCGAGGTCCACGCACCGTGCTGGCTGGAAGGGGGCCAGTTCCTGCAATTCCCTGATATCACACGTCAGAGCGACGCCGGCCTTGGTGATCTCAGGCTGCGCCAAGAGGCGGCGAAGCGGTTTGGGCAGGCCGAGGTACTGCAACTGGAAAATGAAAACCTCCTGTTCGCCTGCGAGCTGCAGCAGTGACGGCGGGTAACTCTCTCCCCTTTTGAAAGCAGGCCTGGTTTCCGTGTCCAACCCTAGCAGGGTTTCCTTTGCCAAATGCCGGACCGCATCGGCCAGCTCCCCGGCAGTGCGGATGACGTGAACCGGTCCCCGCCACTTGGTCATAGGGCAGTCGTTGATTTCTTTTTTGGTCAGCCGCCGGGCAACCCCCCGGCCGACGCCGGCCTCTTTTCCGGACATTGCTTATTCTCCTGGGTGATTGGATATTTCTCTAGGAGGGTTAGAGATTCAGCTCGCCATTGCCGGGCAGAGCTCACCCCTGAGCCTCGTCACCTCCGCGTCTTCCAGATAATCGTCATAATTTGTCATCCGATCGATGATCCCGGTCGGCGTAATCTCGATGATCCGGTTCGCCACGGTTACGACGGACTGATGATCATGGGAAGCGAAAAGTACCACCTCAGGGAAGGCGATGAGGCCATTATTGAGGGCGGTGATCGATTCAAGGTCCAGGTGATTGGTCGGCTCATCCAAGATGAGAGTGTTGGCGTCGGCCAGCATCATCCGCGCCAGCATACAGCGGACCCGCTCGCCGCCGGAAAGGACGCCGACCTGCTTGAGCGCCTCTTCGCCGGAGAAGAGCATCCGGCCGAGAAACCCGCGGACGAAGTTCTCGCCCTCGATGATGGGCGCAAACTGGCGAAGCCATTCGATCAGGTTCAGGTCATGAGCGAAGTAGTCGCTGTTCTCCTTGGGAAAATAGGCGGTGGAGATGGTCTGGCCCCAGCGGAAGCTGCCGCTGTCCGGCGCCATCTCCCCGGTCAGGATCTGGAAAAGGGTCGTCCTGGCCAGGGTGCTGTCGCCGACAAAGGCGATTTTGTCCCCCTTGTTGACGGTGAGGGTTAAATTGTGCAAGGCCGTGACCCCGTCCACCTCCTTGCAGAGGTCCTTGATCTCAAGGATGACGTCGCCGCAGGGCCGCCCGGGCTTGAACACCACATAGGGGTATTTCCGCGACGAGACCGGCATGTCCTCGATGGTGAGCTTTTCCAGCAGTTTTTTCCGCGAAGTGGCCTGCTTCGCCTTGGAAGCGTTGGAGCTGAAACGCTGGATGAACGCCTTGAGCTCGTCGGCCCGGGCAGTGGCCTTTTTGTTCTCATTCTGCCTCTGTTTGAGAATCAACTGGCTGGCCTCGTACCAGAAGTCGTAGTTCCCAACATACACCTGGATGCGGCCGAAGTCGATATCCGCCATATGGGTGCAGACCTGATTCAGAAAATGGCGGTCATGGGAAACGATAATGGTCGTGTTCTGAAATCGGAAAAGGAAATTCTCCAGCCAGGTGATGGATTGCTGGTCCAGATTGTTTGTCGGCTCGTCAAGCAGAAGGATGTCCGGGTTACCGAACAAGGCCTGCGCGAGCAGCACTCGCACTTTGTCGCCGCCATCGAGCTCCTTCATCTTCTTCTGGCGCAGATCCTCATGAATGCCGAGACCGTTGAGCAGCACCGCCACCTCGGATTCAGCCTCATAGCCGTTCATCGCCGCAAATTCGCCCTCGACCTCCCCACAGCGAAGGCCGTCCGCTTCCGAGAGATCGGGCTTGGCGTAGAGCGCCTCCCGCTCGGCCATCAACCGGTAGAGACTTCGGTGCCCCATGATGACGGTATGGAAGACCGTTTCCTCGTCAAAGGCAAAATGGTCCTGCCGCAGCACCGCAATCCGCTCGCCGGCCCCAACCGTGATTTCTCCCTTGTCCGGTTCTATTTCGCCGGCGAGGATCTGGAGAAAGGTGGATTTGCCGGCGCCGTTGGCGCCGATCAGTCCGTAACAGTTGCCGGGGGTGAATTTGATGTTGACGTCCTTAAAAATAACCCTCTTGCCGTAGGCGAGGGCGACATTCGTTGCGTTGATCATTCTTGCCTTCCTAAAACTGATGAATTCCCAAAAAAATGGTTGTAAAACAAAAAAAATCGGGCCGTCAGGCCCGTTTGATGTTTCGTAGTATACACAAAGATCAGCGTTCAGTCAACGCCGGATTGTGCATTGCTCATGTCCGGGACCTTTCCGCATACCTCCCCGGTGCAACCCTCTTCATAACCTTTCTCCATCCGTGCAACCTAAGTGTCGTTATGAACGTGCTTTCCAGGTAAGAAAGTTTTGAACATGCATAGCGAGCGCATTCCCCGCTGCTTGCGGCGGGGAGCTTCAATCAGACTTCCGGTGAGGGCTCCCCAAAGCGGCGGGGATTATCGCCGCGCGGCGTGGGGAAAAAGGGCTAAGTCTGCTGAGGCTCTGCGCCCTCTTCCTTCTTCTTTTTCTTCTTGGGCTTGGCTTCGGGGGGCGGCTCGGCGACTTTCTTTGCCTTGGAGACCTCTTCCTTGGGCCTTGCCAGGCGCTCCGCCTTGATCGTGGCCAACTCCGCCGTTCGCTTCTCCGTGGCGTCGATCGCCCGCAGACGGACCTGCGATTCCTTGATCTTTGCCTTCAATTCCTTGACGAGCACATCGCGCGCGATCTTCTTCTTGTCCGCCCCCTTCTCCGCAAGAAGCGCCAGACGCTTCTGCAACTTCACTTCCCATCCGGCCTTCTGTTTCAGCCGCGTTTCCCTGCTTTCGGATGCCATTGGTTTCTCCTTTTTGGTTTTTCCGTGTTGGGTATCTTCACCATTTCCTTATCATCGTGCCCGGAGACGGAGGTTACCTCTTATCAGAATTTCCGCCGAAAATCCAGTTAATTTGGCCGTCTGTCATTCGGCAGCCGTTCCGGGGGGCGCAACCGGTACTCTAAACACTCTCAGGCTGTCGAAGCGCATCCACTCCTTCTTCTTGGCAACCGACCACTTGCTATGCACGTCCCGTACATAGTGCCAGTTTGCCCTCGGCATCTCAGATCACTTTTCTCAGGTGCCTCATTTTGAGCCACAAATGGTGGTTTTAAGACCCAAATCTGGGCAGATTTTTAGCATATTCTATTTAAATTCAAAGACTTAATTTGGTCCGACCCGAGAAGGGAAGATTCCGACCCTCTTCATAACCTTTCTCCATCCGTGCACCATAAGGGTCGTTATGAACGTGCTTTCCAGGTAAGAAAGTTTTGAACATGCATAGCGAGCGCATTCCCCGCTGCTTGCGGCGGGGAGCTTCAGTCAGCCTTCCGGTTTTCGAGATTGCTTCTTTTTGTTTACTCTACGCACGTTCTGCACGAACATCCCGTTTTTACATCCTAACGAGAGATCCCCATCATCAACGTCGCGGCATACGACCTCGGGAGGGACAATATCAGGGCCTCTCACTAAACTTTGTAATCTGGATAAGGGATTATGGGCAGCTACCTTCCGTGTGGCATGTCGGATAACGTAACGCTCAGGTACAGAGTTCGCTTTTGGTGAGAGACTCGTCAATTAAAAACCAAAAGAACCTTGAAAGGAGCCAGGGGTAAGCACGCCTAAAAATCGAGCCAATTTTGCGTATAGCTGACAATCGCTCATTTTTCTTTACAGGGCTATTTTCTTCTTGACAAGAGGATATGGGATTGTCCCATTTTTCACCTTCGTCTCTGTTTTAACAAAGCCAACTTGCTGAAATATAGACAATTATGCGATTATAGGACACACCGGTCTTTGTTAATCAATGGTCTTTCTTTGATAAATGGTTATCTCCATTGACCATGGGTAGCCAGCCTTTCCGCTGGAGAACGTCCCAAGCGATCCAGATATGATCCGGTTCGAACATCTGCTTTCGAGGATTCCATGAATGTGTCTTCTCGATGGCTTGTTCTGCGGTGACACATCCCTCGCGCGTAGCTACCCAATAGACTGTTGAGAGTAACTCCAAACCAAAAGGCGTCTCAAACCCTTTAACTAAGTCTGTCACTCGGTCAAAGCGCTTGCGAGTTTCGGGATGACGATCAAGTAATGCCATGGCCTGATCGGCAGCATCTGAAATCAATTCAATCTGCTTTTCCGGGTTGTCTTCGGCATCGCCGTAGCCTCGAATGAAATGCCCTTCGATATGACTGAGTACATGGCGCAGGTTTTCCGCATAGGGACCATAAATTGCCTTGCTGTAACGAAGCTTCAGTCCCTCTCCGGCTTCCTGCATGAAATACATCAGCTTATGGATTTCCAGCAAAGACACAAAGGGGTCCATCAATGCATTCAGGTATTTGTTCATCAGCCCCAACAAAGCAGCACGCCCAACAGTAATTTTCGGCCTTCGTGCTGTTTTTTGCATGTCAGGAGCTTGCGGCGCGCCTTTCGGTTCGTATAGCAGTACGTGCACATCGGTCATGGCTTCGAAAGCACGCTCAATCCGCGGTCGCACATCGCTCCACTTCAGTCCACCCAGGCCGCAGCCCAGCGGCGGAATGGCGATCGAACGAATGCCGCGCCGACGCACCTCCTGTACCAAGGCGTCCAATCCGGCATCGACATACTCAATCCGGCTCTTACCCTTCCAGTGGACCTTAGTGGGAAAATTGATGATGTAGCGGGGATTGGTCAGTCGAGCTTGCTCATGGATAAACAATTTGCCGGGGCGCAATTCACCACGGTCGCACGCAGCCTTATACTCTTTAAAATTCTCGGGAAAGGCCTTGCGGAATTGAAGAGCAATCCCTCGTCCCATCACTCCTACGCAATTGACTGTATTGACCAAAGCCTCTACGTCTGCGGTGAGAATGTCGTCTTGTTTCAGATCTATCATGGTTATGCCTCCACTGAGCATCAATAATACCAGTCAGGCTGAACACTTACAATAGGTTTATACCTATTTTGCCGGATAATCGCAATGACCTGTCTCTCTATTTGCTCATCAATCACGCCAATCCGTTCGATAAGTTTCCAGGGGCAATTATCGAATAGCAGGAACTCGGCCTGCTTACCCTCTTTGATGATTGAGTCGCGAAAGTCCCGAGCTGCAACAGCGTCCCAGTTCACCTCGTGCAAGTTGTCCAGGCTTTTTCTAAACCGCGCGTAAAATGCCCCGGCGTTGCTCTTGCTGAAAGCCCAACGGCGGTTGTTGGCCTCAGCCCATTGTACCACAGAATAGAGGTCCGTTTCGAGATGCAAAATGAGCCGTTGACCACCTGTGTAGGCTAAATCTGGATGATTTCCCATGTAGATCAGGTACAACATGATCGAGCGGGGACAAAAGTAAAATGGGACGTACTCGCCGACTTTGGTGCCTGAATAGCAATCGACATCCAGTGTCAGTCTGCGCTGTTTGATTTCCGTCATGCCGATATTTGTGTTTCCCGTACCTTGACTGATCCGCTTGGCATCGGAATCAATACCTCCCGCTGCCAGGATAGATGGCAGATTATCTACATGGGTAATATGATAGATTTTTGGTCTGGCAGGTGGTTCGCTCATGCATCTTCTTCCTCCTGTCTCTTTATCACGCTTTCGCGCTGCGTTCAACTAACACCTTTTTGCTCTAATTTTTGTCCGAATTCAATTGAAACAATATACCAGCAGCAAACGGTCGATCTTCTCCCGACTCACCGGGCCATGCTCTCGAACCAAGGCCATGATCAAATGCAAGTAATACCGATTGTTGGATCCCCGGTCCCGAATATGCCTTGCCTCCTCCCCGGTGAGCTTTGCGACGCGGCCGGCAATGAGAATATTGGGATAACGCCGCTCCAGCAACTTATTTGTTTCCTTATCCAGTCCTTTTCTGCGAGTATATTCTCCTTTCTTGCCGATGTATTCATAAAATCATCCGCGCCACGGCGCTTAATTTCTATCATAAAATATAAAGCTATTCAAAAACCTGGAAACGAAAAGTGATAATTTTAAACAGCACCCTGGCGTCCCGCCTAACGTCTAGGAGTAAGAAGAAAACAAACACTTCAATATTAATGGACAAAAGGAATAGTTATGGACAAGTAGTGTCCATAACTTGTCCATAATATCTATAAATACTAAGGTAAAACATACCTTGACCCTCTCCGGCTTCCCTCAAGCCGAAGAAGACCTCCTTTCCGCATCTTTTGAAGCAGGTACCTCGCTCGAATCTCAGTAACTGCAAGTAGCTGTTGGCATTTCCCTCGTTTAATGAAACCATGTTTCCGCACGTGCGCTAAAACTTTCTCTTCGTCGGTCTGTAGTAGTTGAGGCACTTTCACTTCAGCAGGCACGGTTAAGGTGTAATACGCCCATCGCCGCGTGCTATACTGTTCGATCAAACCCAACTGTACTAGCCCGCGTAGTTCGCGATTGGCAGTGACCGAATCCACACTATTGAGGCGTTGGTAGTCTGACCTCGGATGTCAATAGTGGACACCAAACCTTTCATGCTGCAAGCTGTTTTGCATAGAATTTCTGTGAGTATGCCACTGGGGACAGATACCCCAGTCTTTTCTGTCGGCGCTGCCTGTTGTAAAACATTTCGATATATT
>QYQD01000139.1 GCA_007280345.1 Deltaproteobacteria bacterium | reverse complement strand
TCCTACGGAGAGAACGATCCCCTATCCGTAGGAGCGGCTTCCAGCCGCGACTGGTGCGGTGACAGGCTTGGTTAGCTCAAACCCATCTATCACCCTGATTTATCAGGGTCAACAGGGTTTTTAATTTTTTTGATGGTGGATACAGGATGGGCTGATAGGTATCAGCAGATGTAGGGCGGCCTGCCCGCTGACTGCTTAATTAAACGATGTTTTTGGGTTGGAATCGTTCAGGAGGGAGGGTTTGGATGCCTCGTTAATATCTACTATCTTGATGCCCCCGGGGAACTCTTTGATGATATATCTGGTAATCCTGCTTATTTTTTGTGTCGTTTCAGCCATTTTATGTACTTGCTTGTAAATGGTGTCTATAGTCTGATAGTTTGGATATTCCGGCGCTATCTTGAGCATTAAGAGTTCCGTTATCCCCAGAAGGGCGGTCATAGGCTGAGCCAGTTCATGGGCAGCAGCCCCGGCCATCTCTATTACAGCCTTTAATTTTTCCTGCTGAATCCTTATCTCTTCTTCTTTTTTCCTATGAGTTACATCCCGTATAATGGCCTGAAAACTGGTCCGGCTGCCATCTTTACATAGACAGCTTAACTTGACCTCAATATCCTGTTCTTTACCTTCTTTTGTCACCGCAACCAGGTTGAGAGGCTTTAAAAGGGCGCCCTGTTTTTTCAAAAGACCCAGACTTTTCAAAAACTTATCCACATCATGCGCGGAAAACAGATTCTGTAAGGATAGGGCGGTTATTTCTTCCCTGTTGTAACCGGACATTTCATAAAATTTCTTGTTTACTTCCAGCAGTTTTTCATTGGAATCCAGGATGGCTATAGCATCAGAGGCATTTTCAAAAAGTTGTCTATACTTCTCTTCCGACTCCTGAACCCGGGCCGATTCAACAGCCAGCTTTTCCTGTTCCTGATGGAGTTTTTTGACTAAGACATCATATTCTATGTTAATCTTTCCGAGCTTAGTGTTCGCCTCCTGAAGTATCTGGTAATAGTCCCTGATATCAGCCGTATTGATCTCAAAAACATCGGCCAGGTCCTTGACCCTGGTTACAAAGGAATTCAGGAGTGAATTTATCTGATCCTGGGTGAACTTAAAGAAGCGTCTTGCTTCCCGGGAGAATTGGGCTGTTCTATGCCCGTCTTCTCCCCTGAATATCTCCAGCATAATATCTGAGAGGTAGATGATCCGGCACAGTTTTTGGGCGTGAATGTGCTCACTGACCACCCGATCCGGGTCATGGTGATACCTTATAGTAAGGCGAATGGCAGGAGGCAGGCACCATTGCTCTGCGATGATTTCTCCTAACTCTGTGTGATCGATGCCCATAATCTCCTGTTCAATAGCCTTCATGGGTTGCCCGGATGCCTCTTTCCTTTCTAAGACCGTATCAAAGAGGTCAGGCTGATAGGTGGCCATGACCAGCACTCCGATATCGTGTAAGAGCCCGAGCACAAAGACCTCTTCCGGTTCCTGGCAACCACATTCGCGGGCAATCATATCTGCGGCTACTGCCGAACAAAAGGCGTCGCGACAAAACCTCTTGTGATCAAATCTCCCTTTTTTCTTCAAGGCAAAGGCCTCGACGATGGAAATGCTCAGCACCAGATTACAGACCATCTTGAACCCCAGGAGGGCAATAGCGTGCTGGATGGTGGAGACCTTTTGTGAGAGGCCATAAAAGGGCGAGTTAACAAGGCGCAAGACCTTGGCCGTAAGGGCCGGCGATTCTAAGATGACCTTGGCTAATTCCTGAGCACTAGCCCCGTCCACGGCCATTTTCATCACTTTGGTGGCTGTACATGAGAGAACAGGCATGTCCTTTCCTGATTTAAGCCATTCAATCAGTTGTTCCTTGACCATTATCTGGTACCTTTGTGTGCCGGCATTTGTTACGCTTATCGGCAGGGTGCAGTTTTACTATAGTGAAATTTTTGTAGCTATCAGCAGCCGGGATGCCGCTCCTACGGAATGATACGCCAGGGGATCGCTTCAACCTCCGTAGGAGCGCTTTTCAGTTGGACGGGATGAGTGATGGATGAAAATACAGAAGTCAGGATAATTAACTTTTGCTCTTGAATCCTGAGGTTAAAGCTGAAAGCAGACCGCTGAAGGCTGACAGCTCTTATTTTTTAATCAGGCGCTTAACGGTTCCGGCTATAGAGACCGGATCCAGACCCTGCATACGGTATAAATCGTCTGGAACGCCCGATGCCCCATATCCGGTTACACCTAATTTTGCGAAATGCGTTTTTATACCTTCTTCAGCCAGGACATCTCCTACGATTTTACCTAAGCCGGTATAGATATTATGGTCTTCTACTGTTACTAAAACCCCGGGTTGTGCAGCCTTGATCACGCTGCGCCGATCAAGGGGCTTGATAGAAGCCATATTGAGCAAGCTAACAGACAGGCCATATTTTTTCTGTAAGATGTCTGTTGCGGCCAGGGCACGGGGGATCATGGCCCCGTAACTTATAATACAGCCGTCCTTACCCCTGCGCAGCCAGTCGGCCTTTCCCGGTTCAAACTTATAGTCGGGACCAAAGAACGGTTTACCCTTTTTATCGGTTATGACCGGTATCTTCGACCGCCCCATCCCGACAAAGTGATTTCCAGGATTAGCCGTTACATACCGGACAATCCGGTCGGTCTGGTTCGGGTCTGCGGGGAGAAAGATAGAAAAGTTAAAAAGATTATAAAGAAGTCCGATATAATCAATGCACTGGTGGGTAGGCCCGTCTTCACCCACGTCCAGCCCCAGGTGGGTGCATACGAGTTTAAGGGAGGTCTCGTTTATGTCATTTAAGCGATGCTGGTTATATGTCTCTCCCACGCCAAAAACCCCGAAGGTGCTGAAAAAACTGATAAACCCTTCTCTGCTCATAGCCCCGGCAATTGATGCCGTATGGTGTTCCTGGATGCCGGCCTCAAAAAAGGCCTCCGGGCATAAGTCGCGGAACTTATCCATCTTGACCGACCCTTCCAGGTCACAGGAAAATCCCAGAATTTTTGGGCAGCGGCCGCGGATATTGTTAGTCTTCGCCATATCCAGTAAGGCGGCTCCATAGGCGGAACGGTTGTCGGTCATTTTCCCGGCCTCATAAATTATGGGAGCGCCGCTATCAATCGACGGAGGGGGAGGCGTATAGTGGGTTGAGGGGGACAGGATTTGGTTTTTCTTTCTCTTTTCCATCCACAGTGAAAGATCATCAGCAAAGCCCAGCTCGCCCAAGGCCTTTTGCGCTTCTTCTAATCCCAGAGTTTGTCCGTGGTACTTGCTGCGATTTTCCATAAAGGAGACGCCCTTGCTCATTATGGTGCGGGCAATAATTGCTGTTGGCGCGTGGGGATTTTCTACTTCCTGGTTTTTTACCCGCCGCAACGCGGCAAAGATATCCTCCACATCATGACCGTCTTCCAGGTAAATGACATTCCATCCATTGGCCTTATATTCGGCACGAAGGTTTTGTGGCATGACCTCCTGGGTATCGCCGCCGATTTGCAGTCTGTTACGGTCAACAATGGCGATAAGGTTGGATAGTTGATATTTAAAGGCAAACCGTCTGGCCTCGCAGACCTGGCCCTTTTGCTGCTCACCGTCACCCATAAGGCAGAAGACCAGATTATCCTGCTTTTTGAGTTTAGAGGCCAAAGCCATGGCGGCGGCGGCGGAGAGCCCCTGTCCCAGATTCCCGGTATTCCACTCTATCCCCGGTACGCCTTGTTCCACATGTCCGGCAAAGGGTGAACCGGCTTTGCGGAATTCGAGTAAAAAGCGCTCCTCAGAAAAGTAGCCAAACTCACTTAAGACACTGTAGGCAGCGGGTGATATGTGGCCCATACTGATTACTACGCGATCCCGTTTAGGCCAGCGCGGATCAGCAGGTTTATGTCTGATTACAGAATAAAGCATGATTAATAAATGCAGCGAGGAAAGAGACCCGCCGGGATGTCCGCTGCCGGCCAGGGTTGTGCTCAGGATTATGCGCCGTGCGCAATTTCTCCACATAGCTTCTAAAGATTTTTTTTCCTCTACGGTCAATGTTTCCTTGTTGATGTCCAGTTTAAATTTCACGATAAATCCCCCACGATAGTCTTTAAAATCCGAGATTAAAATTTTGGTAACACTTTAGCTGTTTGAAAAGAGCTAGTCGTCCAGAAAACAGCGCCTCAAAAATCCCCCTTAATCCCCCTTTTCCAAAGGGGGAAGTGTTTCTCCTCCCTTTGGAAAAGGGAGGTTGGGAGGGATTTTAAAATACTTTTTCAAACAGCTAAACTGATGCAAATTTTGCAGTCTAATAACCTATTTTTAAATGGATATGCAAGGGAAAAAATGGAGGCATGAGAGGTTAGATATTGTATTTTTTCATCTTATATTGCAACAGGCTTTTTGTGATTCCCAGCATAGCAGCGGCATGGGCCTGCACATTTCCGGCGCGGGCCAGCGCCCTTTTTATCATCTTGGCCTCCACTTCTTCTAGGGCCTCGTTTAGTTTGACCTGCATGGGGATAAAGCGGTCTATGTCCAGGTCGATGTTTTCTATTTCCTGTGATTCTGAAGCCATATCGGCCGGTGTTATCTCGCGACCGGAGGCCAGAATAACCGCCCGTTCGATGACATGTTCCAGTTCACGCACATTGCCCGGCCAGGATCTGGTGTAGAGCCCGCGCATAACGGCGGGAGATATTTCCAAGCCGCCTTTTCCTAATTCTTGACTGTATTTTTGCAAGAAATGCGCGGCGAGAAGAGGTATGTCATCCGGTCTTTCTCTAAGGGGGGGTAAGCGCAGATGCATCACATTGAGACGATAATAAAGGTCTTCCCTCAGGGTACCGGCTTCGACCTCTTTCTTGAGGTCCTTGTTGGAGGCGGCAATAACCCGTACATCTATTTTGAGTGTTTTTGTTCCCCCTACGCGTTCAAACTCCATCTCCTGCAAGGCCCTTAGCAGTTTGGCCTGTAAGGCTGTCGGCATCTCGGCTATTTCATCCAGAAAAATAGTGCCGCCGTCAGCCAGTTCAAAACGCCCCTTACGCATCGCGATAGCGCCGGTAAAAGAGCCTTTTTCGTGGCCGAAGAGCTCACTTTCCAGGAGGGTTTCTGGAATGGCCGCGCAGTTTACCGAGACAAAGGCATTATTTTTACGCGGGCTGTTATAATGGACAGCCTTGGCTACCAGTTCCTTACCGGTACCGGTTTCACCGGTGATGAGTACGGTAGCCTTGGTGCCGGCTACCTTTTCAATCATCTCATAGAGCTTCAGCATAACCGGGCTCTTGCCTATGATATTCCCGAATTGATACTTACGGCTTACTTCGTGCCTGAGGTTCAGATTCTCGCGTTTTAGCTTATAGAGGTCAATGGCCTTGCGGACGGTTATCTTCAACTCCTCATTCTGAAAAGGCTTGGTGACGTAATCAAACGCCCCTTTCTTCATGGCCTTGACTGCCTTTTCTACCGTGGCATAGGCGGTCATAATAATTACCGGGATTTCGTTGTTAATAGACCGGATGCTTTCCAGGAGTTCTATGCCGTCTATTTTAGGCATCCTCATGTCCGTCAGCACCAGATCAAGGTCAGATTCTTTAAATATTTCTAAGGCTTGCAGGGCATTTTCGGCGGTTATGACCTCATAATTTTCTTCGGATAGTAGTTCCTTTAATACAACCAGATAGTTTTTTTCATCATCGACGATCAGTATGCTTTCCATGGTTCCTCAACTCTCGTCCAGGACCTGGCGAACCATTCCTGTTAATTCGTTAATCTTATAAGGTTTCTGAATAAATCCCTTAGCGCCTTTTTGGAGTACGGCTTGATAGTGTCCGTCTGAGCTATAACCGCTGGAGACGATAACTTTGACTGCTGGGTTGACAGCTTGTAGCCGTTCAAAGGTCTCGATACCACCCATCTTGGGCATGATCATGTCCAGAATAATCAAGTCAATCCCGTCTTTTTGTTTCTCATAGATACTGATGGCTTCGATGCCGTCAGACGCCGGTATAACTTTATATCCGTAGCTCTCAAGGACTTCCCTGCCCAGTTCCCTTACTACCTCCTCATCATCTACGAAGAGGATATTTTCATGCCCGCCCCTTGATTCCTTTACTGATGCGTCTGAGTCTGATGAGGCAGCTATGTTAGTTGACGCCGGGATATAGACCTCAAAGGTAGTGCCCTTCATGGGTTCACTTTTGAGGTTGATGAAGCCCCCATGATTTTTGATCACCCCATATACTACGGATAACCCCAAGCCCGTTCCCTTGCTTTTGTCTTTGGTACTAAAAAATGGATCGAATATCCTGTGCTGGATATCTCCGGCTATCCCGGTGCCGGTATCGGAAATGGTGACCTTGACATAATTCCCCGGCGCTGTCTCCGGGTAATCGGCCGAATATTCTTCTTCAAGGGTTACATTTTTTGTTTTAATCGTTAGCACGCCTCCGGTGGGCATGGCATCCCGGGCATTTATGCAGATGTTGAGGAGAACCTGTTCTATTTGGGATGGATCAACCTCTATAGCCCATATGTCCGGCAAGAATTCCTTTTTGATAGAGATATTCTTATCAATAGCCCTCTCCAGGATCTGAAGGGTTTCTTCGGCGATCTCATTTATATTCACTGTTTCTGTACGGAATTTATCCCCGCGACTGAAAGTCAGTAATTGCTGAGTCAAACGGGCGGCCTTGACCGCTGATTGCTCAATGGTATCGGCATACTTATATAAGGAATCTCCCTCCTGTGTCTTGGTTTTAAGGAGCGAGGCATAACCTAGTATCCCGGAGAGCAGGTTATTGAAATCATGGGCAATCCCTCCGGCCAAAACACCGATACTTTCCATCTTTTGGGCCTGCAGGAGCTGCTGTTCTAACTGCCTTCTTTCTGTAACATCACGGGAATACTCTACCACCTGTATTACCTGGCCCTTATGGTCGAAGACGGGGAAGGTAAACACATCGGCGCTGACTGCTGTTCCGTCGCTCCTGATTCGCTCTCGTGTCTTAAAGTATGTTTTACCTGTTTTAAAGGTCTCCTCAACCAGACAATTCTCACACGGCTTTTGACGGTTGTAGAAGATTTCGTAGCACTTATGCCCAATCATATCTTCCACAGGGACGCCGCGTTGTTTGGCCATACCCTCATTGGCCTTGATAACGTTGTAATCTCTGTCCACGACGTCTATGCCATCGGTGATGCTGTTAAAGAGCACCTGAAGTTCATCCCTGGTCCGGGCGACCTCCTCTTCCAGTTTCCTTCGTTCCGTAACATCCCTGGCGATGCCCAATATCTCGGTGCCGGTCTTGCCTTCTTTCAGTACGGAAGTGTGCATTTCTATAATTTTTTCGGCGCCGGTTTTATCCACTAAACGGAAAGCGATTCCCACTGTTGAGGCCTTACCCGCAAGAACTCTTTCGATCTTATTTTTTACGAGATCCCGGTCATCGGCATGGATGACGTCCAGGAGATGCATTCTTCCTACAGTATCTTTCCTGGAATATCCGGTTAGATTTTCTCCGTAACTGTTGATAGAGGTAAAAATATAATTTCTGTCTATCGTGAAAAAGGCGTCATTGGCTATCTCGAAGAGGTTAGTATAGCGCATCTCTGTAGCCAGAAGCCGTTCGGTTCGTTCTTTAACCAACTCTTCCAGATTTTTGGAGTAATTATAGAGACTCTTCTGCGCCTCATCCAAGGCCTCAGTCTTGGCCTGGATGTTTTCCGTCATACGATTGAAAGAGGAGGCCAGCATCCCGACCTCGTCACCACTTTCTACGATGGCCCGTCTGGTATAGTCACCTTCGGCAATTTTCTCCGTAGCAACAGCAAGTTCTTTTATGGGCCTTACTATCTTCTTGGAGACAAATATAGAGATCAGAACCCCAAAGGGAGTAATACCTATGACGAAGAGAACGATCTGGGTAAATAGCTCGGCCTTTAAACCGACATAAGGCGACTCCAGCGTCCCTACGTAGAGTATGCCGATGATCTTTTTATCAAGGTCGTAGATAGGCTCATAGGCCGTGATGTACCAGTCTTGGACCACAAAGGCCCGGCCGATCCAGCGCTCACTTTTTTCCAGGCAGGCCTCGCCGACCTCGGCCGATATACAGGTGCCGATGGCCCGCCGACCGTCCTTTGTCTGGACATTGGTCGAGATTCTCACTTCGCCCTGGAAGATAGTTGCGGTGCCGACCATCCGGCCCTTATAGAGGCGATCCTTATAGACGGTATCCCTGGTTTTATCCACAATATCAAAATTGCGATTAAGGAGTTGTGCAGTATAGAACGTTCCTACTACTTTGCCGTTGGCCATGACCGGTTGAGCAGCCGCCAGTACCATGCCGCTGTTGAGGTGTGTTGGCCTTGACTTTGCTTTTGCCCGTGGGGTCGGGATAATTTTAATACGGGCCCGTTCAGCTAAATCACCTTCTTCCCGCGCCAGCCTTTCTAAGGAGAGGAGATCCGTGGCATAAACGCCTTGTCCTTTTAATGCCTTTGATATTAAATTATCCGTGGAGAGGTCATCACTCTGCACTTCTGAATTTCCAGCCCGGGCCAGTACCCGTCCTTTATGGTCAGTGACCAGGAGGATGTCAACCTTTTCCAGGTCCTTTAACTTATCTAATTCCCCTTTCAACATTTTCGGGTCAGCATTAAGTATCTCATTAATTACGGAAGGCCGCAGGGATTGATAGAGTATTAACTTTGATAGGTGATAAAGCTCGGCATCATAAATAACGCGGCCGGAGTTGAGGTCTAACTCCACCTTTTCCTGGGCCTGTTTTAGTGCGGTCTTATCGATAAAGTTCAGGCTCCAGGGGATGAAGATAAGGACAGAAAGGGCCGGGACTGTCAATATACCCAGAAGTATCCGGTTACGTATGGACTTTTTGAAAAAGTTTTTTTTCACCTGAAAATACCTTTTATCTGTCATTCCGTGCTTGACCCCGTATCAAGTACGGGGCAGGCTACGGAATCCAGGGTTTCCGGATGAGCACTAAACTACCTCTATTACCTTTCGGCATAACGGTAATTTTTGTTTATAGCATAGATCGAGGATGGATTAAAACTTTTTTCACAAGTGAAATTTTTTGTAATGTCAGTGGTCAGTTGTTAACAAGTAGCACTTATTTTCTACCGGCTTTCCGGGGGCCTGTGCAACCTTGCTCCCAGAATGTGGCCCAAAATGAAAAATACGGTAACGGCCGGCAAGTAGTAAAGTGAGAGCCCCATCGTCCTCCGTATGAGATAAAGAGCGGGGATGGGGATGTGAATGGAAAGGAACCAGGCCAGAGAATATTTGCGGGTTTTACCCCGCCAATAACCAAATGGTGTGCTGATTAAGAGAGTAAGAGCTATTAGCTCGATGAGCTTAAGCAATCAGAAGGTCCTGTTTTGTAATAATATAGCGGCTTCCCGGCGATAGGCCTGGCCGGATGAAGCCGCTTTTTATATTAACCAATTATCTTACTTGATGGTCGCGCGAAAAGTCAAAATTACCGCCGAGAACGTCGAGATAATATATTAAACAGTTTAAAGTTTTTCTCTGCGGGCTCTGCGTACTCAGCGGTGAAAAGGATTTTTTACGAATTGATCTTATTTTACCTCTTCAAACTCTGCTTCTACCACCTCTTCTTCACCCTTTTTTGCTTGCTCTTCGCCGCCCGCAGCCCCCGGGCCGCCGGCGCCGGCCGCTTCAGCCTGAGCCGTTTTGGCATAGAGCGCCTCGGCCAGCTTATGGGAGGCCTTGGTCAGCTCCTCTGAAAGGCGCTTAATCTCTTCTGCGTCATTTCCTTCCATGGTTTTTTTCAGGCGGGTAATGGCATCCTCGACATTGCTCCTGGTGGTTGCATCAATTTTATCCCCTAAATCGGTCATAGATTTCTCAGTGGCGTATATAAGGGTGTCGGCGTGATTTCTCGCCTCGGCCAGGGCCTTCTTCTTATGGTCCTCTTCGGCATGGGCCTCTGCATCCCGGACCATTTTCCTGATCTCTTCCTCGGACAGGCCGCTTGAGGCAGTAATTTTTATGGACTGCTCGCGCCCTGTCCCTAAATCCTTGGCGGAGACATGAAGGATACCGTTGGCGTCAATGTCAAAGGCAACCTCAACCTGGGGTACTCCGCGCGGGGCCGGGGGGATGCCGATGAGCTCAAAACGTCCGATGGTCTTATTATCTGCCGCCATATCACGTTCGCCCTGCAGGACGTGGATAGATACGGCCGGCTGACTATCTGCGGCGGTGGAAAATATCTGGCTCCGCCGGGTAGGGATGGTAGTATTCTTATCGATAAGTTTTGTAAGCACCCCTCCGAGCGTCTCAATCCCCAAGGAGAGCGGAGTCACGTCCAGGAGCAGGACGTCCTTTACCTCGCCTTTAAGGACACCGGCCTGAATAGCGGCTCCCACGGCCACTACCTCGTCCGGATTGACGCCCTTATGCGGCTCTTTCTCGAAGATCTCCCGTACCTTTTGCTGCACACTGGGCATACGTGTCATGCCGCCGACCAGAATTGCCTCATTTATATCCGAAGGCTTAAGTCCGGAGTCTTTCAGGGCCATCCGGCATGGTCCTTCTACTTTATTGATAAGGTCTTCCACTAATGATTCCAGCTTGGCGCGGGTAAGTTTCATGCCCAGGTGTTTAGGGCCGGTGGCGTCCGCCGTGATGAAGGGAAGATTTATATCCGTCTCCAGGGAGGTGGAAAGTTCCATCTTGGCCTTTTCTGCGGCCTCTTTCAGCCTCTGTAAGGCCATCTTGTCCTGCCTGAGATCAATTCCCTGATCCTTTCTGAACTCATCTGCCATGTAGTCAACGACACGTAAGTCGAAATCCTCTCCACCCAGGAATGTATCTCCATTGGTGGATTTAACCTCAAAGACGCCTTCGCCTATTTCCAGGATGGAGATATCAAAGGTACCGCCCCCGAGGTCAAAAACAGCGATCTTTTCTTCCTTTTTCTTGTCCAGGCCGTAGGCCAGGGAGGCGGCCGTCGGTTCATTGATGATGCGAAGTACATTTAACCCGGCGATGCGGCCGGCGTCCTTGGTGGCCTGGCGCTGACTGTCATTGAAGTATGCCGGGACCGTAACTACAGCGTCGGTGACCTTCTCTCCGAGATATTCTTCCGCAGTCTGCTTCATCTTCTGCAGGACCATGGCCGATATCTCTGCCGGGCTATAGTCCTTATCTTTGATCTGTACGTAGGCGTCTCCATCTGTTCCTTCCACGATCTTGTATGGGAGGACTTTAATAGCCTTCTGGACCTCTGCGTCTCTATATTTGCGGCCTATGAGCCGCTTAATGGCAAAAACAGTGTTAGTCGGATTAGTAATAGACTGCCTTTTAGCAATCTGGCCGACCAATCGCTCGCCGCTTTCCGCAAAAGCCACTATGGATGGAGTGGTTCGACCGCCTTCAACGTTAGCTATTACTTTAGGCTCGTTTCCCTCCATGATAGCTACACAAGAGTTGGTTGTTCCCAGATCTATACCAATAACCTTACCCATTTTATCCTCCTTATATAAATTAAATAGACGTATTATCGAAAATGTTACCGCAGAGCACGCGGAGAACGCAGAGAACGCAGAGAACTTCTTGAATTACATTATCAGCCATCAGCTAACGCCTTCCGGCGCACTACTGGCCGGCCGCCTGGAAACCACCACCATAGCCGGCCTTAGGAGACGATCTTTAAATATATACCCCTTTTGAAGCTCATTAAGTATGGTATTATCTTCTACGCTATCATTTTCTTCTACCATAACCGCTTCATGATATTGCGGGTCAAAAACCTGGCCGTAAGCATCTACAGCCTTGAGGCCGGACTTTTCCATTGCATTCATAAATTCCCTCAAAACCATCTCTACACCATCCAGAAGAGCCTGCTTGTCCGTATCATCATTTTTGGCGTGCTCCACCGCCCGTTCCAGATTGTCGAGTATGGACAAGAGTTCCCTGGCAAAGGACTCATTTGCATACTTAATATGTTCTGCTTTTTCCCTCTCTGCCCTTTTTTTGTAATTTTCGAGTTCCGCTGCCAGGCGCAACATCCGGTCATAATGGGCGCGGGCCTCTTCTTCTTTTTCTTTAATCAGGGCTGCTAATTCTTCAGCAGTTTTTTCCTTAAGAGGTTTTTCCTGTGTTTCCAGGGCCTCTTTGCTTATTTCAACCTTAACACCTTCTGTTTTATTTTCAGTCGCTTTATTATCAATTGACATAACCGTTCCTCTATAGAAGCTTAAGATTTAAGGCTCTTCACCTTTCAGCTTTGAGCTTTCATCTTTACCCGGAATGCTCTTTAATCAATTCACCCAAGAGGTCAGCGGTGTATCTGACTAATGGGATGAGCCTTGCGTAATTCATGCGCATCGGCCCAATTACCCCCAGGGCTCCCAGTACATTTCCCCCGGTGACGTAAGGTGAGGCCACAATACTGCATCCTTCTATGGCATTATATTTACTCTCTGAGCCAATAAAGATTTGTACTCCCTGCGCGGTTATACATTTGTCCAATAGCTTGATGAGGATACCCTTTTCCTCGAAGGTCTCGAAAATAGCCTTCATTTTATCAATTTCGCAGAGCTCCGGGTATCTTAAGATGTTGGTCTTACCTTCGATATATACCGCTTCTTCGCCATCCGGAAGATTTTTTTCGCTCATCTCCAGGGCGCTGGAGAGCAACCGGTTAAACAGGTCTTTTTCCGCCTGCATCTCACGCAAGATTTTTTTCTTTGCCTCTTCTATGGTCATTTCGCTCAGCAATTCAGTCAGGTAGTGGGACAATCGATCCAGCCTGGCCTGGTCAAGGTTTTCTTCTACTTCTATGATCTTGTTTTGAACGATGCCGGCGGGAGAGACACAAATTACGAGTACGATACCTTTACGCAGCCGGATGAATTCAACATGTTTGAATACCGCTTGTGTGAAGCGGGGAGCGGATACAATGGCTGTATGGCCGGAAAAGGATGATAAGGCCCGTGAAGTATCCTTTAGAACTTCACCGGCGGGCAGCTTTCTTTTGAGGCTGCCGGCGACCAAGGCCTTTTCCGTTTCAGAGAGCGGGGTGACTTCCAGTATGCTATCTATATAGAAACGCCACCCACTTTCGGTCGGTATGCGGCCGGCCGAGGCGTGGGGTTGAAACAGAAACCCCATCTCTTCCATGTCGGCCATAATATTGCGGACGGTAGCCGGGCTTACGTCAAAGCTGTATTTGTGACAGACGCGACGTGAGCCTACTGGTTCTGCTGTTGTAATATACTCCTGAATTACAGCTTGCAGTACCTTGCGCTGCCTTTGTATATCAGATTTTACCATTGGCTTGACCCGTTAGCACTCTTAGCATTACATTGCTAACGATAATAATCGTGGGGATATTTGTCAAGAGACAAACCGGGTTTGCGGTGGGGATAGCCGAAATGCACTTAATAAAAGCTCAAAGCTCAAATGAAGTTCAAATGACAAATGTCATCCGCCTCCGACGGACTCCATTTGAGCTTTGGCATTTAGCATTGATTTGAACTTTGGGTTTTGTTATTTGAAATTGGCGCAAAGCGTTTTTGCCTGCGGCTATGCCGCGCTGTGTGCTCCGCAGCCGACTATTTTTTTACCATTTTCAAGATTTTTGTCTTTTGTTCTTCAAATGATTTCTGACCTTCCTCTATGGCCCCAAGCAATCTTTTCTTCACATCTTCGGTCAGATCCTTTCCGTGGCCGACGACATCGGACAATAACTCGCCTACGTCATAAATCACGTTCTTGACCGTATAGGCCGCATCTTCGGCCACATCTTCAGCCCGACGTTTGGCCTTGGTAGCAATGCGGGCGATATCTTCCCGCGTCCTTTTGCCTGATTGGGGGGCAAGCAAAAGGGCCAGACCGGCCCCGACAATCCCGCCCAGCAAAAAGGCGCCGATTATTTTCACTTCTTTATTGGTATCATCCATAAGATATAACCTCCCTATGCGCACTTAACTTCTTTTTTATATTTTAAATTTAAAGGAAGTAATAATGCAAGGAGAATAATTTGGCGACTGGAGTTTTCTATTTTGTATTTGACTTTCGAGGACGTTTGGTGTAGAGATTCACACGTAAAATGAATTCTGATTCATTAACTGGATCGGGTGAGTTCTTATCTTTAGGGAGGAGAAGGGTACATGTTTTTGAGATGTGCGGAAGAACATAAAACAATCGTCGCTCGCAGAAATGGGCTCAGAGCTATGGTGGCGTTTTTGATGATAGCCGCCGTTCTTATATGGACTATCCCTGCCCTGGCTGAGGAACCGGGTATTTCTGAACTCCTGCTTGAGGTCAGAAAACTGCGTGAAGAGGTGCAGGAACTGCGAGGAAAAGTGGCCGAGTTTGAGAAGAAAGAGGTCACGACCCAGGAAAAGGTAACACAGGTTGAGAAAAAGGTCGAGGCGGCCAAAGAGGTCAGCGACAAGGTGGCCAAGAAGGTCAGCCGCGACCGGATCAACTGGGGCGGTGAATTTCGGGTGCGTATGGTATCCGAGCGGGCGGAGACAACGAGAGGGTTTTATGGGGCCGGCCAGCCTACCAGCGACAAAAAATACAAGAATGAGACCGGTTTTCCGATGCGTCTGCGTTTGAATTTTGATGCCCAGGTGGTGCCGGATATGGTGGACCTTTACGGCCGCCTGACTATCAACAAAAGGTTCGGTACTTACGCCACCTGGCCGGACCAGGACCCCCTGGACAGCGTTAATTCTTTTCATTCCGGTATCGGCAGTGATGTATCCACGCGTGTAGAACATATCTACGCGAAGTTTAACGTCCCCAAAATAAACTCCAATTTCTATGCCGGCCGCTTGGCGGCGATGGACGGCCCGCCTTCACGCCAGAACGCCCCGTTTCCCCGTGTTTTTATAGATTCTGAAGTAGATGGGGTTATGTGGGAATACAAACTCCCGGACACGTCCTTAGATAAGTGCTACTCGCCCCTGGCGATACTGTCAGAAGGGACAGAGAAATTTCCGGTGGGTAAGGGACCCCTCGGCTCCTATGGCAAGAAAGTTAAGGAAGGCAACAGCCTGATATTGGCCTATGCGAAGTATCGTGACATGGGTTTTACAAATCCCAAGGGTTCAAGCACAGGAAGAGATCTGCTCGGCTTGGAAGGGCAGGGACCGGATACGGATGTTTATATCGCCCAGGGGCAATTAAAACTGGCTAAAGATACTGTGCTTGTAGTCAGCGGTCTCTATATGCCTGACTGGTATATGCCGAGGTATTCCTTTGATACCGCCGGTTCTTACAAATGGAGCGAGACCTATACCAGTTCCGATGGACTTAAAAGGTTATTTATTCCTTATTTTACCACCTATTATTCCCTGGCCGGCGCCTACCTGGATACCCAGATCTGGAAATTCCAGGTCTATGGTGCCACTTACTTTAATGAGTTTAGCTGTCCGCCTCATTCCTGGCGGACGCAGGAAAAGGATCCGGCTACGGACACATGGACAACTACGGCAACGAATTACTATTCAGGTGAAAAATTTAACGGCTATGCCTGGTGGGTAGGGATGAATACCGGTGACGCCATTGCCCCAAACCAGCAGTTATGCGTGGAATTTTTCCGGGGCGAGGACAACTGGATCAACCCCTTAAACTACAGGGGGTTCAGGCGTAAGGGTTCCGTCAACAACGCGGCCAACAATTACTATTACAATCCATCTTTTATGACAGATACAGTGGTCGTGGGTTTCTACCCTGTAAATGCCCGGATATGGGATATCTATTATGATTACTACCTGACCACTAATTGCCGGTTCCGTCTGGGTTATATGGACTTTAAATTCGACACCCCCGACAAGACTTCGCCCATCGGG
>QYQD01000152.1 GCA_007280345.1 Deltaproteobacteria bacterium | reverse complement strand
TCACTAACCTTCCTAAAGCCTAATTCTTCGATTACTACCCCCTTCCCTATCATGAAGCATCCCGAAGCCTGCCGAGCGAGCGGAGCGAGCGATGTCCTGCCTATCGTTGTGCGGAGGCGAAACAGTTGAGGCATGATCTATAGACTCCCAAATAAAGCGAAACTGTTTCCCGTAGGGCTAGCGCCTCCGTGTTGTTAAATGAAGTTTCGGGCATTCTTTAAATAGAACTGTCCCATTTTCCATTCTTTTCTTTTACCCATCAGGACTTAATGCCTGATGGCCCTGTAATTTTCAAATCTCTTTCTGCCATCATAGCGAACGAATCCTCATAAGCCACTTCGATTTTTTCACCTGGAAATCTGAAATGATACACTTTCCCCGAGTTTATTCCTTTCAACGTCAGGTTTTGATCGCCAACATATTCAAACACTTTGGGTTTGTGTTCTTTCGAATGTCGTAAATCAACCGTTTCAGATATGTCTTGCCGTGACGAACCCTTTGTTTCTTGCAACCATTCTGCTCTTTTTTTTCCGCAACAACTCATAGCTTCTATTGTTAATTATATTTGTTTTTATCAGTCAGTTTAAAAAGAAGACTCGATCCGCCGGACAATGCCAACCATGTGATGATTCCTTCTTGCCATCCATGACTGAGCCAAAAAGCAAATGGAATCGAAAACCATAGACTGAGACAATGAAAGCAGTCGAGCAGGCTTCCGAAGAAGCCTTGCCCGAACAACTTTCTGAATCTGATCACCAGATCAAACGGACCATCCTCCTGTGACAAAAGATATGTGACACGCCACACGGCTAATGTAGAAAGGATAAATCCCTGGATATTGACGTCGATCATGGATTTAGGCGTTCCATATATATGCTGGTGTGCGTATAATACTGTGGTGTCACACCCGAATTATATCCATTCGTCACACGCTTGCGCGCGGTCAAAGTGAAAGAAATAACCGTAAAATATTCTCCGTTTTTTATCCATCCGCCTTCTAATGCGTCAGGCTGGAATTCAACATTGATCAAACCGGCGTCACTGAATTCATGCAACGTGCCCGTATAACCATCACAATCGTGGTGGACATTCCCTGATGCGTTGCCGCTTGACAAAGTACCGGCACCCGATAGAGTATCCGGCAGCGATACCGGCTGGTTTACTTGTAAAGCGATCATTGGAGCCGGACATCTTCCCATTGATAAAGCATATTCATGCACAAAACCATATTCATCATTTGCCATAAACGATAATTGCATCTGGGTATTCATCTGTAAATTCGTCAGGCGGTACAAACCACAAGCCGTACTGACAATTAAAGGATCAGTAAGGGACGGGCTGTTCAGTTGAAATTTAAGCGGCAGGTTATGAATAAACAAAGCAATCATGTCTGTAGCGTTAGGGACCAGATTTCCTGCAATATCATAGCAATCTACCCTTACATAAAATGTTCCGGGAGTAACTACACCCGCAATTAGATCATACAGGCTGGTATTTAATTGCATATAACGGTCAAAGTTGGAAAATTCCCAATCCACGCCATCTACAAATATTTCACGTTGGATGTTTTTATATGCCGGCACATTATTGATCAACGCGCCTATATTCGGGTAAAAAGGCCCTACATCATCTCCAATGTAGTTTGGTAAATTACGGTTAGAAAATCTCGGATGTTTATAATTTTGGCTGACATAGATCCAATCATCTGTTCCTTCACGTTTAATACGGATAGTATACCATTTAATAATATTCTGGGCTCTGGTTTTGGCCGTATCGTACAGACAGCCTTTCATATCGATCAAACCGCCCCATGGCGCGCATTCAATATTGAAACCTGCAAGGGAACTATTAACCGAAATTATGCCATTTTCTTCCAAATAATTGCTATTCCCATAACGCCTCAATGCCGCGGGTAAAAATGAGGCGCCTGTGTTTTGATTGCCGCCTATAAAAACATTTCCAAGACTACCGATCAAATTACCGTTAAAACATACCGATGAAACCGGTATTGTAGATTTTGGCAGGCACAAATTGATGCGTTTCAGATTAGGTATGTTGTAATACGGGGCGCTTTCATATAGCAACTTATAAGGAGCAAAACCCGTCACCTTTACAATGACATCCGGATAGGCTACAACATTCATTGACTCGCCGCCGGCAATATCGGTCGCGTCAGCAATATCAGGAAATTCCATATCAAAAGTGAAACGGAATATATAATTGCCGTACATATCGGTAATAGTATCACCAAGCAATTGGCGATCTCCGGTTCCTGTATAAGCGCCCCCGGCCAATTCTGTTATTGAACGGTCATATTCTTCGAAAGTGAGCGTAATATTTGTAGCGGGCTTGACCTTACAAGCTTTGAATAACCCTTCAATCGATTTCGCAAGAGCAATATTTTTATTTGATCCAATATCCGCTTTTGATATCGCCATTTGCTTAGAAGATTTTAAAAGAGTAAAATTATTTACTGAAAACGCGGAAGTGATTGTTTCTGTTTTAGCCTTCGCACCCGATTTTATGTCCGTGTTTACAATCCGTTTGTATGTCAACTCAGTCTTGGGCTGCATTCCTTCATTGTACAGATCAATTACCATCGGCTTGAAAGGTTCCGGTTCCGGAGGATTAATTAAAAAAGGTTCCGGATCACGAGGAATTGGGATATGAGGAATTCTTTCGGGATAAAGTGTTTCCAGTATTTCTTTAAGTTTTGGATTTCTTAATGCTTCTCTCAGTCCATAATGGGTATCGATAACAAACGGGCCTTTGCGGCAAGGATTAAATATACAGTTGCCGCTGTATAGCGAAACATTTCCATAAATAATAAAGTCATTAATATTTACGGGAGTAGAGCAAGTGAGTATAAGATCATTAAAATCCGTATCTCCACCGGCATCATTCGACCAGATTTCAAATTCATAATTGTTTCCAACCTGCTTTGGAAATTTGATCTGTGTGTCGGAAAGCTGGAAGCCTGTTCCCGGATTATTCCTGATCGCAATAGACCATTGCTTCCCCGTTACATTCACTGAAGTTCCTGCAACTCCCGGGTGCACACCATTCCCTAAGACAGCGCCACTTACAACAAATTGTTGAGTAAACGCAGCGCTTTTTGATTTGACAGTAACCGTCCAATTTCCTTGCATTGAGATAATCATAATGTCCTCCTTCTCTTTTGCCTACTCTTTATCGGATTTTCGGCTTGCTCCATTGTTTTCCGGTCAATTCCCTTTTTTGTAGAGAGAGAAAAAATAGGCGGGGCATCACCCACCCCTGTTTGTATTTATGGTTGTATTTTCACCTTTACCTCCTTTGCTTGCCCGATAGGCAGGACCGGCAGGGCTTTTCACTAACCTTCCTAAAGCCCGATTCTTCGATTATTACTCCCTTCCCTACCGGGAAGTATCCCGAAGCCTGCTGAGCAAGCGGAGCGATGTCCTGTCTAACTCGCTCACAGACGACGATGTCGCCTTTTCTTCAATTTTAGAAGTATAGGCGAATATATGGACGTCCACGACCGGTTGTCCCACTTTTCGCGTGCGTAGTGCCGGAAGTGTGTCTTACAACTTGAAACCACGTTGTTTCATTTGATTAATCTCTGCCAGCATACGCTGCGATAAGTTAACAGCCATATCAGAAATCTTATTGATCATCCCCAGACATTCATCAGGTGTTCCCTGACGTTGTGCCGTCAGCAGGTAGAGCGCAACATCTAGGCTGTCCCGTTCTTTCTTTATAGCATCCCACATCACGGGGAGTTCTTTATTTGTAAAGAAAGTCTTGAGGCGAATCGTATAAATCCGGAAATTCGTCTCCCATTTCATCACCGCCTCGTTGTAACTGCGAATCTCTTCGTCTCGTTGCCGTGTTGGCACTTGTTTTAGGTGACCAACCACCACGTCTTGAGAATGTGTCAGAATCTCTGCAACAGACCCATTAATCTCCTCCAGGATTTTATATTTCTGTTCCAGCTCCTTATCAAATTTGGCGCTCTCTGCCGTGAACCGCTGTTGAAAGAGCCAGTTCTTCTGCTGCCACTTAGAGGCTATATACTGGACGAGAAGCCCGCTGATTATGGCCCCTGCGATAAGAAGCCCAAAAGGTGAGTTGAGAAAATCCACTAGTTTTTTCATCCTCTCACCGCCCCTTGAATTCGTCTTTATGGCAACGGATGGGCACGGTGTCCGTGGCGACAAAACAGATATTGCAGTTGTCGCATCTGGCAACTGAGCTCTCGCCCGTCTTGAACTTATTTGCAAGATCCGGCTCAAGCAGAAGCGGCCTTGCCATAGAGACGAAATCTGTTTTGCCCTCCCTGATAGCCGCCTCCATAAATGCCTTTGATCTCATGCCCCCTACCGTAATAACAGGTAATGAGACCGCCTTCTTTACCCTGGCCGCAGTCTCCAGGTTATAGCCTTCCCTGAAGGGCGGCTGGATTTTGGAAAGCACCGGGGAGACCGCGTGTCTTATGAAGAATTTGGCTACCCTGCCCATCTTGCAATACGGTCTCAAATACTTGAGGATGCCTTCGGCAGGAAATTTACCCCGTGCCATGTAGAAACTGTCCTCGTTGCTTCCGGCGCTGAGCTCGATGGCGTCGCAACAACCCGTGTCTTCCACCATCTTTGTAAAATGGACGCATTCGTCGGGTCTTATCCCGTCTCGGGCCCTCTCGAATGAGTTGAGTTTAATAAAGACCGGGTAGTCCCGGCCCACGGTATCCCGCACGGCCCGAAGGGTCTCGCCCACTATTCTAAACCTGTTCCCTATGTGTCCTCCCCACCGGTCGGTCCTTTTATTGGAATGCCTTGACAGGAAGGTGGACAGGAGATAGCCGTGCGCGGCGTGTATCTGCACGCCATCATATCCGGCAGTTTTCGCCCTTCGGGCAGCCGCTGCAAAATTTTCGATGATCTCAGCGATTTCAGGTTCAGACAGTTCCCGGGGCACCTCTTTATAAAAACGGTTCGGGACAGACGAGGGCGACACCAGTGTGGCTTCGCCTGTTTCCGAGGACAGTGTCTGCCTTCCGCAATGGGCGATCTGAAGCACTATCTTCCCTTCGATATTGTGTATATTATTGACCATAGTCCTGTGCGCAGGTATCAGATTATCTGAGTCGATCATTGTCATATGGTAAAGGGCGCTCTTGCCATTCTGCATTATACCTGCATAACCGGTAATAATTAACCCTATGCCGCCTTCTATAAACCGCTTATAAAATTGAAATTGTCTCTCTGTCGGAGCGCCTCTCCTGTCTGCAAGTCCCTCATGAGCGGCAGAACGTATCATTCTGTTTTTTAGTTCAAGCGATCCTATTCTGCCGGGGCTGAACAACGCTTCCATGCTTCCTCACGCTACACTTCAATAATCTTTGACTTCTTTTTTAACCACAGGCCGAAAAAGACCGAGGCTATAATGAAATAGCCCATAGCGCCAAGCCATGAAAAGAAGAAGGAAGGTGTACCGAATGTTGCAGTCTGCCTTGGTAAGGCGTGGTACTGGGCATAAGTGCCCACGTAATACCAGGTGAACGGCCACAGAAAAAATGGTAGCAGAGTTACAATCACGCCGGCGGCACACAGCCTTTTGACCGTCCGGTCTTTACCCTGTCTGTAAAGCCTGTGGGCAAGCATATAACTGGCGCACCCTATCACTACCATAGCCATGTAAAAGCCTACGTAAAAGAACGAAACAGAGGAGCTGCCGGCAGGCTTTTCCACCCATTCCCACTGGTACATACATTCCCAGGCCGGCCAGCGGATGAGAAGAAAAAGTCCCGCGGGAGCAAACAGGAGGGCGAAATATACGGCCATAGGCCCCATCAGCCTATGCATGAAAAGACGTTTTTCCTTTTTGAGATATCCCCTGCTCAAAAAGGCGAAAATCTGGCCGGCTGCAAATGCCCCCGGCAAATCCACCTGCACCATAACGCCTCTCTCTGTACCGGATTCCCCTTTGCTATGACAATCAGCGTCTTGGCCAAGGGCAAAAAAATAGCGGTCCCCTTGCCCCGCTATTCATGCAAAATAATACATGACGTCCCCGGGACAGGAATATCACCAGTTATTTTCAGAAAGGCAAAAAAGGCCTCCGGCCACTTACTTTGAAAGGCAAACAGCCTCCCCATTATTCCATGTAGAATTACACGGCTTCGAGCATCCGGTACTATCTCCGGATATTTTTCGGCTAGTCTCAGAGCGACAGCGGCGGCGTCGAGGTAGCCTCTATCCGTAAACAGCACGTCATCCAATATTTCTCCGGTCTCAAAAGAAAAACATGACTGCCCGAGGCTGAGGGCCGCAGTGCAAAATGATCTGAGCCCATTGTGGTCTTTACCCGAGAGCGGGGCAGGGGTAAGTAAGGCCGCCTGCGCCTTATCTTTAAACCTTCTTATAATCTCCAGCCAATGCTTTTTAGCCTCCCGGAGGTTACCCTTTAAACGCCATAGCTCAGCTTGACAGGAAAGTATATCTTCATGATTGGCGCCGATCTTATCTGCTGCCTTAAGGTGCTCTTCAGCCCTGGATATAAGGGTATCCGGCGGAAAATCCAAATCACTTGGGCCTGATTTGAAGTATTCGTAGAGCTCCAGAAAGACTCCAGCCAAGGCAATATGATCAACAGCAGAGAGTAAATTGTACTCCGCCCCCTGTAACTTTGGAGTTGCTAGGGATGCCTCTAAACTATCAGCCCAGCCGGGCATGTCCTTTTCTTTTTTATCAACCTCATCGGCCAGGTAGAGAAATCTGTATGCGGCTGTAATCCCTTGCCCCGTTCCGGTATCCTTCAGTATCTCAATAGCGGCCTTGGCCACGATTCGGACGTCTTCAGTACGTCCGGCCATAAGGCACATGTCAGCATAGCGCAAGAGCAGTCGTCCCAGTTCTTCCATATCCACTTTATATCTCCACGATTCTCAGGCCTTGAATTCTCCGGTATCCACCCATTCCTTCTTAAGAATAGACCAGAAGTCCTCGGCCAGTCCTCTAAGTACATATTCATACGGCAGCCAGCCGTAGCCGTCGTCGCCCCAGCCTGTGCCCCACGAGTTCCGAATGAGAAGGGCGCCGGTAGTCTCGACCCCGCATTTACCCGTATTTTTAATCTTCACCTTATCATCGTAACCAACGGCTACAATAGCGTGGCCGCCTTCAATCCGCTCTCCCCGGCAGGGGAAGGGTATCTTGCCTGTTTTGTCCGCCTGATCGATGGAGCTATAAACCGTAAATCCAAACATCGACGGATGACCTACGGCCAGGTAAGTCTTTATTCGATTAAGCAGGACATCTCCCGGGGTCCCGGGCGGGTCATGGCGGTAGTATTGGATAGCCTGGTAATTTTGTGCAAAGGCATAACAGAAGGCCGGCGGCTCCTTGTCAAAATCGGCGATTACGTAACGCCAGTACTCTTCCGGCGGCACACCGAAGAGAACCAAGGCGCCCATAGTACTCCGCAAAAACGCCCCGGTATCCCCGGTCCAGTGGAGGAGATTGCGGGTGACCTTGTAAAGGAATAACCGGGAGGCATCGATATGCTTTCCAAGGGCGCGCCTCTCGTAATATTCTACAATCCCTACACCCGCATGGGCCGTGCATGACCCGAGGGATCCCTGATCCTCAATGGATGAGCACCACGGCCTTAAATCGACCGAGGTGGGCTGTTTCACCCTGGCCTTCAGGACGCCGGTGGGCGCCAGCACCTTGTTGATCTCTTCTTGCACTTCTGTATAGTCCCGAAAATCCGGATAATCAGGAAGCCACCCCAAAGCTGGTCTATCAGATCTGCTCATGTTTAGTCCTCCTTATGGAACAATGATTTTAAATATTGCTATTTCATGAGGCTGCAGGTCGGTGTGGACTATATGCCGCCCGTTTACCTCGGTTATTCTCGTTTTCGACTGCGGGTTGAGAAGATTCACCATTTCTTTATCCTTTGCTGAAAGGCTGCTATCTACGGTTACAAAGTCACTCCTTGGAAACTGGTCGAGATTCATGGCTACCAGTATCTCGGTGCCGTCGAGAATACGGGAATAGGCCAGAGTAGAACGGCCGTCGATAGGATAGCCAAAATCGACGCCGTTTCCTGATATCTCCCGGAAGTATTGTCTTCCATAACGCAGGACAGGCTCTTCCCCTCTTATATCTGCGATGCGGGATATCTCTTTATAGATGGGATTATCCGGGTTAAAGAAATGGTGTCCTGCAGTATTGAAAGCCCCCCAGTTGCCGCCGAACATACATTCACGTATGTACTTATCATGGTCACCTCCACCATCGAACCCCTGCTCTGTCCCATAGTAGAGGCAGGGGACGCCGATGCTTGTGAGCAGATAACCTATGGCCAGAACAGCCTGTCTCTGGAAGGGATCGTTATGGAGAAACCTGGCCCTTGGCGAGCGACCAATCTGGTCGTGGTTGTCAATAAAAGTCACAAAATATTCGCCGGCGCGGCCGTGATCGCTATATAATTCCCGGAATCCTTCATATCTTTTTCTGAGTTCAGCCGGATTTGTAAATCCCTTTATTACCCCTTCCAGTATCCCCCACAAGGGGAAGTCAAGGGCGGCGTCCAGGGAAGGAAAACGTTCGTTGGTACCAGGAATGCGGGCATTGCGGCCGATATACTGGTCGATAAAACGGTCGTCGCCGATGATCTCTCCGAACAATAAAAAGTTCTTTTTGCCGAAGCTCTGGGCATATTCCCTTATGGCCGCACAGAATATGGCTGTACTGGACTCTTCGAGGTGCTTAACCGCATCCAGACGGTAGCCATCCACATCGGTGACGGCAATCCAGTGCTTATGCACGTCGATGAGTGCCCGCAAGAGGCCACGATTTGAGGTGTCAAGCTCCTTTAGGATACAAAAGTCGCCGTCCCTCGCCTCCGGGAATGTATCCCAGTTTCGTATCTCGCCCTTTCGCCTGTACCACTCGGGATTTTGGAATTCTACAGGCCAAACCGCATCATCCGGCCACTCGATGCCTGATCCCGGATTGACCTCCCGCCAGAAACCAAAGGGAAATCTCTGTCCCCCACAGTAATCGTAGCGGTAGCCTCCTGGATAGGCCCAGTTGTCGCCGGTATGGTTCAGGACTATATCGAGGATTACATACATCCCCATCCTGTGGGCCTTTTTTACCAGAGTCTGTAAGTCTTTAACCGTCCCCAAGCGCGGGTCAATATCGAGAAAATTCTGGATGCCATAGCCGTGGTAGGTGTTAAGCTCCCTCCGGTTCTTAAATATAGGGCTTAACCATACGGCCGTACAGCCCAGGCCTTTTATATAGTCGAGTCTCTCAGAAATCCCTTTCAGTGTCCCGCCCTGCCATTTTTCGCCTTCTTCATTATTTCTGCCGGTGGGAGTTGATCCGGGTACGAATGGAGGGATATCACCTTTCCCGCTGTTAAACCGGTCCACCAGGAGGAAATAGACGAACTGGTCCCGCCAGTCTGGAGGAGAGGGGAAGACCCGGCCCGCCGGTTTAAACCTTATTTCGGAAAGGCTTTTGGGCTTATCGGACATTTTTATTCACCATATTTGGTTTTTTCCTAAGTCCTTATCCAGACCATTTAAAAATATGGTCAGGGGTTGCCGGTCTCGCGGCACTGCATAACAATTCTTCAAGCAGTTCCGGCAACCCCGTAATCATAGATTTTTTAATCTCCCAGTGGAAGCGGAGTCAGCTTTTCAAATACCTTGCCCTCCTGGGTGATATAGAGGGTGACTCTGTCCACCATAACCTCCCACAAGGGCATAAACCGGCTTTGGGTCTGCTCCGAAGGCTGGAACATGAGCTGGGCTTGAACCCTTAGCCTCTTATCCTTACAGGCGCACAGGTAGTTACGGGCAATCCGTATGGCCTGATCCCTGGAGAGGTACTTGATAGGCCTTTGAAAAACACCCACCTCCTGGAAACTTCCATCGTAGGCGTTTACAAGGACCGCCCCCTGGCTGAGTTCCCCTTCACTATAGCCAAGGGGGACCAGGAAGTACCCCTTGCGTTTTGGATTCACCAGGAGCGGCTGAAGGACCTTGGTCTGCCGCAGTACAGCATAGGGTGCCCTTTTTTCCAGGCGAAGTTCCTTGAACCACCTCATGGCATACTCTTTGGCGACGCCCTCAGAAATTATCCGTCCTTCCTCCACCTGCCTGGGCGCTTTGGCCATCCCCTCTTTGACAGGCGGTTCAATTACGGCGATATAATTACCATTCCATTTACTGGCCGCGATATTGCCCGGTGTGTACCAATAGTTGCTATACCAGTTGGCGCCGGTCATTAAAGACCTTACTCCGCCGGAGGAGGCCGTCGGACAGGGGGATTTTCCCGGATCAACAATCTCAATCGACTGGAGATTTACAGTAGTATTTGTCGTAGGATTCACATCTGTTGTAAAACCGTCGATCATTACCCAATGCTGAAAGCCATAGACCAATACGGCCGTCGGGAACTGTCGTCTGGTCATCCAATAGGTGACAGAGTACATCAGCGACTGGGCATTGGAGTTGGCATAGATATTCCAACTCACCCCGGGGTCCCCGCCCAGCTCCATAAGTGTATCCCTCAGCCCATCAGGGTCTGTGGCCCAGTTTACCGCCAGGTCATCCCTATGGGCCTGAATCCTGTTCCAGATATGAGCTTGCGTAAACGGATGTTCGGTTCCGCCCGGATATCCTTCCAGGATCATCTGTGTGGTGGCCGCACCACACCAAATACCCGTTTCTTGACAGTACGAGGGAACGGTGTTGGGAGTCTCTAAATAGACGTCATGTTCGGCAGAGGCGCTGCCTGCCATTGCCAGTACCATTAATCCAATGAACACCAGACTTCTTAAGAACTTTAACTTGTGCATGTTTTTTTACCTCCTCCTTATTGAAATTTTCCGGTTATTATGTCTCATCGCCTGACTCCGGTGCCATGGCGAAGGCGCGGACCGCGTCCGCATCGTATTCGTCAAACCGCCACCAGCCGTTAGTGGCCTTGGCATCCACGTTCAGAACCGCGGCAAAGGCGGCCTCCGTACTTTACGACATAACTTTTTAAAATAGTCGAGCGGCCTCTCCGATGTTTACCTGTCCAGGCAATACTGAAAGTGCATGGCGTCCGGTTTTGACCATCTTCCGCCCCATACAAAGCCGACCTCCTCAAAGCAGACGGCAAATTCTTCGGGCATTTCGAAGTCCTTTTGCCCAAAGGCATTCCAGACGGCATTTACGTCTATAGCTATGGCCCAGGAGTGTACGGACCAGGTGGATCCGCCCCGTTTCAGACGGGGATTGAAACATCCGTCAAAGGTCTTGAGGTCCTTTGATAAGCCGCGCTCGGCCAGGTTTTTAAAGGCAAGTTGCAGCTTGGGCACTACAAGCCGATGTGTCCTGAATCCAAACCAGTCTACATGTTCAAATATCTTTATCTTTTCTGTATTCGTCTCGTAATAGACCTGGCGGAAGGCATCTTTCCACTCTGACAGGTCGCATCGTACCAGGTTCTGTTCAGCCCAGCCGGCCAGCCGGAAGTCTCCGAAGATATCCAAGCATAATGCCTCAGATGGTAGTGCATCCAGAGAGGTAACTGTTTCGGGTATAGCCTCTGCAAATAGGGCCTGCCAGGTTTGATTGCCCACGATACCATCGGCATCTATTTTCTTATCCTGCTGGAATCTTAAAACCGCCCTTTCCGTCTTCGGCCCGAAAAAGCCATCAACCTCTCCAGATTCGTAACCCAGTTGGTTGAGTCTTTCCTGCAACCTTCTTACCAGTTTGCCCTGGCTATCTCTTTTAAGGAACATACAGCCACCTTTTGACGGAACTTAATCAGGATCCATTATTTTTTTACAGGGGCAGGTGTCTCCTGGGTATTAAGAAGATCGGTAATCAGGCAGTCCATGCGCGGCCTGTCTCTCGGACTCAGGTAATTCTCCGGGAAAATGACTATCTTTACCTTAGCCCTTTCCCCTTTTAAGTCTATTCCTGAGAGCACTACAGAATATCTCATGGCATTTATAGTACTATTGTCCACATAGGGCATATCGAAGTATGTTACCTCGAAGCCGTTTTCATCCTCCGGTAAGGTACTTATGCGAATACTGCCTTTGTTTACCTGTAATAGTTTCATATCCAGAGGCCCGTACCTGGTAACCTTCCCTTTTTCAAGCCAACCCGGCTCCCATACTTCACCCCCGCTTCCCTCCAGTTCCACGATCTGGTGGCCGACAGTATCCTTAGCTACCTTCCGGAGTTCCATCCTGTGCAGGCTTGAGGTCAGTTTTCTGTCCAGGTGTTCAAAGAGGGGCTTGACGTTCAGGTATTCCTGAAAATTGAGGGCAATCAGCTTTAAAAATAGTAGTTGGGCCGCTTCGTCTTTTTTTTCAAAATAATGATTCATGAGCTGTTCAAACATCTTGGCCCTCAGGTTGGACTCCGAGGTCTCCCGGTTACTCATGGTCTGTACAAAAAGCTGGGCTTTCCGGTTGATTTCGGCCTCTCTTTCCCGGCTATTGTTTGCCCAGATGCCGTAGAGGGTAATGGCCCCGGAAATGACGGCTATGCCAATTCCCTTTATAACGATATCTGCCTTGTCCCAGGCATCTTTTCTTTTGTCATTTGTCTTATTACTTTGTTCCTGTGACATAGCTTTGTCTTCGCCTACCAATCAACCCGAAATCTCCACCTGCCGGGTATTTCAACTTCAAATGTCTGTTCGTTACCTTTCTCAGATATACTCAGTCCATATCTTCCATCGGGTGCGTCTAAGGTAAAAATTCCCTTGTCATCGGTAAATGTGGTCCTGGATTCGCGGCCAAGCAAGCTGATTCTCGCGTATTTTTTAAGGTCTCCCTTCCGGCCAATGACCGTCCCTTGTAACTTGCCGGCCAGCGCTGTGGATGGGAGAAAAAATACCAAGGCGAGAAACAGAACAAGGAAAAGACCAGCCCTTCTCTCAGGCGCCGGCCTAAGCTTAACAGCGAATATATATGGGAGATTTAGCTTTTTAGAGGGCTGCGGGCTTCCATCCATGGAAATCCTTATTTATTAAAGGATAGATTTAATTGCGCATATTCTGATTAAAGACTATGAATTTGCATTCAGTTTGTCAAGAAAAAACAAATGTTATTTTTCGCACAAGAGCCTCACAAGTCATGCTAACCTTTATCAGGCGGGTGATAGCGATCTATACTGTAACGGTCGCCGTGGGATGCTGAAAATAGGATTTCTGTTGACAAGCACGAATCAAGTCTGCGATTATATTGTTACAACGAGATCATAAAAACATTTTCGACGGAGGTTTGCTATGGGTATTTATGTGATGTTAACTACCTTGACGGATGACGGTAGAAAGACCATCAAGAAGAATCCGGAACGGATTAAAGAAGTGAATAAAGAAGTAGAGGCCATGGGGGTAAAGATATTAAACCAATATGCCGTGCTTGGCCCCTATGACTTTGTCAATATTATTGAGGCGCCGGATAATAAAGCCATTACTAAAATTTCCGTAGAGCTTGGCGCCCGTGGTACTATGCAGGGCATGACCCTGGCGGCAATGCCGATCGATGAGTTTATCAAGTCACTGAAGGATTAGAGGGTAAGGTTCGGCAATAGAGGCACGTCTATACATCGTGGACGAGCACGCCTTTTTCTTTTATCCATATCTCTAGCGCCGCCAGTGCCCCTTCGGCATAGAGCTGCCCGCGCTTTTTTCTGGGCATCTTTTTTGAGAGAGCGGGGAAGAGACCGAAGTTGACATTCATGGGTTGAAATGATTCGGGGTTGCTTTCGGTTATGTGGTTTATCAGCGCCCCGTGGGCTGTGGTATTGGGCGGCACAATCATTTCCTTACCACCGGCCAGGAGGGCAGCGTTTATCCCGGCTGTCAATCCCATGGCGGTAGATTCCACATAGCCTTCCACCCCGGATATCTGACCGGCCAGAAAGATATTTTTATTTTTTTGTAATTGAAGTGTCTTGGTAATAACCACAGGCGCCTTGACAAAGGTGTTGCGGTGGATGCTGCCCAGGCGGGCGAACTCTGCCTTTTCTAAACCGGGTATCATACGGAAGATGCGTTCCTGCTCCGGCCATTTGAGTTTAGTCTGGAATCCAACCATGTTGTAAAGCGTCCCGGCCACGTTTTCCTGCCTTAACTGCACCACGGCGTAGGCCTCTTTTCCTGCACGCGGGTCTTTTAATCCCACCGGTTTCATGGGACCGAAACGGAGGGTTTCATCCCCCCGTTCGGCCATGACCTCGATAGGCAGGCAACCTTCAAAATAGACCGGCTTTTC
>QYQD01000014.1 GCA_007280345.1 Deltaproteobacteria bacterium | reverse complement strand
TCGGAGTTGAGCGAAACCCCCAGGGTCTTGCCCAGCTCCATCACCTCGGGGGCCACTTCCATGCCCACCGAGAGGATCACCAGTTCAAAGATCTCGTCTTTTAAGTTGCCGTGCTCGTCAAGATACCGGATGTTGACGTCATCGGAGCCGGGTACCGGATCGATAGTGTGCACCCGGGAGCGGATGAACCGGACCCCCTGCTCGTCCCGGGCCCGCCAGTAATATTTTTCGAATTCTTTGCCGTGGGTGCGCATATCCATAAAGAAAATGGCGGCATCCAGGGGCCCTTTGCTGTGCTCCTTGGCGATGATCGCCTCTTTGATGGCATACATGCAGCAGACCGCGGAGCAATAGCTGTGGTCGCAGTGATTGACATCCCGGGAACCAACGCACTGGAGCCAGGCGATTTTGGTGGGTTCCTTGTGGTCCGAAGGCCTGATCAGGTGGCCGGAAGAAGGCCCGGCCGCGGCCAGGATGCGCTCAAGCTCCATGCTGGTAATGACGTTGGGGAGTGTGGCGTAATGATAAGAGCTGTACTTGCTGGGATCGTAGGGTTGAAAGCCGGCTGCCAGGATGACGGCGCCGACGTTGATATCCTTGTCCACATCCTTCTGAGAAAAATCCACCGCCCCGGTGGGACAGAATTTTTCGCAGGCCTTGCACTTGCCGCCCTTTTTGAAATAGAGGCAGGTGTCCTTATCGATGGCATACTTGGGGGGCACCGCCTGGGGATAACTCAAATAAGCGGACTTACGCTTGGCCAGGCCCATGTTGTATTCGTCGGGCGCTTTCTTCGGGCATTTCTCGGCGCAGAGACCGCAGGAGATGCACTTCTCCATGTCGATATAGCGCGCCATCTGGCGCACCTTGACCGAGAAATTCCCCGGCTCGCCGCGGATACCGACGACCTGCGCCGGAGCCATGATCTCAATGTTAATGTGCCGGCCGACCTCGACCAGCTTGGGCGAGATAATTCACATGGCGCAGTCATTGGTGGGAAAGGTCTTGTCCAGCTGCGACATAACCCCACCAATAGCGGTTTTGGCCTCCACCATGTGAACGAAGTATCCGGCATTGGCCAGATCCAAAGCGGCCTGCATCCCGGCGATCCCGCCGCCGACCACCATCACTGCGCCAACCGGCTTATTTCCTTGCTGTTTCGCGCTCATAAAGGTTCACCTGTCATCTCAGTGGTTAACTATACTCATAAAAACAAACCTGGACCCTAACCTTCAGGGGAAAACCCCCCAAGTGTGGAGCTATTGTGATTTATAGTACAAGCCTGTTCCCGCCGTCAAGTAAAATCGGTCTTTAATTTGACTCTTTCCTAAGGCTTGTCCTGTCTGCCCCAGTAAATCACTTTAGTGCATTACGGTTATCGCATTTATCAAAGGTTCGGGAGGATGAAGACCATGCGCAACAGGCCGAAGGCTATGCTGACGGCTATAATGATGGGCCGGGGCTGGTTCACTTTTGGGTGACCAGGACCTCGAAGGGATTGCTTCGACGCGTCTCCAACCAGAAACCCCGAAAGGCGGACACGGTGGGGTCCGGCAGGGCATCCGGCAAATCGTTCGCCGGGGTGAAGGAGCCCCGGGGGTTGAAGGCTTGACCTGGCGCTTCAATAATGACGCCGGCAAGTCTCCCCGGATATCGCCGGGTGCGGGTTGCCGCGCCTCGACAGCGGGCCCGCTGCTTCTAACGACTGAGGTGACGCAGCCTGGATGACCAGAGCCGGGGAAAGAACTTTCCCCTTAACTTTTTGACTTGTACTTTATTATAGATTGAGGTTGTGATATAATTAAAAAAATTCAAGAAATGCCGATTAGGTGATGCCAGATCCTCCCAGGGAGTAAAGGAAAACGCCGGTCGAGAATTTTTTCCAGAGCTTATTAATATATTGACATTCTCCAGAGTGCGCATATATTATGGCCTGGAAAGGAGTTTGGCGGCTTTTTCTCATTTACTCCACTGGGGGGGGAGAAGCCTGGTATCAACCCTAGCGCAAAGGAGGAAGGTGTATGCGGTCTAAAGTGGTTGTTGGGTTGCTGATGGTGTTGGTAGCCGTGTTTTTTGTCTCGTCCGTCGCCACGGCTCAAGGGAGCGCAAAGTTACTCTGCGTTTCCAAGAAAGAGCTGAAGGGGGAAGAGACGGTGGCTTCGTGCATGGCCAAAGGCGAACGGTTTGCCATAGTCGATCCCTATGGCCTGGTGCGCATCTTGTCCCCGGAGGAAGTAGAACTGACCAAGGCTTTCAATCCCAAAGCCTTCGAGACCCGGGCTTTCGGCATGAAATATGTCAAAGATGCTCCGGCGATGGCGCCCATGCCGTCTCTGACCAAAGAAGCTCCGTAAGTCTATTTGTCAACGTAACTCAGTTTGCCGATGGCCCCCAAAGTCCGCTTTGGGGGCTTTCTCGTTGCATTCGAGGTTCTTATGCTTGAGATCGACGACCTCTGGGTAAACATCGACGACAAGGAAGTGCTCAAGGGGATCAACCTCAGGGTCCCCGTCGGGGAGACCCATATCCTCTTCGGCAAGAACGGCTCCGGCAAGTCCAGCCTGCTCATGACCATCATGGGTTTCGAGCGCTTTGCCGTGAAGCAGGGGCGGATCAGCTTCCTGGGACAGGATATCACCCAACTGCCCATCTATGAGCGGGCCCGCCTGGGCCTGGGCCTCTCCTTCCAGCGCCCGCCCACCATCCGGGGGGTCAAGACCGCGGACGTCTTGCGGGTGTGCTCCCGAGGCGCCATCGTGCCCGAAGTCCTGGCCGCGGCCTACGATTTCACCCAATTTCTGGACCGGGAGATCAATTACGGGTTTTCCGGGGGTGAGCTCAAGCGTTCCGAACTCCTGCAACTGCTGGCCCAGAATCCCAAGATGGCGCTCCTGGACGAACCGGAATCGGGCGTGGATATGGAGAACCTCCAGGTGGTGGGGGCGATCATCGCCAAGCTGCTCCAGAAGGAACGCCGCCCCCAGGCCCGGGAGAAATCCGGCCTGATCATCACCCACACCGGCTTCATCATGGACTATGTCAATGCCGACAAGGGTTATATCCTGTTGGAGGGCCGCCTCTTGTGTTCCGGCAATCCCCGGGACATCCTCCAGGACATTAAGCGATTCGGCTACGAGGAGTGCACCAGATGCCGGAGATAAAACAGCGGGCCGAACTGGGTCGGAAGAAAAAGGCGACCTTTGGCCGTGATCTCAACCTGGAGGAGTTTTCCCGTCAGGGGGGCGCCTGGGAGTACGACCCGGACTACCGGCAGTTCTCTCCGGAGGAGCGCAGCCGCCTCCTCGCCACGGGAATCGAGCTCACGGACGAAGACCATGCCGGCACCTTTCTGCTGGCCGACAAGGCCATCGTCCACTGCCAGACCCGGCAGCCGGGCGTGGAAGTGCTGCCCATCACCGAAGCGGCGAGCCGCCACGACTGGGTCAAAGATCTCCTCTGGGGCCTGGTGGCGGTGGACGCCGACAAATACACCGCCGCCGCCGAGCTGGACCTGGACAACGGTTATTTCATCAGGGCTCTTCCCGGGGCTCAAATCTCCCAGCCGGTGGAGTCGTGCCTCTACCTGCGCACCGACCGCTTTGCCCAACACATCCACAACCTGGTGGTGGTGGAAGAAGGCGCCTCGCTCCACATCATCACCGGCTGCGCCACGCACCCCGGGGTCATTTCCGGCCTTCACGTCGGCGTCTCGGAATTCTACGTCAAGAAAGGCGGCAGGCTCACTTTCACCATGGTCCACAACTGGGGCAAAGAGGTCCATGTGCGCCCCCGCACCGCGGTCATGGTGGAGGAAGGCGGCACTTACGTCTCCAACTACATCCTGCTGCGGCCGGTGAAGAGCGTGCAGATGTACCCCACTGTCACCCTGAACGGCGAAGGCGCCGTGGCCCGCATGCAGTCCATTGTCATCGCCCACCCCGGTTCGGAACTGGACATCGGCGGCCGGGTGATCCTCAAGGCCCCCCACACCCGGGCCGAAATCATCGCCCGCACCCTGGCCCTCGGCGGCGTCAGCATTGCCCGGGGCCATCTCGTCGGCCTGGCACCGGACATCAAGGCCCACCTGGAGTGCCGCGGCCTCATCCTGGGCAACGGAGTAGTGTACGCCATGCCCGAACTGGAGGGCCGGGTGGTCGGGGTGGACATGTCCCACGAAGCCGCGGTGGGCAAGATCGCCGCGGAGGAAGTGGAATACCTCATGGCCCGGGGCCTGGACGAAGACGAGGCCGTCTCCACCATCGTCCGGGGCTTCCTCAACGTCAAGATCGAGGGCCTGCCCCCGGCCTTGGAGGAAGAAATGGAGCAGGCCATCCAGGAATCGGGCAAAGGGCTGTGAGGCGTTGATGGTTGGAGCGCGGCACCCGCCGGAAAAACCCAAGAGTCATGGGAAATGTCTTCCGGTCCCTGAGCTTGAAAGACTGCTATAAAACTGTAGGGGCACGGCGCGTCCGTGCCCCTATTTTTGATCTCATACCGAGTCGCAATCAATAAATGCGGAATTGTAGGGGCGCACCCGCGTGTGCGCCCTCAATTCAGGGCGGACACATGGGTCCGCCCCTACAAGAAAATTGTCGTTTGTTGGCAAATTGGTATCAGCGCTATTCCCGGATTATTTGGCTGGCGGCGACGCCGGCGGTGGGGCTTTCACCGGGATGATCAGGTTGTCCCAGCCCTGCCTCTTGCTCAGCCCCGAGCTGTGCGTGATCAGACTGGTGAGAAACCAGCGCGGCTGGCCCTCCGGGAGGGTGAGGAGCTGGAACCGGGCCGTGTAGACCACGGGTTTCTGCGCCTTATCGCCGGGGTTGGCGATGAGCACGTAGGCCACCTGGGTGGTGGCGTTCTCCCCGGATAAATAAAATCCATAGAAGTCCACCACCTTGCAAAAGCCGGAGTTCCAGCTATCCAGAGTGTGCCGGGCCACCGCCGCCGTCAACGGGGGAGTCTGAGACGAAGAGGGCAGCGCGCAGCCCAGGAAACCACTCAGCAAGAGCACTATCGCCGCCAAGCGGCGCCAGCCTGACCACATCATGCCCTTCTCCTCCTTAGGCCGCAGGGTTTGGGGGTTGAAGGCGTCCGGCTCCTGGTTGCCGTGCCTTAAACCCCGGGGTACGTCACCGACCCTGTGAAGCGATTATTTGACAATATCCGAGCCGGGATGAAAGAGAAAATCCCTCTTTCCGGGCAGATATCCGCCCAGCCTTACTGCATCAATCCGGCTTCCTTGAGCCAGCGTCCCACCGTCTCGGCGGCCTCGCGGCCCTGGGCCACAAGTTGCCCCTTGGGACTGAAAACCATGAAATACGGCACCTGTCGGATCTGATACTGCTGGGCCAGCGGCGAGCGCCAGTCAATCTCCTTGACTTCCGGCCGGTTGATATTGACTTTCTTAATGGCCAGGTCCGGGCGCTTTGCCGCTAGCCGCGCCATGATCGGGGCCAGTTGCACGCACGGGGGGCAAAAAGGACTGTAGAAATCGATCAGGGTGGTCTTGCCTTGGGCCAACAGGGATCTGACCTCCAGGGTCTGGCCGGGGTTGCCGCTGTTGGCCTCGGGCACCGCCCCGGCCCAGGCCCCGGATGAGACCATCGCCAACGCCAGGAGGGCCGCCAGAACCAGCGACCGCGGTAAGGATTTGAGGGCGCGGGTCATAGCCCTTACATAGTGCCTTTACTGATGGTTGTCAATCATTTTCCCGGGGAACCTCCGGCCGGTCCGGTATTCAGGATCAAGGGCAAACCGTCCCGCCCCCCGATGATGATGGTTTTGCTGTTTTGGGATTCGGCCAGGGCCCGGGTGGTTTCGATCCCCTTCCAGCGCAACAGTTGCTCGGACAGCCCCTGGGAGATGATTCTCTGGTAGTCCTGGATGCCCTGAGCTTCGATACGTTTGCGCTCCGCCTCCTGGCGTTCTTTGTCCAGGACGAAGCGCATCTGTTGGGCCTGCTGGTCCGCGGCCAGCTTGGCGTTGATGGCTTCCACCACCAGCTTGGGCAGATCGACTTTGCGCAGCAGGATGGTCTCCACGACTACCCCGCGCTTGCCCAGGTTCTCTTCCAGGTCCTTGAAGATTTCATTGGAGATCAACTCCCGGCTGGAGGTGTACAGGTCCTTGGCTTCATGATTGACGGTGATGCCCCGGATCGCGGCCCGGAATTGCGGGTTTACCACCACCGCCTCATAATTGGGCCCCACCTGCCGGTAGATGTTGGCCGCCTCGGATGCTTTCAGGTGATAGAGGCAGGAGACCTCCAGGACAACGTTCAGCCCTTCCTTGGAGGGCGCTTCGGCGTGCTCGAAGACCTCCTTGGTGCGGACGCTCATGAGTTCCATGTTGGCCAGGGGGTTGACCAGGTGCACCCCCTCAGGGATGGAGCCGTAAACTTTTCCCAGTAGCACCAGGACCCCAACATGCCCCGGGGGCACCACCTTGGCGGTGGACACCGCCACCGTCACCGCCAGGACCAGGACGGCCAGGACAAAGCGGATTTGCGG
>QYQD01000105.1 GCA_007280345.1 Deltaproteobacteria bacterium | reverse complement strand
TCAAACAGCCCAGGCGGACGTTTATTTGCGTCTGATACATTTATATTATACATTTAGCGATGCCAGATCAACATAAAGAATCAAAAAGAGAGACCGTAAAACAGATTTCAGCCGGGGGAGTGCTCTTTCGTGAATCCGGCGGCCGGATAGAGATAGCGCTTATCGCTACCAGGGGCGGCATAGTCTGGGGACTGCCTAAAGGGCTGGTGGAGGAAGGCGAAAACATAGCCCGCACTGCCCACCGTGAGGTAGAGGAAGAGACCGGTCTTACCGGCAATATAATCAAAAAAATCGACTCCATTCATTATTGGTACTCCCGCAAAGAAGAGGGCAGGGTCACTCATTATTTTAAAATAGTCTATTTTTTTCTCATGAAGCTGACCGGTGGAGACACAGCCCGGCACGACCACGAAGTAGATGAGGTTCGCTGGTTTCCCATAGAAGAAGCCCTGAAGAAAGCTACCTATCCGGGCGAGCAGAATATTATTCGCAAGGCCGGAGAACTCCTCCGGAAACAGAAGGAGACGCCCGGCTCATATTAAAACCCCTTGACAGATGGCCCGTTATGCCTTATTAATGCATGGCAAAGCGGGCATAGCTCAGTTGGTAGAGTACAAGCTTCCCAAGCTTGGTGTCGCGGGTTCGAATCCCGTTGCCCGCTCCATCCCTTGTTGAGGTTGCTTTAACCCTGAGTAATAAGGGTTGAGTGCCTACTTCGATTAGTGGATTTGAATTGATATTTTTTACCGACAATTTTTAGTAAGAAAATCAGTTTAAAGTCACTGGAGTGAAAGAGCGAAGTGGGCTATATGCCCGCTTTTTTTATTTTTGAGCCATGCTTGTATCGCCAGAGGAAGTAAAGAGGGTTATAGAGAAAGTTACGGCCATAGCCGAACCCCTTCTTGATGCGGAAGGCATGGAATTAGTGGATATTGAGTATCGCAAGGAACAGGTGGGATGGGTCTTGAGGCTGTCTATAGATAAGGAGCAGGGGATTACTCTGAATGACTGTACTACTATAAGTCGTGAATTGGGAAATCTGCTGGACGTAAAAGATTCGGTGCCCCATTCTTATCATTTAGAGATTTCGTCTCCGGGCCTGAACAGGCCTCTTAAGAAAGAAAAAGATCTTCTTCGGTTCAGGGGTAAAAAAGTTAGAATAAAAACCGCCCACCCGATCGGTAATCGCAAAAATTTTGTTGGTATCTTGTCGGATTATAAGGATGGCACTATTTATGTGAGCATAGACCAGGAGTCATTTGCCATACCTTATAAAGAAGTAGTAAGGGCGAATTTAGAGTGGGAATTCTGATTATTAACCAACGGAGCACATGGGTATGATTTCCGAACTGAAACATGTTATTGACCAGATAAGTAAAGACAAAGGCATTAATCGGGCCATACTTATCGAAGCCCTGGAAGAGGCTATCAAGTCTGCGGCCAAGAAAAAGTACGGACAACGCCGTGATCTGGAGGTCAGTTTCAACGAAGAACTGGGCGAGGTAGAGGTTTTTCAATTCCGTGAGGTGGTGGAGAAGGTAACGGACGAACAGACCCATATATCTCTTGAGGAAGGACGAAAGCTGGATGCGGGGTGTCAAATCGGTGACAGCCTGGGGACGAAGATGGACACCAGCGGGTTTGGCCGTATAGCTGCTCAGGCTGCCAAGCAGGTCATTATTCAGAGGATGAAAGATGCCGAGCAGGATGTTATTTATGATGATTTCAGAAACCGTAAGGGTGAGACAGTAAACGGAATTGTACAACGTTTTGAGAAAGGGAACGTCATTGTCAATCTTGGTCGTACAGACGCTCTATTGCCGGTTGAAGAACAGATAAGCCGCGAGAATTATCGCCGTGGTGATCGCATAAGGACCATAATAATAGATGTTCGCAAACATAGCGCTAAGGAGCCGCAGGTTGTTCTTTCGCGCACGCATCCTTTATTTTTGTCCAGACTTTTTGAGATGGAAGTTCCTGAGATTAGTGAGTCTATAGTGCAGATTATGGGTGTGGCCCGTGAGCCGGGCAGCAGATCAAAGATCGCCGTGGTTTCTAATGATTCCGACGTTGATCCGGTAGGGGCATGCGTTGGTATGAGGGGTTCGCGAGTACAGAATGTGGTGCAAGAGTTGAAGGGGGAACGGATTGATATTATTCCATGGAATGCAGATATAGCAAAATATGTATGTAACGCCCTGTCGCCGGCCGAGGTTACGCGTGTGATTATGGATGAGAGCAACAAATCCATGGAGGTTGTTGTCGCAGATGATCAGCTTTCACTGGCTATCGGTAAGCAGGGGCAGAACGTACGCCTGGCTGCCCGCCTGGTAGGGTGGAAAATTGATGTAAAAGGTGAGAGCAAGTACGCAAAGATGATGCACGAAGGATATCAGTCATTAATTAAGATTCAAGGGGTAGGAGAAGGCATCGCTGACGCCCTCTTTGAAAGGGGCGTTACCTCAGTCGATGAACTTTCAAATGCCACTGTAGAAGAGCTTCTTCAACTGGAAGGCATGACCGAACAACAGGCACAGGAAATCATCCGGGCCGCCCTGGAATATGTTTCGGCGCATCCTGCCGAAGAGGCTGTTTTAAAAGAGGAAGAAGGGGAGTAATAATTATTGTCTGCTAATCGTATACGAACGTGTATAGGATGTCGCATCAAAAAAAATAAACATCTGATGCGGCGAATGGTTCTTGACGATAGAGGGGTATTTCTTTTTGATGAAAAACAACGTCTGCCCGGTAGAGGGGGCTATGTTTGTTTTGATGACCAGTGTATAGCCCTGGCGTTGAAGAGGAGAGACCTTTCCAAGGTTTTTAAAAATCCGGTTAAGGGCGTTAATTTGGGGAGTTTATGCGCTCGGGTGGAGGTGATGACCGCATGTCAAAAATAAGAATTTACGAGTTGGCCAAGGAACTGCAAATGGATAACAAGCAACTCCTGGCACAAGTTAAAGAGATGGGATATGACGTCAAAAGCCATATGAGCGCTTTAGAAGAGGGCGATGTTCAAAGGATAAAAGATCTAATTACAGGAGTGCGGGCGGAGGTAGTGGTAGATGAGCGCGTACGTCCGAATGTTATTCGTAGGCGCACCAAAGTGGTACAGACTGAACCTGAGCCGGAACAAAAGACAGCGGCCGAAGCGCCGCCGGAAGTAGCAGATGAGACTTCGCCCCGGTCTCCTGTAGCAAAGGTTGAGGCAGAGGAACAAGAAGCTGCCAGGCAAGAAGAGTCGCCGCCAGTCTCTGCCGAGCCTGTTCAGGAAGCGCCTGCGCTGACGCAGAGACCAAAAAAAGAGTACGTGCGGATCATTCACAGGCCGGATGTAGTAAAACCAGCCAAACCCGAAGAACAGAGAAAAAGGGAACCGATCCGGGAAACAGCTAAGCCTGCTCCGGTTGTGAGAAAGCCCCCGGTTAAACCTGTTGCCAGGGCGGTTACTGAAGCGGAAAGGCCGGAACCGGCGCCGAAAGAAGTCGCAAGAAAGAAACAGGGCAAAAAACTGGTTGAAGTTGTGCCGGAAAATATTGAACAGCGTAAAAAAAGTGTGTTGCGGCGCCGGGAAATCATCGAGAAAAGCCAGCTTTATGACCGCGTAGGTGGAGAAGCGAGGCTACGGTCCAGGAAATCGGAGAGGTTTGCTGCAAAGAAGAAACAGACTACCGAAGTTACCATTTCCAAACCCATCAAACGGCGCATTAAGGTTGATGATACCATCCTGGTTGGTGAGCTGGCCAAGCGGATGGGTATTAAAGGGAATGAGGTTATCAAGAAGCTCATGCAGCTTGGTGTCATGGTAACTATCAATCAGGTCATCGACTTTGACGCCGCAGTACTGGTAGGTACTGAATTCGGCTATGAAATAGAGAAGGCGTCGTTTGAAGAGACTGATTTGCTGCAAATTAAGGAGGTATCAGAAGATGATCTCGCGGCCAGGCCTCCGGTGGTCACCATCATGGGCCATGTTGATCATGGTAAAACCTCTCTACTAGATGCCATCCGCCATACAAATGTTACGGCTGGTGAGGCTGGGGGTATAACGCAACATATCGGCGCCTATCACGTCAACATCGACGGCCGGGACATTGTTTTTCTGGATACACCAGGGCATGAGGCGTTTACCGCTATGCGTGCGCGGGGCGCTAAGGTCACAGATGTGGTAGTTTTAGTAGTGGCAGCAGACGACGGCGTTATGGAGCAGACGAAAGAAGCTGTAAACCATGCCCGGGCGGCTGAAGTTCCTATAATAGTGGCTGTAAACAAGATTGATAAGCCTGATGCCAACCCTGAACGGGTAAAACGTGAACTGGCTGAGCTGGGTCTGCTCCCCGAGGATTGGGGGGGACAGGCTATATTTGCTGAAGTCTCGGCAAAACAAAAAAAAGGAATAAAGGAATTATTGGAGTTAATTCTGTTGCAGGCAGATATATTGGAGTTAAAGGCCTCTCCTAAAAGATCGGCCAGAGGCAGGATTATAGAGGCCAAGATCGATAAGGGGCGCGGTCCGGTAGCCACAGTCCTGGTAAAAGAAGGGACACTAAAGCAGGGCGATCCATTTGTCTGCGGGCAGTTTTTCGGCAAGGTCCGGGCTATGTTTGATGACAATGGAATCCGGGTGGTTGCGGCCGGCCCGTCCATGCCTGTTTTGGTGCAAGGTTTATCCGGAATCCCTATGGCGGGAGACGAATTTATCGTGGTGGAAGATGAGAAAAAGGCCAAACAGGTAAGCGCCTTTCGGCGACAAAAGTTGAGAGAGGTAGAACTGAGCCAGGTAACCAAGATCTCGCTGGAAAAATTGTTCGAAAAGATGAAAGAGGGCGGGGTTAAGGAATTAAAACTCGTACTTAAGGCCGATGTGCAGGGTTCTCTCGAGGCCTTGAGCGATGCGCTCAGAAAACTGAGTACGCCGGCGATCAGGGTTAATATTATCCATGGTTCTACCGGCGCTATAACGGAAAGCGACGTACTGTTGGCCTCGGCATCTGATGCTATAGTCATTGGTTTCAGTGTCCGCCCTCATTCCAGGGTGCAGGAACTGGCCGAGCAGGAAAAAGTGGATATGCGCACCTATGACATTATTTATCAGATTATAGACGATGTCCGCAACGCCATGAGCGGCCTCCTTGAACCTGTTTATGAAGAGAAGGTATTGGGGCGGGCTGAAGTTAGACAAATATTCGCTGTTTCCAAAATAGGCACAATATGCGGCAGCTTTATTACAGAGGGCAAGATCGAGAGAGGAGCCAAGGCCCGGCTTGTTCGGGATGGTGCGGTTATCTACAATGGGCGCTTTGCTTCTCTGCGGCGGTTCAAAGAGGATGTAAAGGAAGTCCAGTCTGGTTATGAGTGTGGTATCAGTCTGGAAAACTACAATGACGTTAAGGTCGGCGACGTGATAGAAGCCTATGTACTCAAAGAGGTAAGGCCGACTCTTTGATTTCATAGCGGCAGCGGCACACGGGCATGGTTATCGGTATCTGTTGGTTGGATCTGCATTTACCAGAGAACGGCTCTTTGAAGGGCAAACGGAAAGTAATTAAGAGCATTATAGCCCGGGTGCGCGACAAGTTTAACGTCTCTATCGGTGAAGTGGACGGCCATGATTTATGGCAGAAGGCGCAACTGGGGATAGCGGCCGTGGGCAATGACCGCAGAGTGGTCAACAGCGCTTTAGATAAGATAGCGGGTTTTATTGAGTCCATGTGTTTAGCCGAGGTTCTGGAGATAAAGATAGAGATTATAAGTCTTTAGTCTTTCCGAAAAAGTGATGGACATTAACCCTCGTTTACATGATTTAGCATTTACTAAAGATAATACTATGAAACTTTCATATAAAAGAGCGGATAGACTCGGCGAGTTTATTCAGATAGAAGTATCTGATATTATTTTAAGGAAGATTAAAGATCCGCGCATTAGTCTGGTAACAATTACCGGGGTAGATGTAAGCGACGATCTTCGTATGGCCAGGATCTATTTCAGCGTTATGGGAGATGAGAAACAACTCCGGAAGGCTATGGACGGATTGAAAAGCGCCACGGGATTTATTAAAAAATCCCTCGGTTCCCGGCTTGATCTTCGCAATGTCCCGGACATAGAATTCCATTACGACCCTTCCTTTGAATATGGCGAGCGTATTGATAAATTACTCGGAGAGATAAAAGAAGACCATGGCGATAGTTGAAGATATAGAGCGCGAGATAACCGCTCGTCACCGGTTCCTTTTGACCACGCATATTCATCCTGACGGCGACGCCATCGGCTCGCTTTTAGCTATGGGCTTTTTGTTAGAGCATCTGGGCAAAGAGGCCGTTCTTTTTACTGAAGATCCCATCCCGCCCCAGTATCATTTCCTGCCCGGGGTAGCAAAGATTACACACGAGCTTCCGGATTTATCAACCATTGATGCCTGTTTTGTGCTGGATTGCGGCGATAGCAAGCGGATCGGCCGTGTAGCTCCCCGGCTTTTAGAAATAAAGCCTATTATAGTTATAGATCATCATCTGGGGCGTAATGCCTTTGGGGATATATGCTGGATAAATCCGGAAAGCGCTGCCGTCGGCGAACTGGTCTATCATTTGATAAAGGCTACGGGTACGGATATTTCATATAATATGGCGGTAAATATCTATGTGGCTATCCTTACAGATACCGGTTCCTTTCGTTATGCATCGACCAGTTCTCAAACCATGCGTATTGCCGCAGAGATGATAGATTTGGGCGTCAAGCCCTCACGGGTATTGGCAATGGTTTATGAAAATTATTCGGCTAATCGTTTACGGTTGCTGAGCGCCGCCTTGTCCACCTTAAAAACTTATTATGAAGGACAGGTAGGCCTAATTTCGGTCTCCAGAGACATGCTCAGGACTACCTGCACCTCAATTGAGGACACAGAAGACTTTGTCAATTACCCGCGGTCCGTATCCGGAGTCCGATTAGCCGTTATTATTAAAGAGATAGAAGACGGCCGTTTCAGTGTCAGTCTGCGTTCACGTGATGGTATTAATGTTGCCCGCCTGGCCGAGAGATTTGGAGGAGGCGGTCATTTCAATGCCGCAGGTTTCAAGGGAAGCGGTGACCACGAAACTGTTAAGCAGGAGTTGTTATCAGAGATAGGCGACCTTATGGAGAAGAGGGCTGTTGGATTCTAATGAATCGCGCAGGGATAATAGTAATCGACAAACCAGCCGGCTGTAGTTCCTTTAAAGTGGTACAGACCGTAAAGAAGGCCCTGGGGGTTAAACGGGCCGGGCACACCGGGACCTTGGATCCCTTTGCTACAGGGGTCTTACCGGTTTGCGTAAATGAGGCCACTAAGGCTATCCAGTTTCTGTCTGAGGATGAAAAGGAATATGAGGGTGTACTGGTTTTAGGAACAGCCACCGATACATTTGATGTAACCGGTAAGATTGTGGCCACTTCAGATGTGCCCAATATAACCTTTAGTGATCTGCAGCAGGTATTTGCTGCGTTTACCGGGGTCGTAAAGCAGGTTCCCCCGCCTTTTTCGGCGGTAAAATTCAAAGGAAAACCTCTTTATCACTGGGCCAGACGGGGAGTTTTCATAGAGAAAGAGGCGCGCGAGGTTACTATCAAAGAACTAACGGTAGAGAAGGCCGCTTTTCCTGAGGTATCTTTTAGTGTGGTTTGTTCTAAGGGGACCTATGTGCGGAGCTTAGTCCATGATATAGGTCAAAGAATTGGTTGCGGCGCATACCTAAAGGAGTTACGGAGGCTGCGCAGCGGTCCTTTCACCATCGAACAGGCCGTTGCTATTGAAGCCGTTGAGGATAAATATCTGCTCCCGATTTCGGACGCCCTCGGCTATTTGCCCGGTGTGGAGGTAGATGAACCCCAGGCCACAGAGGTACAACAGGGGCGGGAATTATTCCTGGAAAAGACAGAGGTCGCATCCGGCTGCAGAAAAACAGGCCGGCCGTGGGTCAGGATTATCTCCAGGTATGGCGACCTTCTGGCTATATATACATGGCGTGATAACAGCGGGAATTTAAAGCCTGTTCGTGTTTTTAAAAGATTATAGTAACATATATCTAACCTTATTATTTTACAGGGAAGGGGGGTAAAGACGTTGATTGGGACCGAACAAAAGAAAGGAATCATTGAGCAGTTCAAGCTCCATGGTACGGATACAGGCTCACCAGAGGTGCAAATCGCCCTCTTGAGCGAACGTATCAGCTACCTGACCGAACACTTTAAGGTCCATAAAAAGGACCATGGATCTCGGCGTGGGTTACTCAAACTGGTGGGGCAGAGAAGACGCTTGCTCAATTATCTTAGAAAGATAAAGGTTGAGCGATACCGCGATGTAATAGCTAAGCTGGGCATCCGCAAGTAGCTTAGAAATAGATGATTTGGAGATAAAAGAAGATGATGAAACGCTTTTCAACCGAGCTCTCAGGGAGAGTTCTTACTATCGAAGCCGGTAAACTGGCCAAACAGGCCGGCGGTGCGGTTACTGTGTCCTATGGGGAGACGGTGGTGCTGGTAACGGCTGTGTCCTCTGTCCAGGTGCGGGAGGGTATAGATTTTTTACCCCTTACTGTGGATTACCGTGAGATGCTATATGCTGCGGGTAGGATTCCCGGGAGTTTTTTCCGCCGGGAGATCGGTCGTCCCAGCGAGAAGGAGACGCTTACTTCAAGGCTCATTGACCGGCCTCTAAGGCCCCTTTTCCCGAAGGGGTATCGCTATGAAACCCAGGTCATTGCCACCGTGCTTTCGGTGGATCAAGAAAATGAGCCGGATATACTGGCTCTGATCGGGGCTTCGGCAGCCCTGGAAATGTCTGATATCCCTTTTGCCGGCCCTATAGCCGGTGTGCGGGTTGGGCGGATTAACGGGCAACTGGTGCTTAATCCTACCTCTGTCCAACTGGCGGATTCAGATATCAACATCGTGGTAGCGGGAAGTAAGAATGCCATCGTTATGGTCGAAGGTGGCGGCCAGGTCGTCCCTGAAGAGGTAATGCTGGAGGCCATATTTTTTGCGCATGAGGGTTTGCAGCCTATCCTGCAGTTGCAGGCCGAGATCAGGGAGGCCGTCGGCAAACCCAAGAGGGTGGTCCCCGATGTAGTGGAGGATGAGGCTCTTAAGGCCCGTATTATGGAGATAGCCGGAGACGATCTTCGCCGGGCTATTACTATTGGCGCTAAAATGGAACGTGGAGAGAGGTTACGGGCCATTGAGCAAATGGTCGTGTCAGCGCTTTTGCCGGATTACGAGGGGCGGGAAGGGGAGATCAAAAAACTCTTCTATGTCCTGGAGAAAGAGACCGTCCGGGCCATGATCGTGAAAGAAAAAAGGCGCATCGATGGCCGCGGATTTAAAGATATCCGGCCTATCGCCTGTGAAGTCGGCGTACTGCCGAGGACACATGGTTCAGCCCTTTTTACCCGTGGCGAGACCCAGGTTATGGCGGTTACTACCCTGGGAACGTCTGAAGACGAACAGCGGATTGAATCATTGAGTGGAACAACCTTTAGGCGGTTCATGCTGCACTACAATTTCCCGCCCTTTTGTGTGGGCGAAGTGCGTATGATGCGGGGGCCCGGGCGACGGGACATAGGTCATGGGGCGCTGGCGGAAAGAGCCATCGCAGTAGTTTTACCCACTCAAGAGGAATTCCCCTATACTATCCGCCTGGTGTCTGATGTACTGGAATCAAATGGTTCTTCCTCTATGGCCACGGTTTGCGGTGCGTCTTTATCTCTCATGGATGCGGGTGTTTCCATAAAGACCATGGTGGCCGGGATTGCCATGGGACTGATAAAGGAGGGGGAAGAGATTATCGTACTGACGGATATCCTTGGAGACGAAGACCACCTTGGAGATATGGACTTCAAGGTAGCGGGTACCGACCAGGGGATTACCGCCCTTCAGATGGATATCAAAATCAAGGGCCTGACCAAGGAGATCATGAAGACAGCCCTGGAACAGGCCAGGGAAGCACGGCTTTTCATACTTGGAAAGATGCGTGAGGTGATTCAGCAACCACGCGAGGCCCTGTCCATATATGCCCCGAAGATCGTCACCATCCATATTAACCCGGAGAAAATAAGGGATATCATCGGCCCGGGCGGAAAGGTGATCAGGCAGATTACCGGTGAAACCGGGGCTAAAATCGAAGTAGAAGACGACGGCAGTGTCCGGATCATTTCTCCTAATGATGAAGTCCTGGAACGCGCCCTTGCATGGATTAAGGATATCGTTCGTGAACCGGAGGTCGGGGAGTTATACCTGGGCAAGGTCAAAAAGATCATGGATTTTGGCGCTTTTGTGGAGATATTGCCTGGGCTTGACGGCCTCATACATATCTCACAACTTGACACACAGCGTGTAAATAAAGTCACCGATATCCTCCGCGAAGGCGACGAGGTCATGGTGAAGGTCATAGAGATCGACAATCAGGGCAAGGTCAAGCTAAGCCGCAAGGCCGCCCTGGGACAACAGACCGATAAACCGGTCGTTTAAAATGGAACGCAAGGCCTGAACTGACGTGTATCGCAAGACTATCCTCGACAATGGAATCAGGGTGGTTACGGAACATATTCCGTATGTGCGCTCTGTTTCCATGGGTATCTGGGTAACCGTGGGATCACGCGACGAAGCGAAAGAAAATAACGGCATTTCTCATTTCATCGAACATATGATCTTCAAGGGAACGGCCAAGAGGTCAGCCCTCCAGATAGCTAAAGAGTTAGATGCTGTCGGCGGTATGTCCAATGCCTTCACCTCCCGCGAGAACACCTGCTTTTACGCCCGGGTCTTAGATACCCACGTGGATGTCATCGTTGATCTCCTCTCAGATATTTTTTTGAACTCTCTGTTTGATCCGGCGGAAACAGAGAAGGAGCGACAGGTCATACTACAGGAAATTAGCATGGTAGAGGACACGCCGGACGACTATATCCATGACCTTTTCAGCGGCCTTTTTTGGGGTGACAACCCTCTTGGTTTTTCTGTGCTGGGGACCGCCCAGAATGTCACGCAGATAACTTCCCAGACCATACATGAGTACTTACACAAGACATATTTGCCGGACAAGATCGTGGTTGCGGCTGCCGGAAACCTGGAACATGATGCCTTTCTGGAACAGGTGAGGCGGGCGTTTTCCATTGTGCCCGGCCGGAACGGTGTGCCTGAACGTGTGACCCCCGCCGTGGAATCTCGTCTGGCGGTCCACCCCAAAAAATGTGAACAGGTCAACCTGATCTTAGGGACAAGAAGCTGTTCGGCAACAGATAGTCGCCGATATGCCTGTATGCTTCTAAATATTATACTGGGTGGCAGCATGAGTTCCCGGCTTTTTCAGGAAATCAGAGAACGCCGTGGGCTGGCTTATACCATTTACTCCTTTATCTCCTCATATATGGACACAGGTCTTTCAGGTATCTATGCCGGGGTAAGCAAGAAAAATGTCGTCCATACTATAGAGCTGATTCTGCGTGAGATACGAAATATCAAGAAAAACTCTGTTGATGAGGCGGAACTGGCCAGCGCCAAAGAGCATTTGAAGGGCGGCCTGCTATTGTCCGCTGAGAGTTCCGATAACCGTATGACCAGGCTGGCCAAGAACGAAATACACTTTGGCCATTTTATAACTTATGATGAGCTGATAACACAGATAGATGCCGTAACCAGAGAGGATGTCGCCATGCTTGCCCAGGAATGTCTTTCATCAGAGACATTGTCTCTGGCGGTCCTGGGGCCTATTTCTGAAAAAGATATTCCAGGCGATATACTTTCCTTGTAACCTCCAGCCCGGCCCTTATTTTTTGGAAAGAAATAAATGGATGACACCATTCTGATAAAAATAAGGCGCGTAAGACCGGAAAAAGACGCTGATATACCGTTGCCCCGTTACATGACGGAGCATGCCTCAGGTATGGATCTTCACGCCGCGGTGGATAGCGAGGTATCCATTTCATCTGGAGAGGTTTGTCTTGTCCCAACCGGCCTATCTGTGTCCATTCCCCCTGGTTTTGAATTCCAGGTTCGCCCCCGGAGCGGTTTGGCGGTCAAACACGGGATCGGAATCATAAATGCCCCGGGCACTATCGACGCGGACTACAGGGGAGAAGTCTGTGTGGCCTTGATTAATTTCGGCAAAAAGCCGTTTGTCATTGGACGTGGAGAGCGCATTGCCCAGATGGTTTTATGCCGGGTTCACCGGGCTAATCTGGAACTGGCGGATGAGCTTGACTCCAGCGCCCGCAACACCGGCGGTTTTGGACATACCGGCCGATAAATACCAACCCATCCTCTAATATTCCCGCCTGCCATTTTCCTTCTGCGCCTACGCTGACTGTGCATTTGATGTTTGTCTGTACGCCGTGCTGCCTGCAGGCAGGACCGGTCAATTTGCCCTTGATCTTTAATATAGTCCATGTATCAAGCTGAATGCTGACTGCTGAGCGCTGACTGCTCCATCCGGCCTTAGGCCGACCGTAGGCCGGGAACCCAAGGTTTCCGGATGGGAACTATATAATGACAATCCGGCGAAATTTGTGCTATAAGAGCTTAAATTACTTCTTCTATGGCGAATCTCTGGCTTGGCCGGCGCAAGGTAACGTTGAAGGTGGTGGAGGTTAGTGGTTAAGGCATCATGACGACGGTGGAAGAATTTGATAGGTGGTTGAGACAGCCTGAAGACAGAGACATTGAATTCAAGAAAGCAGAGCATACCTTTAGTAAGGATAAGGCAAGGGAAAATCAAATTTTCAGGACCTTCAAAATCCGGATATTGGGAACTTACTAAGTAATTAAATCTATTTTTAAGTTAGTTGTTGGCGTATTTTTGAATTACTGTTTAAATTCAAGCAGTTATAATTCATGAAATTAAATCTATTTTAAATCTAAAAATACATTTAGAAGGGTTATGGAGCTCCATCCAAAATTTGTGCTATAAAGGCTTATTTGACATGAACCACACAAAGGACATGAAAATAATCCCCCTTTTAACCCCCCCCCCTTTTTAATAAAGGGGGGGATGGGGGGATTTTTAGGTGAAATCATAAACGCAAGTGCTGTATTGTAAAAGGCGCGAAAGAGGTCGAAAAATGTAACAGAATCACAGACGCAAAAGTTACATTTAATTTGACATATGTAATTTTTTTGATCCAAGTTTACATATAAAACCCTGTAGGTAACAAAAACAACATGGCAAAGGCTTTTTTAAGTCAGGACTTAGGCATCTTAAAGGAAATGACCGGATTCAAAAGGAACAGGCTTTTTATGTTTCATGAGTACCTGGAGTTGTTTGAGAAATGAGGGAAATAAGGGTAAGCGAGCGGTACAAAAGGAAATCTAAAAACGGAATAGGGTAATCTCCATGGCGCGGAAGAAATCGAAAAATGTAACCGAGCCATCTGGATTGCCACGGTCATGCCAGGCGAAAGAATATCCCGCCAGGTGGGGAGTAGCTGGAGAAAAAGGGGCGGTGGCCTGTTTGCAACGGGTTAAGGCTCCCACAAGAAGGAAGGGCTAGAGAGCCAGATTAACGCATGACCCTTATTTGCGACCCGATGTTCAAACGATCAAAGGCGGGAATGGAGTTATGCAACGTAAGAAACAACATCCCCTTCATTCTTGCAAATTAATCATTTTCTTCTTGACAGGGGGCAATATAGGATGTTCCTGGGCGACACTGTTAATTCATACGACTGATGCCTGCTAATCCAAAACGAATCACATCTGGCATTTCAGGTTGGCCGGAAGATGAACGGCCCCGCGAACGCTTGCTTACGCGTGGCCCTCATGCTTTGACCGATGCTGAACTGCTTGCTATCCTTCTGCGCGTCGGTATGCAAGGCAAGAGTGCGGTCGAGTTGGGGCGGGAGTTGTTGATCCGTTTTGGTTCCGTGCCGGGGATGATGGCCGCACCGATTTCGGCTTGGGAGGGGATTAAAGGCCTGGGAGACGCAAAGCTGGCCCAGTTGCAAGCTGCGCTGGAACTTGGGCGGCGCGCTTCGTTGCCGGGCAGCAGGGAGAAGACCATCATCAAGAGCACACGGCAGGCGGCGGAATATTTCACCGCCCGCTTGCGCGGGCTGGCGGAAGAGCATTTCCGGGTGGCGTACTTGAATCGTCAGGGGCGGCTCTTGGAAGATGCGCTGATTGCCAAAGGCACCGTGGATCATGTGCACCCGCCAATCCGCTCCATTGTTGCACAGGCTTTGCAGGCGAATGCCTCGGCGCTGGTTGCCGCGCACAACCATCCTTCCGGCGCAGCCGCGCCCAGCGAGGCTGACAAACTCCTGACGCGGGACCTGCTTGCCGCGTGCCATCCCATCGGCATTAAAGTGCTGGAGCACGTCATCGTGGCCGCAGATGGACATTACAGCTTCGCTGATAGCGGCCTGCTGGATGAGTTGGCCCTTGAGACGCTGGCACCCATACCCGCAAAAGGAAAAACACAAAAAACATGAACGATGAGCTTCGACAAAGAGTGATTCAAGCCCTCCAGCGCGGCGAAGACTTGCCCTCCGATTGGGCGCGCGAGCTGTTCCCGCCGGAAAAGCGCGAGTACGAGCTGACTTACTACGGCAAGGAGAGGGAGGAGGATATCATCGCGGGCACCATGGCCGTGCCCTTGCAAGCCGAGCGCACTTTCGGCAGGAACGGCGTTGATTGGCACAACATGCTGATCTTTGGCGACAACCTACAGGTGATGAAGACGCTGCTGGAACAGAAGAAAGCGGGCAAGTTGTGCAATGCCGATGGCACGCCAGGAGTAAGGCTTATCTACATTGATCCGCCGTTTGCGACAAAGCGAGAGTTCAGCGGCAGCCAGGACCAGAAGGCTTATCAAGACAGAGTTGCAGGAGCTCAATTTGTCGAGTTCTTACGGAGACGACTCGTGCTTCTCAGGGAACTCCTCGCTAACAATGGCTCACTTTTTGTTCACCTCGACCAGAAGAAAGGGCATTACATCAAAGTCGTTCTTGACGAGGTATTCGGAGAAAACAATTTTCGGAACGAAATAATTGTGCGCCGTACACAGAAAAACTACCTAGAACGCGACTATATTTCCAGCTTGAACGTTGCTACAGACATCTTGTACGTTTACGCTCGCTCCACGCAAACGCAGTTTGCTCCCGTCTTTAAAGATGAAGCGATAGCCGAAACATGGCACTCTTTGGATGCTCCCAATTGGTCAGGTACGCGCCCGAACCTTATCTATGAGTTGTTCGGTAAAATGCCTCCTAAAGGGAGGTGTTGGGCATGGAGTCCAGAAAAAGCAACAGATGCCATTGAGCGGGGAGACTTACGACCCAACCCTCGGACAGGAAAACCAGTATATCGTATCCCGGCCAGAGATAAAACGCTTTGCACAAGTCTTTGGGATGATCTTGCTGCTTATTCCTTTTCTTCGGGCTACCCCACTGAAAAAAGCGAGAAATTGTCGGCTAGGGTTGTTCAGATGGCAACTACAGAGGGCGACCTGATCTTAGACGCCTTCGCCGGTTCCGGTACCACCTGCGCAGTCGCAGCAAAACTCGGCCGCCGCTGGATTGGAATCGACTGCGGGAAACTCGCCATTTACACCATCCAGAAGCGGATGCTAAACCTCAAAACTGAGATAGGCAACAAGGGCAAAGCGCGCAAGCTGCAACCGTTCACGCTTTACAACGCTGGACTGTACGACTTCTCCAAGCTCAAGCAATTGCCGTGGGCGGATTGGCGCTTCTTTTGTCTGCAACTGTTCGGCTGCAAAGAAGAGCTCCATACCATTGGCGGGCTGCAACTGGATGGGAAGCTCAAGGGGGCGAGCGTGCTGGTGTTCAACCACCATGAAAAACCCGGAGTAGGCATTGACGAAGAAACTATCAAAACTATCCACGCCGCCGTTGGCAAGAAGATTGGCCGCAAGTTTTACATCATTGCCCCGCGCGGAGTGTTCGGCTTCCAGCAGGATTATATCGATCTGGATGGGGTGCGCTATTACGCCATGCGGGTTCCCTATTCGATCATCAACGAGCTGCACCAGCGCGAGTTTACCGCGCTGAAACAGCCTAATGACGAAATGGCGGTGAACGATACGGTGGATTCAGTCGGTTTCGATTTCATCCAGCCGCCGAAAGTGAAATGGACGCCGGGCGTAAACGCCCGCAAAGGCCAGTTGACCAAAGAGGCTTTCCTGAAAATTGATAAATTTGAGAGCCGCGCGCGGCTGCGCGGGGAAGACACCCACGGCGGGATGGAAACGTTCTCGATGCTGATGCTGGATTTTGACTACGATGGCGACGTGTTTGACTTGGACACCGTTTTTTACAACCACCAGATGGAAGAAGCCGGTTGGGAGGCGCGCTTCTCCGCTGAAAGCCTCGGGAACAACGTGATGGCAGTATTCATTGACATCCATGGAAACGAAGCCAGGGAAGTGATACCGCTCACGCAGTTTAGCCTCCAACCCACCAAACCGGTTGCCAAGAAGACCAAAGCGAAGGCCAAACCGAAAAAATAGCCATGCCACCTAGCCCTGACCGACAACTTTTCCGCAACGAAGACCTGGTTCTCAAAGTCAGCCCGGCGGTGGATCGCGCGCGCTGGGACGAGGGCCGTTATGAGGCGTTCCTCGACGAACTGTGCGGCGGTCGTGACTACCAGAAAGATGCCATCCGTACGGCTCTGCGTTATTGGCTCGGCGGCGAATACGCAAATTTGAAAGCCCTTGCCAAAGCCAATTACGAGGGTAACCCCGTGTTGGAAACGCGCTACGGTTCGTGGGCAGGGATGGAACGTCACCTTCAATTACCGGACGCACTTTCCGCCACGCTTGACCTTGCCACCGGCACGGGCAAGAGCTATATCCTTTATGGCGTTGCAGCGATTTTGCTGGCCGAGGGCGCGGTGGACCGGGTGCTGGTGTTGTGTCCTTCGACGACGATCGAGGCTGGGCTGCTGGAAAAATTCCGGGAAATGGCGGGCAACGCCGACTTGCGGGCATTGCTCCCAGGGGATTCCAAGATTTCATCGCCGCGCATTATCAACGCCTCCGAGACGATCACTGAAGGCAGTATCTGTGTGGAGAACTACCACGCGATCTTGCAACATGTGGGTTCGAGCATCCGGGCAAGCCTATGGGGCAAAGGCGCGCATACCGCAGTGCTCAACGACGAAGCCCACCACGTTGCCAATGAACCTGCAACGAAATCCAGAAAGTGGAAAGAATTTTTGGACGATCCGGGCTACGGTTTCCGTTACATTCTGGGAGTTTCTGGTACCTGCTATGTGGGCGATGATTATTTTTCCGACGTGATCTACCGCTATTCGTTGCGGCAGGCAATGGAGGCGCGGTACGTCAAGCGCGTGGACTATGTGGCGGAAATGCCGCAGACCGGCGACCCAGACGAGAAATGGCAGTTGATCCGCAATCGCCATGAAGACATTAAACGAAAGCTGACGCATCGCACGCTGCTGCCGCTCACGATTATCGTTACTCCCAAGATCAACCGCTGCAAGGATGTGGCGGAAGAGATTAAGGCCTTTTTGATCGAGGCTGATGGCCTGGCTCCCGAAGCGGCAGACGAGCGTGTGCTGGTGATCTACAACAACGCCCCGGATGTGGCGAAACTGCCTTATGTGGACAACGCTGCCAGCAAGGTCGAGTGGATTGTTTCGGTATCCATGCTCAATGAAGGCTGGGACGTGAAGCGCGTGTTCCAGATCGTGCCCCATGAGGAGAAGGCGTTCAACAGTAAGCTGCTCATTGCCCAGGTGCTCGGGCGCGGCCTGCGCGTTCCAAACGGGTGGGCCGGCGCGCAGCCCGAAGTGACGGTCTTTAACCACGACGCGTGGGCCGCCCGCATCCGGCACTTGGTCAATGAAATCCTGGAAATCGAGAAGCGGCTGTCCGCACACCTTCTGGACGACTCTCCCCATCATTTTGACCTGCACAACATCGACTATAGCCTCGAACCTGTCTCAGTCAAAACACCAATGACGGGCGGATACAAACTCTTTGAAAAAGGTTATGTTGATTTGGCCGCCGATGTCCCCGCTGAGGATGTCAGCATCGAATTTGAACGTGCCGCAACTGGCGAGCGCTTTAAGTGGCAGACCAACATCAGGCGCAAAACCTACACCCCGCGGGAAATCGCGGTACATATGCACCGCCGTCTGGAGGAAGAGCAGGACCCAGATGATCCCGATCCGAAAATGCGCACGTACTACACCGACAAGTTTCCCGTAGAACGCCTGGAGAAGCTGGTCAAGGATTCACTGACGCGGCGTGGCATGACTGAGGCGACTGACGGCGTTCGGCAGAAGTTGCTTCAGGCACTTGGCACGCTTCGGCGCAAGACCTCCGAGAACGTGCGCTATACTTTAGTTGCGAATCGCTTTCATACCTTGTCCACCCGGCAGCGCCAATCCGATAGTGTGAGTGCGGCGGAGCTCCGTCGCGATAAGTCTGTATTTTTCACCGATCAAACCAGCGCCAGTCTTAAAGACGAGCAAATTGAATTTTTTGACGAAATTTCCGAGCCGGGCAGCGGGTTCAGATGTATTCCCGTAGCCAATCGCCACGATTTCAAAACACCGCTTAATGCAACAATTGCCGATTCCGACCCTGAAAAGCGGTTTATTAAAGCATTGCTTGATGGGGTGAACTTGCCACACTACCAAGCATGGATTAAATCCACTGCCACACGCTTTTACGAGATTGATTACGCCTGGAAAAAGGGAGAGCACCCAAAGCGCGGCAAATTCAACCCGGACTTCTTTATCATGGCGGGCAATTTCATTCTTGTGGTTGAGATTAAGGGTAATGAAGAGTTGCGCGAGTCTTCGGAGGAAAATCGCAAGAAAAACGAGTATGCCGTTGCACACTTTGATCGAGTGAACGAACATTTGGCTCAGGAAGGCAGCCCAATTCGCTATAAGTTCAACTTCCTTACACCCAAAAACTTCGGCGCGTATTTCCAATATCTGCGCGAAGGGCGTATTGCAGATTACCGCTCTGAGTTGGATGTAAAGTTGGAAGAGACTGACTAAGATTAAAACGACGGAAATGGGCTGAGATTTGGGAGGCCCTTGGGGACCGTTTGAGGTGTGACCTATTGGAAGTATTGGAAGTGGGACGCCCTTAAGATTCTAAGTTGACAATGTATTAGGAAAGTAGATCCGGATCCGGGGACGTCCTTTGATGGTGTCGGACAGCCCTTAGGGGGAGTCAAGTATTGTGCTAGAATAATATGATTGGCAAGGTCTGCTGAAAAGGGATGGTGACGGGAGAGGTTTGCTTGGCCTGATCTTCAACAGTCTACGAGGAGTTCGGATTTTGA
>QYQD01000083.1 GCA_007280345.1 Deltaproteobacteria bacterium | reverse complement strand
TCGCACTCATCCTGGAGGCCTTTTTAAGATCACTGTAACTATCCGAATCCAGTATATCTTTCCAGAAAGATCCAAATTGTTTAAAACCAACCTGAAAATTATAAATGAGCCCTTCTAAATCGACCTTAATGGGCTCCGGTTCCGAACATTTCTCAGCGCCGAAGGTTTCCACCGGCGTACTTTTTTTTGTCTTTTTCCAATAAGATTCATTCTGTTCCATGAGATAAAAGATAGTCCACACCACCTGGCGGAACATGGGTCCCAGGTGTGCAGCCGGGTCCTTGGCATCGTGTACTTTGACCCCCAGGTTAGCCTGACAAATCTTAAATCCTTGCACAACGGCCTGAGTGGTCATCCAGATATCTATACCAAAACGAGCAATTTCCGTGTCCCATACAGGTTGATCAATATAGTAAGCGGCTACTTCCCGGGAAAAGGCAAAATCACCCCCTATGGGTTGGCGAATGCGTTTCCCATACAGGGCACGGGTCAAGTTATAAACTATATTATTCGTTATAGTGCCGTCGTACTTATAACGACAATAAACAGGTGTAACATAGTGATAACCTTTTTCCAGAACCGGAGAGAGCAGGTGATGAACCCAGTCCGATGTGATACTCCTGATGTCTGAATCTACCACGATACAGGCCTTGACGTTCAACTTCACCGCAGCCTCAAAAATAGATCGAAAGGCCGTGCCCTTACCGCTCGGTCCCCGGTAAATGGACAGGAGCTTTTCTTGCCAGGGCTTAAGCTGAAATTCTTTCACGACCTCCCGGCTATCGTCTGTAGAGCCCCCGTCGGCTATCATAATTACGTTCTTGTGTTCCTTGTAATACTTGTCCAGGCCGTGGGAAACCATTTGGATCACATGGGCTATAGTCCGTTCGTTGTTATAGGCGGGAATACCCACCAGGACATCGGCCCGGCCGATCTCCTCCAGTCTTTTCAAAGTATATGGTCTCAATGCGGTATAATACACCTTGGCCTCCGTTTATTATAATGGGCTGCGGGCTGGGTTAGTGGAGTAGAAATATCTGATGTTGTAATTAATGGCGCGGCGGAAATCAAGAGGCAAAAATAAAATGGAGCGGGAAACGGGATTCGAACCCGCGACTTCAACCTTGGCAAGGTTGCACTCTACCACTGAGTTATTCCCGCTCACTCAGAAGTTTTTATACCGCAAACCTCCTGCTTTGTCAACATCGTAACGAATCATTGACACAACGGGGAACAGATGTTAAAAATGTTGTCCGTTGGAGGGATGGCCGAGAGGCTTAAGGCGGCGGTCTTGAAAACCGCTTTCGCTCACGCGAACGTGGGTTCGAATCCTACTCCCTCCGCCAAAAGACATTGGGACGCAGACACACGCAGATTAACTGGATCTAAAGACTAGGTTACAGCAAACTTTGTCCCTATCTCTTGGCGTATTGGAATGATTTCAGCCCAAGAAAACTATTTTTGAGGGCTTTTTCTGCGTATATCTGCGAAAATTCGCGTCCTATAAAATTGGCCTTTGCTGCGGAGAGATGACCGAGTAGGCCGAAGGTGCTCGCCTGCTAAGCGAGTGTAGGGGGAAACCTCTACCGAGGGTTCGAATCCCTCTCTCTCCGCCATTTCTTCTCTCTATTGGAAAAAAGACACCTCCCCTTCCTCTTTTAAATCCCTGGACATCAATTCCTTAACTGCCCCGAGCGGGTCTTTATCCTCGTAGAGTACTTTATACACCTGTTCCGTTATCGGCATTTCCACCCGGCATTTTCGGGCCAGAAAATAGGCTGATCGGGTGGTTTTTACCCCTTCCGCCACCATTTTCATCCCGTCCAGGATTTCTTTCAGTTTCATGCCCTGCCCGAGCTTGAGACCCACTGTCCGATTTCTGCTTAGATCGCCTGTACAGGTGAGTACCAGATCACCCATGCCGGCTAATCCGGCAAAGGTAAGGGGTTTTGCCCCCAGTTTTAGCCCTAAGCGGCTTATCTCGGCCAACCCCCGCGTTATAAGGGCTGCCCGGGTATTTGTCCCAAAACTGAGTCCGTCACAGATACCGGCCGCAATAGCAATAACATTCTTAAGGGCGCCTCCTAATTCTACGCCCCTGACATCAGAGGAACGATAGACACGAAAATATGGAGTAGCAAAAAGTTCCTGCACCTGTTTAGCTACGTCTTCGCTTGCCGCGGCTGCGGTCACTGCCGTAGGAACCTTTTGGCTTACCTCTCGGGCAAAACTGGGACCGGAAAGGACGGCCAATTTATCGTGCTGTTCTCCAGGCAATAATTCTTCCAAAACTTCCGTCATGGTGAGAAGTGTTTCATTCTCTATACCCTTGCTGACCGTAACCACGATACTGGCAGGAGAAAGAAAAGGGATTAGCCGGTTTGCTACGGCTCGCAAGACATGCGAGGGAATCGCCATCACTATAAACTCTTTGGCCTCGACGGCCTCTTTCAGGGAAGATGTAATTCCAAGCCCGGCGTCCAGCGTTATGCCCGGCAGATAAGTCCTGTTTTCCCTGGTCTCCGCCATATCTCTAGCCAGAGCTTCTTCATAGACCCACAGGGTCGCCTCATTACTCCCTTTTTCAGCAAGAAGGTTGGCCAGGGTTGTACCCCAGCTCCCCCCTCCTATAACACCTATAGAAGCTCTGCGCCTAGACATCGTGCTCTTCCTCTCTCTCCGCCAGTCGGGCGATGCTCACGACCTTTTCCCCTGGCTCCAACTGGAAGAGCTTGACGCCCTGCGTGTTGCGTCCATGTGTGGGAACGCCGCTTACCTTAATCCGAATAATCTTTCCGCTACTAGCCAGAAGCAGCACTTCTTCGTCTTTAATGACCTGTAACGCCCCCACTACCGGCCCATTCCGCTCACTTGTCTTGATCGTAATAACGCCCTTCCCTCCGCGGCTTTGTGGGCGGTAATCTTCCAGGTTGGTCCTCTTTCCATACCCGTTTTCCGTAACAGTAAGAACGGTTGCGTCTTCCCCCACGACCTCCATGCCGACCACCTCATTATCTTCTCCTAAAGAGATCCCCTTCACACCCATCGCCACACGTCCAACCCCCCGGAGGTCCTCCTCATTAAAGCGAATAGATAGCCCGTGCCGGGTTACCAAAAAGATATCCTTCTTCCCATCTGTAAGCGCGACGCTTACCAGTTCATCTCCTTCGCGTATATTTACCGCATTAATACCCCCGGCACGAGGATGGGAGTAGGCCATCAGGTCCGTCTTTTTCACCAGCCCTTTCTTCGTGGACATCACTAAATACCGGCCTGGTTCAAAAGTACGCACGGGTAATATGGCCTTTAGCGTCTCTTCTGCTTGCAAATTCAGCAGGTTCACTATGGCTTTCCCTCTGGCCAGCCGCCCCGCTTGAGGAATCTGATAGACCTTAAGCCAGTGGAGCCGGCCAAGGTTTGTGAAGAAAAGAAAGTAATCGTGTGTGGAGGCAATATAAAAATTCTCCACAAAATCTTCTTCCCGCGTTTCCGCCCCGGTTATACCTTTTCCACCCCGGCGCTGGCTCCGGTAGAGGCTGACCGGATTACGTTTAATGTAGCCGCGATGTGAGACCGTAATCACCACATCCTCTTCAGCAATAAGGTCTTCTACATTAATCTCTCCTGCGTCTTCTACAATCTCGGTGCGGCGCTCATCACCATAGGTAGCCTTTATGAACTGCAACTCCTCTTTTATAATCTTACGAACCAGCTCATCGCTCGCCAGTATCGCCGCATAACGCTCTATATCCGCCAGGGTCGCCTTATACTCCTCTAATATCTTCTCTCTTTCCAGGCCGGTCAACCTTTGCAGGCGCATATCCAGAATAGCGTGGGCCTGTAATTCTGACAGGTGAAGAGAGGTGACCAGTTTCTCTTTGGCCTCTTTGGGTGTAACCGAGGATCTAATTAAATCAACGACCAAATCCAGATTATCAAGGGCAATCTTTAATCCCTCGAGGAGGTGTGCCTTTTCCTCTGCCTTTTTCAGGTCAAATCGCGTCCTCCTGATAATGACCTCTTGCCGGTGCTCCAGAAAATGGCCCAGGAGGTCCTTTAAGGTCAAAACCTCCGGCCTGTTGTTTACGATAGCCAGCATATTGATCCCAAAGGAGGATTCCATGGGGGTCTGAATATAAAGTTGATTCAAAACAACATCCGCCACCTCATCCTTCTTCAATTCGACAACGATCCTCATGCCTTCCCGGTCTGATTCATCCCTTACCGCCTGAATACCCTCGATCTTTTTGTCTCTGACCAGTTCCGCAATCCGCTCGATTAACCGGGCCTTGTTCACTTGAAAAGGAAGTTCGTTTATTACAATACTCACCCGCCCGGTGATTCTGGCCTTCTCAATAGAGGCCCGGGCGCGCATCTTTACGCTGGCCCGCCCGGTCCGGTAAGCCTCTCTTATACCGGCCCGCCCACAGATAAAACCACCGGTTGGAAAATCCGGGCCGTGGATACAGGACAGAAGTTCATCTATAGTAACCTCGGGTTTATCTATATGAAGAAGGAGCCCGTCAACGACCTCTACTAAGTTGTGCGGTGGTATATTTGTGGCCATACCCACGGCTATTCCGGAGGAACCGTTGAGGAGCAGGTTTGGCAATCGGGAGGGAAGAACCTCTGGTTCCACCAGAGAGTCATCGTAATTTGGGGAAAAATTGACGGTGTCTTTTTCCATGTCAATAAGAAGTTCCTGGGTGATCTTTGCCATGCGAACTTCTGTATATCGCATAGCCGCGGGAGAGTCCCCGTCAATCGATCCAAAATTCCCCTGCCCGTCCACCAGGGGATATCTCATATTGAAATCCTGCGCCATGCGAACAAGCGTGTCATATACAGCGACATCTCCATGCGGATGATACTTACCTATAACGTCACCGACTATACGCGCCGATTTCTTATACGGCTTATTCCATTCGTTCTTTAAATCGTGCATGGCGTATAAAATACGCCGGTGCACCGGCTTAAGCCCATCGCGCACATCCGGCAAGGCTCGGCCGATGATTACGCTCATGGCATAATCAAGGTATGATTTTTTTATCTCTTTTTCGATGCTAACTTGGCCAATGCTTTCCGTGGAATACATAATAACCCCTATTACTATTGAGCCTCTTGCAAAATTCTTATGATCGAATTGTCGTCATTCCGGCCCGCCTGCGGCGGATAAACTCCAGCCGGAATCCAGCGACTCCGATCATGCCTCCGGCAGATTCGCCGGGGCGAACCAGATTAAGACACTCCTGGACACCGGTTTTCACCGGTGTGACGACTTTTGCAAGAGACTCTTCTGAATTCTTTATTTTTATATGTCAAGGAATGTGACTTCGAGGGCGTTTGTTTGGATGAACTCTCTTCTGGGCTCTACTTTATCCCCCATAAGAATCGTAAATATCTCATCAGCAGTAAAGACGTCCTCTATTTGCACCTGAAGGAGTGTGCGCCGTGAGGGATCCATAGTGGTGGACCAAAGTTGCTCGGGATTCATTTCTCCCAATCCTTTATAGCGCTGGATAAAAAATCCCTTCTTTCCTTCTTCCATCACCTTTTCCAGAAGCTCACCCCTGGATTTAATCTCAAGCTCATTGGTATCCATGGACAGCGTGAAAGGAGGATTACCTAGTTGAGAAACCTTTTTCCCCAGTTCACATAGGCCCTGAAACTCCGGGGACGCCACGAATTCCACTGTAATAGCCTTTTCAGGCCGGCCTTTTGTTTTAGACGGGCAATATATCTCTTCCTTTTCGTCCCGGGTGGTTACTGTTATGTTTTTATAGCCATTCTGGGTCAATACCTCCCGAACGACTTCAGTATTTATGACCCCCCGGAAAAGGTACTTTTGATCTCCCTGTTTGAGAGCCAGTGTTTCTATGACATCTGCCGCATATCCTTTCCTTGCCAGCCCATTGAGAAGGGCCTGATAACGCACCAGGCCTTCCATAAGGACCACGAATTCCTGCCCGGAACGCATTCTCTCTGCTCCTTTTACAGAGACATTTTTCTCCTGTATGGCCCTCTTTAAAAAACGACCGCTCATCTGAACTTCATCTTTTAGAAATTCTTCTTCCTTACCCCTTGCCACCCGATATAGCGGCGGCTGGGCTATGTAAAGAAACCCTTTTTCTATCAACTCCGGCATTTGACGATAGAAAAAGGTTAATAGGAGGGTCCTTATATGGGAACCATCTATATCTGCGTCAGTCATTATAATAACCTTATGGTAGCGCAGCTTGTTAATATTGTAGTCTTCCTTTCCCACGCCTGTTCCCAGGGCAGCAATTAGAGTCCTTATCTCATGGCTTTCCAGCATCTTATCAAAGCGCGCCTTTTCTACATTAAGTATCTTCCCCTTAAGAGGAAGTATGGCCTGAAATTTCCTGTTCCTGCCTTGCTTGGCGGATCCCCCGGCTGAGTCACCCTCAACAATGTAGATTTCACTTCTACTGGGATCCCTTTCCTGACAATCGGCTAATTTTCCAGGAAGAACCATATCTGACAAACTGCCTTTTTTCCTGGCCAGGTCTTTAGCTTTGCGGGCGGCCTCCCGGGCCCGGGCGGCGTCTATCGCTTTAGCCAGCATTTTCTTGGCTATAGAAGGATTTTCCTGGAGGTATAAAGAGAGTTTCTCATTGACGAGTGACTCTACTAACCCCTTAATCTCGCTATTCCCCAGTTTTGTCTTGGTCTGGCCTTCAAACTGAGGATTGGGTATCTTAACACTTATTACGCCCGTCAATCCCTCCCTTACGTCATCACCTTCCATTCTTTCTTTTAGATTTTTAGGGAGGGTTTCATTAAGTGCGTACTGGTTTAGCGTCCTGGTCAGCGCGGATCTAAACCCTATAAGGTGAGTACCCCCTTCTTTTGTATTAATATTGTTGGCAAAAGAAAAAATTTTCTCTATATATGAATCATTATGCTGTAAGGCTATCTCTACATCTATATCGCCACGCCGACCATATAGGTATATAGGCGTGTCATAAATAACAGTCTTATTTTTATTGAGGTACTGTACAAAAGATATGATGCCTCCTTCATAGAAAAAATCCTTTCTGTTACCGCTTCGTTCATCTTCTAATACTATCCTTACCTCTTTGTTTAAGAAGGCCAGCTCCCTTAATCTCTGGGAAATTATTTCAAAATTAAATTCTGTTTCCTCAAGGATGTCAGAATCCGGTAGAAAGTTTATCTTTGTTCCTCTTTTCTTTGTATCTCCTATAATTTCTAACTTCGTTACCGGGTTTCCCCTCTCATATCTCTGTTTGTATATTTTTCCATTGAGAAAGATTTCAACCTCCAGATAGCGAGAGAGGGCATTCACAACAGAGACTCCTACCCCATGCAGGCCCCCGGACACTTTGTAAGTCTTATTATCAAACTTACCGCCAGCGTGAAGCACGGTCATAACCACTTCTACCGCAGGTTTCTTCTCTGTTTGGTGAATATCGACGGGTATGCCTCTGCCATTATCTTCTACTGTAACACTTCCATCTTTGTGAATAATCACTTCTACATAATTACAGTATCCGGCAAGGGCCTCATCGATACTGTTATCCACCACTTCGTAAACGAGATGATGCAATCCCTCTGTACTGGTGTTCCCAATATACATAGCAGGTCTTTTTCGTACCGCGCTAAGACCGCTTAAGACCTTTATCTCTTTCGCCGTATAATTAACATCTGTAGTCTCTATCTGACCTTCAAAAATACTCATTTATATAATCCTCTTTTACACGCGCATGGGCATAATAACACCCAAAAAACCCTCTTCTTCCGTGCCTTTTATAATACATGGGTTGGTCTCGTTTTCAAATTCTATAGCTATTTTCTTGCTCTCCAGGGCCCCAATGGCTTCTATTAGGTAGTTAATATTGAAATTTATACTAAATACGTCACCTTCATATTCTATCTCAAGTTCCTCTCTGGCATCTCCTATGTCTGGATTTACTGATAAAACCTCCATTTTCCCCTTACTAAAATTAAAGCTGACTGCTTTATATTTATCCGTGGATAATATAGCTGTTCTACGCAGAACATCCAAAAAAAACTGCCTTTCTATAAATATCTTTTTTTTACCCTCAGCAGGTATAATTGTCCGGTACTCCGGAAATTCTCCATCAATAAGCCGTGTCACTATCTTTGTTTTATTTGCTTCCACAACGCAAATATCTTCCTTGAATCCTAATAGAATCTTTTCTGTAGCTTCACATAATTTTAGTATTTCCCGGGCGCCTTTCCTTGGTAAAATTACCCCAGAGTCAATTTCCAGGATGTTTATGCCGGGAACATCTTTTTCCATAAGAGATAATCTATGTCCATCAGATGATACCATCCTCAATATCTCTTTATCTTCTTTTACTGTCTTCTCTATAAAAATACCTGCCAAATTAGTTCTGTTATCATCAAAAGAGACGGAAAAGATAGTCTTGTTTATTAAATCCTTTATTGTTTTTGCGGGGATTTCAAGAGTCTTTGCATCCTCATAAAATGACACCAAAGGAAATTGTTCTGCCGGTAAGCCTACTAACGTATAAACAATTTTTCCCGAACTTACATTTACCCTGCCGCCTTCTTTTTCTTTTATAGTTATATGAGGGCCTGGGATTTCTCGGACCATTTCATATAGTTTTCTGGCCGGGACGGTTATTTTTCCTTTTTTTACAACCTCCGCATTATGTTCTGTTCTCATTCCCACCTCAAGATCAGTAGCTATGAGATTTAATCGACCGTCCAATACATCAAGTAAGACATTTGATATAATAGGCATGGTACTTTTCTTTTCAACTACAGTTTGTATTTTATTCAAACCATCCAACAACTCATTTCTGACAATTTTTAGTTCCATCTTTTATTCCTTATTATTTATATAGATTATTAAAAGATACTTCTTAATAATATATTTAATAATAAAAAGTTGAAAAGTAACGTAAGATTTTGTAAAAATTAATTATTTAATGGTTTATAAAATTTAAATTTAATTTTATTTTCTGTTTGTTTATTTAAATTTTAATAGTTAATACATAATTATTAACAAAGTTCTAACATAAAATTAAAGGCCAGTAGACTTAGAAAAAGATATAAAGAGCACTTGCATTATAATTTAGAATAAGAAAAACTTCAATCTAAAGGGTAATATTATAATATTATGTTTTTCTTATTAAAGAATAATTTACTGAAAAAATTTCTTATATCATATAGATAGAGAAGAGGGGTATAGAAGAAAAAGTAAACAGAAAGGAACTCTTAATTTCAAAATTCGCTTATTCTTTAAAGGAAGATGTTGAAAAAATAACCGGGTGGAGGGTAAGAGTGAGACCGGTTTGTGTAGCCGAGCTACCGGTTTTTCTTTTCGAAGATTGGATTTAAGAAGAAGAAGGTATTATTATACTTTACTTTATCAGGAAAAATGGTACGTTTTTCTATTTATATATTTAGGTCGTGGCGGAGGATTGGGAATGAAAAAGGAAAAAGTAGAATATTTTAAGGGATTACTAAATCAAAAAACAGAGGAAATTCTAAGTGGGGCCGAAAAAACGCTTTCTGATATGACGGAGTTAACTGATAAATTTCCAGACCCGGCTGATCGCGCTACACTTGAATCAGATCGTAACTTTGAATTACGTATTCGGGACAGGGAAAGGAAGCTCTTACAGAAGATACAAAGCGCATTAGAGAGAATAGATGACGGGACTTTCGGTGTCTGCGAGAGCTGCGGGGAAGATATTTCGGAAAAAAGATTAGAGGCGCGCCCGGTCACCACCTTATGTTTAGATTGCAAAAAGAAACAAGAAAACACGGAAAAGACGCGCGGTACATAATAGGCAATGAACCAGCCTCCGCTATATATCTCCTTTCTATGGCACATGCACCAACCAAACTATAAAGACCCGGTCCGGGGCAGGTATTCCATGCCCTGGGTTCGTTTACATGGCATAAAGGCTTACCATGACATGCCTTCGCTACTTTCTAATTTTTCATCGATAAAACAAACATTTAATCTCGTACCATCCCTTTTGGTACAGTTACAGGATTATGCCTCAGGCCAGGCCAAGGATGACTTCCTGGATATAAGCGCCAAACCGGCCGGGGAAATTACCATAGAGGATAAGGAGTTCATTCTTAGTAATTTTTTTAATTGTAACTGGGAGACAATGATTAAACCATACCCGCGGTACTGGCAGCTACTACTCAAACGCGGAATGGTAGTTGATGCGTCTCGAGCTAGAGAAAGTGTGGCACGTTTCAATACACAGGATTTCCTTGATCTTCAAACATGGTTTAATCTTACCTGGTTTGGCTATACCAGCCGAAAAAATCCGGATATTTATGGATTGTTCCGAAAAGGTCGGTTTTTCACAGAGACAGATAAGGGTATAGTCCTGGATGCGCAACAAGAAGTAATTAAAAAAGTTATTCCTCTGTATGCAAGGTTGGCTGAAGAGAAACAGATAGAAATTACCACCAGCCCCTTCTATCATCCAATCTTGCCACTTCTGATCGATTCTGATTTCGCTAGGCGGGCGATTCCTGAGGTAAGGCTACCCCAACGTTTTCAATATCCTGAAGACGCCCTCTGGCACCTCACAGAAGCTATGAGCCTCCACGAAAATTTTTTTGGACAGAGACCCCAGGGACTATGGCCCTCGGAAGGCTCGGTTTGCCCGGAACTCATTCCAATTATGAGTAAACTGGGCATCAAATGGGCAGCGACAGACGAAGGTATTCTTTTTCATTCTCTGGCAGGCCAAGGCGTATCTTCGGCCGGTAATTATAACCGTGACGCCCTTTTTTATCCATACGCTGTTGAGCATGAGGGGGCAAGGGTAAATATGGTTTTTAGGGATCATGGCCTATCAGACCTCTTTGGATTTGTCTATTATCGCACCCAGCCCCACCAGGCAGCGGAAGATTTCTTCTCACACCTTCACAATATAAGAAATAATTGGCAGTCAGGTAAAAAACCACTTCTGTTGAACATTATTTTAGATGGAGAAAATCCCTGGGAGCATTACAGCGATGGAGGGGAGGCCTTCCTTACAGAAATTTATAAGAGATTTTCAAACAGCTCTGATTTTAAAACCACCACCGTTTCTGACTACCTGGAAGAATTTCCACCGACAGAATCTATAGCCAATCTTTATACCGGCTCCTGGATAAACCACAATTTTGACATCTGGATTGGAGGAGCAGAGGAGAACGCAGGCTGGGATATCCTGGGACAGACGAGGGCCGTTTTAACCAGAAGCCTTAAGGAGAGAAAGGATTTGTCCGATGAGGCCATTCGTAAAGCCTGGGAAAGCCTTCATGCCGCGGAGGGCAGCGATTGGTTTTGGTGGTACGGAGAACACTTCTCCAGCGCTTATTCTTTTGAGTTTGATCGCCTTTTTCGGGAATATCTATCCCAGGTATATCGGGCCTTAGGGGAAGAAGTACCCGAAAGCCTGAAGTCTCCTATAAAAAGGCTCAAGAAGGTGGTTCCACCTATAGAGCCGAAGGGATTTATATACCCGGTCCTTGATGGCCGCCTGACGCAGTTTTATGAGTGGAGTGGAGCAGGTTATTTCGAGACCAAAACAGCGGGCGGGGCTATGTATCAGGGAAGGGAAAAAATAACAGCCATATATTATGGCTTTGATGTGGACAACCTCTATTTTCGGCTTGAGGCAGACGAAGCGGGTTTTTCCGGATGGTCTCAAAACCAGGAGATTTACCTCTACCTTTTGAACAGCCGACCTTACTTCCTTATTTTATCCCCGGCAGCTAAAGGAGACGGTTTTTATTACCGATTATATAAGGGCAGGCCAGACAACCATGTTCTGGTTGGCGAGTTCAACGCTATTAGTATTTATAAGTTTGTTGAATTGGCGGTGTCTTTTAAATATCTTGATTTCAATGTGGGCGATGAGATCCTCCTTGTGGTGGAGGTAAGGGATAAGGGGTTGGTCCAGGAACGGTATCCATCTGTAGGCTATCTTTCAACTATTGTGCCTGATGAAAATTTTGAGCAGATCCATTGGCAGGTATAATCTTTTCTGTAACCGTTCACCGTTGTCCGTTCACCGAAAAAGACGTTTTCGTGCTTTTCACGGACAACGGTGGCCAAATAACGGAAAATACCTTCATCGTTTACCATGTGGAGTTTTTCACGTTTTAGACAAGGTTAAGTTCGGAGGAACCAGTAATGCCTGAATTGCGTAAAGATCCCATTGTTGG
>QYQD01000082.1 GCA_007280345.1 Deltaproteobacteria bacterium | reverse complement strand
TTTTCACCGCTCAAAAGGACAATAGTATCTTTGGCCCGGCCGGTGATGATGAGATCCCCTTGCGGGGTTAGCATGCCGAGATCGCCGGTATTCAGCCAGCCATTTTTGAGTACCTTATCTGTGGTCTCCTTGTCCTTAAAGTATCCCTGCATCACCTGAGGCCCTTTTACCCAGATAATGCCGGCCTTGCCGGGCGGGACGGGTTCCTCAGTTTCGGTCAGTATTTTTATCTCTGTTTCGGGTATCGGTCTTCCCGCGCTGCCCTTAATGTTGGCTTCCGGCCGTCTTATGGTAAGAACCGGTGAGGTTTCCGTCAGCCCGTAGCCGTTGAGAAGGGTTACTCCTATCATTTCGAAAAAATCATCGAGATGGAGCGGCAGGGTTCCTCCCCCGCTCACCGCTATCCTGAGTTTGCCGCCCAGGTTATTTAGCACGGTTTTATATATCAGCCGGTCAGCCAGAAGGTGGAGTGGAAGGTACATGAACCGCCTGGATTTTATGAAGTTTTTGCTGGCCGCAAGCAATAAGCTGATCAGCCTATAATGTTTCTCATTTTTAAATCTGTCCATCACCCCCTGATAAAATATCTCCCACAGCCTGGGCACACCTGCTATGAAATTTGGCTGTTGCGCAGACAGATCCTTACGAAAGTGGTGGGGGTCACTGAATATAAGGCATGCGCCACTTGAAAGGGCGATATATTCGACTGTTCTTTCGAACATATGGTAAGGCGGGAGGAGAGACAAAAAGCACTCGCCTGGATGTACCGGTATGCACTTAAGGACACAGGTAACATTCTTTGCTATATTTCTATGTGTGAGCATGACTCCTTTAGGCCATCCGGTCGTGCCTGAGGTATAGACAATAGTGGCCAGATCGTTTTCTCTGACCATTTTAGCCCGGTCAAAAAATGTCTTATCGCCGTTGGATAACAGTTCTTTTCCCTTAAGCCTTACCTCTTCCCAGGTGATGAGACCTTTTACTTCGGGAGGCGCTTTATCTCCTGAGTAGATGATGTATTCAATATTGGGGGCTTCCTTTTTCAGGATTGGGATTGTGTCCGGGGACATGTCCGTGATGGCGATACGGATTTCTGCATGCCGGGCTATATAGGAGAGTTCGTCAAAGGCGATGTCATTGCCGCGCGGGACATCTATCCCGCCGCTGCCCAGGATAGCAAAGTCGCCGATGAGCCAGTTGCAGCCTTTATTTATGAAAAGGCCGATGTTTTCTTCCGGTCGTACACCCAGGGAGATAAGGCCGGTTCCTAACTCAGCCATAGCTTCTCCCAGTGCGCTGTAGGACAGGGTTGTCCACCCGGCATTATGCCTTTCCTGCAACGCAACACTGCCGGGGAATTTGGATATGGCCTGCTCGATTAAATGGTTAATCGTGTCTTGCATGTCCAGTGATCCTATGAGCCTTCAGCTATCACTTCGTTCGAGATGTTCGATTCGTTCGCATCGTTCAGTCGTTAGAACGTTTCGTTCGCCGCGGCGAACTCACGGTCCCTGACTGCCGACTGCTGGTAGCTCTCCGCTTATTAATTTCTCAATCTCATCTATCTTTTTAAGGCAAGCCTCTTCTCCCCTGCGTATTAATTCCTTTCCCAGATGGAAATCTCCCCACCGGTAGCCTTCGACATCAGGATAAATAACGATGTCAGATTTATTAATGCTTTCCCGTGCCGCATGGGAAAACATTATGGAGAAGGAACGGGCGAGTACGCCTAAGATAGAAGGCCCTCTATTTTCAGGCCAGCGCTCGTGGGTACGCCTTTCTACTACCGAAGCTAACACAAAATCGACGCCTTTATTGACAAGTACATCCACGGGCAACGGATTGAGAAGCGCCCCATCGCCAAGCCACTGTCCGTTCATATTAAATGGATTGAACATGCCCGGGCTGGATATACTGGCCCTCACGGCCTTGCTCACCGATCCCCGCTCCATAATAACCTCCTGACCGGTGGCCATGTCAACGGCAATAATACTCACCGGGATCAATAGGTCAAGAAAATCTGCGCCCTCCAGCATCTCTTCGAGTACGGAGAGGATGCGGTTTCCCTTTAAGACTCCACCGCCCAGGAGTGTGTAGTCGTATATGTTTTTTCTTACCTGACGAGTAGTGGAGAAATAGGACAAGGCCAGTTCTATAGCCGCATTTGCCGAACCGGTCTTGCCGTATAATGCGGCTACAAATGCCCCGATGCTGCATCCAGCTATCATATCTATGGGGATGCCCCTTTCCTCCAGCGCCTTTAGAACGCCCAGATGTGTCCATCCCCGTGCGCCTCCGGCCCCGAGCGCTACCCCGACTCGTCTTTTGCAAATTTCGCGCGCCAGTCTTCTCAGCGCAGTTCTATTTTTTTCTTCCTCCTTATATTGCCATATCTCCGGGACCTCGGCCAGATTCAGACGGGCCTTTATTTCAGTGCGGTGAAGACCTGTGTCTCCTCTTGTATGGCTTGTGCCGATCTTGATGCGTGCTGACGTAGAATCGACGATATCCTGAATCAGGCGGAGCTGTTGGGGGACGTCGGCCATATCTTCCGCAAGGGTCGGGACAAGAAAGAGAATGCAGTCAGAGAGCCTTAAGACCCGTTTGCTTACCGTATTGATCTCATGGTGGAGATCGAAAAAGACATAGGCAAAATTATTTTTCAATACTTCCATGATAGAGGATAGATGCGACCTGATTTCCGTAACAAATTGTCGATCACTCGTTTGCGGCAACTGGAAGATAATGACACCGGTGGGACTTTTGTACCAGGATTGCCTTAGCTTAGCCTTGGTTTCCGGAGAAAAGTCTTCAATTAATCGTTTATCCGGGCAATCGATCTGTTCCCCGCCCAGGATATGTAAGACCTGTCCACGGGGTTCGTCCAGGTCTATAAACAGGACTTTCCCCCCTGTTTCACGGGTGACGGATACCGCCAGCATAGCAGTAAAATTGGAACAACCAAGGCCGGCATGAGAACCGATGACACTATAAAAACAAGGGGTGAGCAGCGGTGTAATAAGCCCCCCAACCTTACTGAACCTGGAAGATATAACGCGGCTGATGTGCAGGGCAACCGATGGATGTTTGTACAGTAGTTCCTCAAAATCCACTTTCTTAAGTTCAAAAAGTTCGACGTCAAGGGCCGCTTTGACTGTGGCCATCCTTGGTTCCCCGGTGAGAATGGCCCGTTCACCGAAGAAATCGCCCCGGTGTAATTGGGCAATAAGGTTATCCTGCTCGTCCTTCCTTACGTAAACGCCAACCATGCCGGACTTGATTATGAAAAGTGAATCTCCCGGATCTCCTTCCCGGCAGATTATCTCACCTTTTCTGGCCTGGAGCCTTTTGAACCGTTTTGCTAAATGGAAGAGTTCCTCTTCCGGGAGAAATGCCAGGAAATCCACTCCGGGAAGTGCATAAAAGACTTCTATGTTATTAGAGGCCAGTTCTTCCATGTTGCCTGATTTCCTTCTGGAAACAATCGTTTCCGGTCATGCCACAGGTCGTGCCATAGGCAGATTCGCCGGGGCGAACAGATTCGCCGTGGCGAACTTTGTGTTTTTAGCCTTTAGCATTCAGCCTTCAGCTTTAAGCTGATTTTGCGGATAGCTGATTGCTGCCTAATATATTATCGGCTAAAAGGCGTGTCTTATCAAACTAATGTGGCAAGGCAACATAAGCCGGTCGTAGATGCGCCAGGGCGTGTTCAAGGGTTTGCCCGGAGATGCCGATCAGGATATAAATTAGGTGGATACGTATGTCAACCCGTCTCGGCGAATTATTAGTTAGAGAAAAGTTGATAACCGTGGAACAACTGAAAAGGGCCTTGAACGAACAAAGGCTCCACGGGGGGACTCTTGGTTATCATCTTGTTAAAATGGGCATTGTTGCTGAAAATGCCCTGCTCAGTTTTTTGAGCAGACAATTTGGGGTTTCCGTGGTGGATCCTTCCGCTATAGATATCCCCGAGGAGGTTATCAGGCTTGTCCCCCCCCGTATTGTCCAGAAATATCATGTTATCCCGCTAAAGAAAGTCGGCTCGGTTTTGACCGTGGCCATAGCTGATCCCTCCAACATTTCGGCCATAGATGACATAAAGTTTTTTACCGGTACAAACGTAGTGGTTCAGTTAGCCACTGACCTGGCGATCAAAAAGGCCATTGATCGTTTTTACGACATGTCTGCTTCCCTGAGCGATGTGATGGAGGGATTTAAAGACGCAGGGATGGACTATGTCGGTGATGAGGAGGAGCTCGATGCCTCAGTCCTGGCTACAGCAGCTACGGAGGCGCCGGTCGTTAAGCTGGTTAACTTTATTCTGGCTGACGCTATTAAAAAGCAGGCCAGCGATATCCATGTAGAACCGTATGAAAAGGTCTTTCGGGTCAGGTTCAGAATCGATGGCGTCTTATATGAGATAATGAACCCTCCTTTGCGACTGAAGAATGCGATAATCTCGCGAATTAAAATTATGTCCAAACTGGATATTGCGGAGAGAAGGCTGCCTCAGGACGGGCGCATAAAGCTGATCGTAGGGAAGGGTAAGGAGATGGATTTTCGGGTATCGGCGCTGCCCACCCTATTCGGTGAAAAAGTAGTTTTACGGCTTCTCGACAAGTCTAATCTCCAACTGGATATGACCAGGCTGGGGTTTGAGAAAAAGGCCCTGGATGATTTTATGGAGGCTATCCACAAGCCCTATGGTATGGTCCTGGTCACCGGACCGACCGGGAGCGGGAAGACCACCACCCTTTATTCGGCGCTGGCCGAGTTAAATAAGGTGACCGAGAATATTTCGACTGTGGAAGATCCTGTGGAATTCAACCTCATGGGCATAAACCAGGTTCAGATTCATGATGAAATAGGTTTGACCTTCGCGGCTGCTTTACGGTCATTCTTGAGGCAGGATCCAGACATAATTATGGTTGGTGAGATTAGAGACTTTGAGACGGCAGAGGTTGGAGTCAAGGCTGCCCTGACCGGGCATCTGGTCCTTTCCACACTTCATACCAATGATGCTCCTTCTACGATTAATCGGCTGCTCAATATGGGCGTAGAGCCATTTTTGGTGTCATCTTCTGTCAATCTTATCCTGGCTCAGCGTTTAGTACGAAAGATTTGTCCGGATTGTAAGGAGGAAGTCTCTATTCCTGTCGAGGTCTTACGAAATATGGGGTTACAACAGGAGTCTGACGGAGAGATTATCTGCTACAAGGGCAAGGGCTGCCTTAATTGCAATCAGAGTGGTTATCGGGGACGGATTGCCCTCTATGAGGTTATGCCTATGTATGAAGAATTGAAAGAAATGGTTCTGGTGGGGGCCTCGGCCATGGAGATTAAGAAAGAGACTATACGGTTGGGCACGAAAACGCTCCGTCAGAGCGGGTTAACCAAGATACTCGAAGGAGTTACCACAATGGAAGAAGTGGCCCGAACAACGGTAGCAGATTGATAGGTACGGGGTTTCAGAGGACTTAAGGAGGGATAAAAATGGCTGTTTATATCTGGGAAGCAAAGACAGGCAAAGGGGAAAAGAGGAGCGGTGAGTTAGAAGCGCCGGATGAGACCACGGTGCGGGTTCAGTTGAGGAGGTTGCAGTTAACACCTACGAAGATAAAGAAAAAACCAAAGGATCTCCTGGGGAATGTCAAATTTTTAAAGCCCAAGGTGACGCAGAAAGATCTAGTCATTTTTACACGACAACTTTCTACTATGATAGATGCGGGCCTGCCTCTTATTCAGGGCCTGGATATCCTGGCCAAGCAGCAGGTCAATAAGACTTTCAAGGATGTGCTTACGGATATAAAGACGAATGTAGAGACCGGCTCAACATTTGCCGATTCCCTGGGAAAGCATGATAAGATTTTTGACAGCCTCTTTTCCAAGATGGTAGCCGCAGGGGAGTTGGGCGGCATACTGGATGTTATCCTCAATCGTTTGGCTATGTACATGGAAAAGGTTATGAAATTGAAGAAAAAGGTCAAAAGCGCGCTGACTTATCCCTTAGTAGTCCTTTGTATTGCTGTTTTAGTCGTGGCCATCATCCTCATCTTTGTTATCCCGGTGTTCCAGAAAATGTTTGCCGATTTTGGCCAGGCATTACCGGCTCCTACTCAAATTGTTATTAACCTGAGCGAGTTCTTTAAGAAAAATATCATTTTTATGATTGCCGGGCTGATTGCGTTTGTATTTGCCTTTCGGAGGTTTTACGCCACGGCTAAGGGTAGGAAATGGGTGGACAGCCTTGTTCTCAGGCTCCCGGTGTTCGGACCGCTGGTCCGGAAGGTAGCCGTAGCTAAGTTTACCCGGACCCTGGGAACCCTGATAAGCAGTGGTGTCCCGATACTGGATTCCTTAAACATAGTAGCCGGCACGGCTGGAAATAAGATCATTGAAGAGGCTATTTTAAAGGTCAGGGTAAACATAAGCGAGGGGCGTACGATAGCCGAACCGCTTATGGAGACCGGGGTGTTCCCTAATATGGTGGTTCAAATGATCAACGTGGGTGAGACAACGGGTGCCCTTGACGCCATGCTGGGGAAGATCGCCGATTTTTATGATGACGAGGTAGATGCGGCCGTAGATGCCTTAACGTCTATGATCGAACCCTTTATGATGGTCTTTCTCGGGGGGACTATCGGCGGCTTAGTCATTGCCATGTATTTGCCTATCTTTAAGATGGCGGCGGCGGTAGGTGGTTAATTGAGTGACTCACATCTCAGCAGGGCGCTATGGTTAATATCTTTGAGGGTGGTGGTAGCCACATTCCTTCTGGTCATTACTGTCCTCATCCAGTATCAGTCACGCCCAGCCGGTGTATTTGGCACCCTGTCCCCTTTATACGTATTTATAGCCTCTGTATATCTTCTGACCGTCGTCTATAGTATCCTGCTCAGAGTGATCAGAGATCCCGGCCGGGTCATTTTTGTGCAGATGATCCTGGATCCACTCCTGGTTACGGCCTTAATTTATGTGACCGGCGGGATAAGCAGTCCCTTCACCTTTCTGTACCTGCTGGTAATCATGGTGGCCAGCCGGTTGCTTTACAGGCGGGGTGGGGTAGTAGCAGCCTCGTTGAGCAGCATACTCTACGCGGCCCTTCTCGATTTTCAATATCTTGGTTACATAGTACCCCTCAACTTTGACCCTATAGACCTGGCCGCTATTTCAGCCGGCCACGTAATTTACCAGGCCAGTGTTCACATAGTAGCCTTCTATTTTATGGCTTTTTTAAGCAGTTATTGGTCTGAACAGGCCAGGAAGGACGCTATTGAACTGGATAGAAGACAGAGGAATATATGGGAATTAGAGGCATTCAACCGCAACATTGTACAATCGATAAATACCGGCCTTTTTACCTTAGATACGCATGGCCGCATAACTTCGTTTAACCGTGCAGCGGAGGACATTACCGCCTTTTCCCACAATGAGGTTATAGGTCAACCCTTAGCCACGGTTTTTCCACATCTTAACCTGTCTTCTGGAGGGGATAATACCTCTGCAAAAAATAACCTTTCCAGTTTTCAGTATAAAAATAGAGAGGGCAGAGAGCTGTGCCTTTCTTTTTTAATATCACCCCTGAAGAATGCGGATCATGAGAATATAGGACAGCTCATATTATTTCAGGACATGACGGAAGTTAAGGCCATGGAGGCAGAGATTCAGCGCCACCAGGTCTTGGCTTCCATCGGGAAACTGACTGCGGCTATGGCCCATGAGATAAGAAATCCCCTGGCCTCCCTAAGCGGCTGTGCCCAGATGCTGGGCCAGGATGGATCCGGGAACCGGGGAAAATTCATGAATATTATCTTACGGGATGCAGAAAGATTGGACAGATTATTATCTGATTTTTTGCTCTATGCCAGACCTGAAGACAGCGAGGCCAGGAAGATTGAGGCCGGGCAGATAGTGCATGAGGTAGTCGCTAATCTTCATGACCGGGCCAGCCGGATTGGTATGCAGGTACTGATTGATTTAAAATCGCCTGTCTATATGAAGATAGCCCCTGAGCACCTTTCTAAGATTATAGAAAATCTGCTTATTAAAATACTGGAGACCGGACCGGAAGGCGGAGAGATCAGGATAGACGGACGATTGGTTCAGCAGATAGGTGAGGACGTTGCGGTTGGAGGCGGGAGCTTCCTTTGCCTCGTAGTGAAGTATGGCGGAACAGGAGTGTTCCCTGATCATACAGATAGTGCGTTCAGTCCGTTTCCTATGATAGAAGGTGGTGCGGATGAGCTTGGTTTGGCCGTGGTCTATCGCCTGGTTGAGTATTCCGGGGGTAAGATTTATTTCAAAAGCCCGCCGCCTGAGGAGGATCAGGGGACAACATGTTATATTTACCTGCCGGTCAACCCTGCCCAGCTTTAAGCCCTTAGCCCTGAACCGTACTTTTTACCGCAGAGCACGCAGAGTCCGCGGAGAAACCTTAAACTGTTCAATATATTATCTCGGCGTTTTTAGCGACCTCTGCGGTAATTTTTGACTTTTTACGAGTTTATCAAAGTTCAAATGAATGACAAATGGCGGAAACCATGCCGTGCTTTTTTGTCATTTAACAAGCCTTCATAGGACAGCCGTCCTGGCTGCCCCAGACCCGTTAAATTTCCTGACAGGCGAGACGCCAGTCCTTTGGCCCGCCTGAGGCGGATCGGCCGCCGCTAGGTCGGCCGGGGACGGAGGACGAATGCCTGTTCTGCGTGTACAGAATAGCTACAAAATATGTTTGACATTCAGATGGTTTGGGGTAAAACC
>QYQD01000196.1 GCA_007280345.1 Deltaproteobacteria bacterium | reverse complement strand
CAACCATCACGGCTTGTCATCGGGTGGAACATCCGATAGAATGATTCTGTCTTATTTGTGAAAATTCGTGTTCATTTGTGGCTGAATAATTAGACACACGAGATTGGCATGCGCTTCGGCAGTGTAGATATGTTCATGGAATTCGGTGAGTGGGGCTTTCGGATGGGGCGGCCCATTGCAAACGAGGGCTTTTTAAGGGCGCTTTTGACCTATGGCGCCTATGATATCTACCAGTTCTTCTGCCCGGATGTCTATCATATGGAGAAATTCCGAGGCAGGATTGACGAGTTAATCCCTGAACCGTTGTTACGTTCCAGAGTCAAAACTACCCTGCAGATAGCGCTTGCCGAGACCATTCGTGAGAAAGATTTCCAGGTCTTTCACCTGGGAGACTTTACCTATTTCATGCCCGCTCTCGCTGGTATCCGCAACCGGCAGGCGCGGCGACCCTTTCCCATCACCGGGGTGACACATTCTCTGGACGGTGTTTTTATGAACTTGCGCTACCTGGAGTTGTTGCTTGCTGGTTTAGCTCCTTTTGACAGAATCATCTGTACCAGCCGTTGCGCCCAGGAGACCGTAGAGAAAGGGTCTGGCTGGGTGCGGGAGCAGATACGTCGCCAGTGGGGAGTTACTTTTCAATCCAAATCTGCGCCTCGATTGGCGCGCATTCCCCTGGGCATTGAGGAGACTTTTTTCGATGAGTTCGACAAGAATGCGGCCAAAGAATTCTTTAACATTCCCCGTGACAAGATAGTTTGTCTTTCGGTAGGGCGTCTTTCTCCCAGGCTAAAAATGGACTGGTCTCCGGTCCTGGAACTGCTGGCCAGGATGGCTATAGGGAGCAGACTGGAAAATCTGCTGCTTATAATAGCCGGTGGCGGGGATGGATCGGATGTTGCGCTCCTTAAATCGCTGGTTGCGCAGTCAATGCTTGAAGAAAAGGTGCTAATATTCGCCAATTTCTTGCCCGAGGTCAAGACCAGGTTGTACCAGGCCGCAGATTTTTACCTGTCATTAGTAGATAATTTTCAGGAGACTTTCGGCCTGAATATTGTCGAGGCCATGGCCTCCGGCCTTCCGGTCGTAGCGTCCGATTTCAACGGGTACCGGGAGTTGGTGACCCATGGGGAGAGCGGTTTTTTGATCAAGACCGTATGGTCAGAAAACGTGCCCGATTTTTTGCTGGATAACCTCGGCATCTTGAGCGAGTCTCTGGCCAGGTTCTATTTTTCCCAGACAGTGGCCGTGGATCTGAATGAACTGGAGCAGGCCATCACAACCCTTTGTACGGATGTCTCCTTGAGGACAAGGATGGGGCTGGCCGCACGGCAAAGCGCCCGGGCCTATCGCTGGCAAAAGATCATCCATCTGTATGAGAGACTGTGGGGCGATCTGGCAGAGGAGGCCGGGAAAGCGGACTTTTCTACTGGTTATAAAGGACCCGGTGTGTTGTGGGGAGATCCTGTAAGAACGTTTTTACATTATCCGTCCAAGATCATGAATGAGGATGACGTAGTTGCCCTTACCAGTGTCGGTCGCGACATCCTGGACGGAGGTAGGCGTTTAGTGCGCTATGAGGATGTGGCAGTCTCTCTGTTTTTCGAATTGGAGACCCTCATCTTGCAGATGCTCTCAGAAGGCGGTCAATCGGTTCGTGCTATCAGGGAGCAGGCGGAGATTACGCTGAAGGCTACAGGCGCCCAAACCGAATTTCATCTGCTCTGGCTCCTGAAACACGGGGCGCTTATTTTGGATATTGCGGGAAAGCCTGCGCGGCAACGAGGAATTTATGAAACCTGTGCATCTGGCCTTTGCCTCCGGAAAAAGCCTTTTCCCGATAGGTGAGGGAGGGGGCGAGACAGTCGCCCATGATCTTCTCTCCGGGCTGTATGAACGGGGCCACTTCCCGCAAGCTTATGGAACTATCGCGCTCAAAGATGTCTCTGTTCTGAATACAGCCTTGGTAGAGCTCAATAGTGATCTCGAATTTACATCGGGAGATCTAGAAATCACGACCTACTCCGGGAAAACACTCCGCTGTCCATCGAACCTGGTCTTCAGATATGGGGTCAATTATCTTATTTCGCTGACCACCGATGACAATTTTTTAAGCTTTTTGGAGGAACAGTTTTCTCAAAACAAGCCTCAATATCTTTTGTTCCAGGCAGAACGCTCTCCACAAATATTCGAAGTCGCCCGGCACCAGGGTGTCTATCCCATTTTCTATGCGCATAACGGCTTAGAATTTAGATTATTCAACGATCCTAAAGCCTTGCCGCTGGTTTTGACCAACTCAAAGTTTTGCCAGGAACGACTCTGGAAGGAATACGGAATAAACTGCGAATTACTCCATCCGGCAGTCAATCTGGATCGATATGTGGTTGAACAAAACTCACATGAATATATTACCATGATTAATCCTGTGGTGGTTAAGGGGATTGTTCCTTTCTTGCACCTTGCAGCAGCGTTACCGGCCAGAAAATTCCTGATCGTGGAGGGCTGGGGCACTCCGCCACAAGTATTGGACGTAATCAGGAAGCTACCCAATGTGACCTACATGAAAAGGCAAGTGGATATGCGCACCGTTTATGGTAAAAGTCATATCCTGGTTGTTCCTTCCCAGTGGGAGGAAGCGTTTGGACGGGTTATTGTAGAGGCCCAGATCAACGGCATACCTGTCCTGGCCAGCGCTGTCGGAGGTATCCCGGAGGCCATGGGAGATGGCGGCGTGCTGGTTAAGGATTTCAGAAACCCCAAAGCCTGGTTGGATGGGATGATAAAATTAGAGGCGCGTTATTCAGAACTGTCCGCACTGGCGAGAATAAATGCCAGACGGTTTTCCGTGGAAAATGCAGTAGAAAAGTTCCTTGATATCATAGACTCTGTTAGTGATTAAAAACCTTATAGACCTTCCTGATTGACAGCCATCCTCAGCAGATCTCGACGAGTCCGTGTTTTAGCATCCATAGTATCTGGTAGTGGGTTTTCCAGGGCTCATCCCCGATACTGTTTATAACTTCTTCGATATTCTTCGGCTGTGCAGTAAGCAGAATTATTCTTTGCACGTTTGCCCTGTCCACTATCTGATCCATATCCGTAAAGAGAGGGTAGTTTCCGCCAATCTTTAGCAGGTCCTCTGCAAATTCGGTCCTTTTAACCTCTGCCTTTAAGCTCAATATTTTTGTAACATAGTGAGAAAATGCCTGGAAAAAGTCCGGGAATAGTGGGTTGCCGCTGTCCTTTATCTGTTCAGGGGAGAAAGTTTCCTTCAGCTTGAGCCAAAAGGTTTCTAATCTATCTATTACCACCCTGTAGTCATAATGCTCATCGAACCTCTTGCGGGCCGCTTTTCCCATTTCCTCACACAGACCGGGTTGTAGAAAAAATTCCTGCATGGAGGCGGCGAGTTCTCCAATGTCCACAGAGATGGACTGGGCCAGGTAGCGGTGCAGAAGCGCCTCGTCAAGCAAAGGCCCGATCCTTGTGGGTTTGAACACGTCAAGATCCCCCCAGCTAGTGGGAATTCTTTTGGCTATGTCCGGCGTGGCGAGATCCCGATAGCCATCAAAATCGGAGACGATCAACGGGAGCGCGGCGGCCATGGCTTCCAGGAGGGACAGGCCAAAGGTTTCCTGTGGATTGTCACTGGGTGAGACAAAAAAATTAGCCGCTCTGTAGAGGGCTATTTTGTCAGATTCAGGCACCCTGGTTTTTATGGTGACAGCTCCCGCAATACCCAGGGCCTGCACCCACAGTTCTAACATCCTGACATAGTCCGGTGAATGGGGCGCACCGGCCAGAATGAGTCGCCACGGAGATCCCTTCCGGTAGATTTTCTGAAATGCCTGCAAAAGAGGGAACATATCCATTTTATCATATTCTGAAAACCGGCCGAAACAAAGAGCAATGACCTCATGGGAGGCCAGACCCAACTGCTTACGGCACTGCTCACGGTTGAGTCCGTCAAAGGCATCTCCTCCGAGGCCAAAGGGAATGATTTCCAAAGTGACCGGAGGCGGGGATAGGTTTAGTCGATGGCTGAGTTGCTCAAAGTATCTGAGCAAGACGTTCTTGCCGCTTGAAGAAGAGCAGATAATGGCATCCCCGGACGTGACACCGCCAAAGAGCATCTCCTGATGTTTAAACATCAGGCTGGGATAACTGAGTGAATGGATAAAGGCCGTTACCGGAAAGGAACCAAATTGGTTTCGGAAGTGGCAAAGCGAGTTGAAGTAACGGATATGATCGCCCTGGTGGAAGACCGTGTAGTCGTATTGTTGAACGGTCTTTGGCATTTCAGTGCGGTAAAAAAGTTTTATGCGGGTATCTGCACCAACTGTCTTTAGGAAAGGACCGTGCTTTTCCTCGAATAGTTTTTTATGCGATCTGTTTTGAAGGAAAAAGTGATATTCATCAAAGTGGGCATATGTCAAGAGCGCCCGGAAAAAATTGTAGTTAGCAAAGCTTCTGCCTACTAATTGGGATTCGCTACTCGGAGGCAGATAATCATCCAGACTGGCCCAAATACGTTTTTTCATGTCTCTCCTTGTCCTGTGCGCAGTAGCAAATATTTTTGTTTTTTAGTTATCTGGCCGATCTTTGTCAATAAAAAAGTATAAGGAAAAATTTAAGTTTAACTTTTTATGAAGTCCGTGTTTGGTATGTACATTGCAAGACCTTATGGGCAACGTTCAGGTTGGTCAGGAGGAGTAAAATTGAAGAACAAAAAGAAAAGGCCCTCAAAGAAAAAACGTCTTACTCATCCAGGACGGGCGCGTAGGGCCGGACATGCAACGCTGTCCTTGTGCATGATCGTAAAGAATGAGGCCCATAACATCGCGGAGTGCATCCGTTCCATCAAGCCGGTTATCGATGAAATCATTGTGGTGGATACTGGGTCCACGGATAATACCGGAGAAATTGTCAAAGAATTGGGGGCCAGGGTGTTTGACTTTCCCTGGTGTGATGACTTTAGCGCGGCGCGCAACGAATCGATCCGACACGCTACCGGCGACTATATTATCTGGCTGGATGCAGACGACAGGGTGGATCCGGACGAGGTCGATAAAATCAGGCAATTAAAGGCCCTCCTGCCAAGGCAGAAAAACAAGGCCTACTCTACGGTTGTAAGGAGCGAGTCTCCGATAGATGGGAATATGCTCTTCCATCAGATGAGGATATTTCCGAATATCCCGGGCGCTGTGTTTGAGGGGCGGATTCACGAGCAGATCTTTCAGAATCTTAAAAAGGTCGGGGTCGAATACGTCCAGACCGACATCATGATCAGGCACACCGGCTATCATGATGCCGAGGCCGTTGCCACAAAGTCAGCGAGGAACCTCAGGATTATTCGGGACGAATTAAAAAGAGACCCGGATAACCCCATATTACATTTTAATGCCGCCCGGACCCTGGCCGGGATAAATAAGCGGGAAGAAGCTATTGCCCATATGCAACAGGTAATGGAAAACCCGGAGATCAGAGACAACCAGCGGGGGGTTTACCTGGAGGCCGCCCTGCTGATGGGGACGTATTTCAGCGCATTGGGCCGGCATGATCAGGCAGGTTCTTTATTCAGCACGCTTTCGCAGGAATTTCCGGAGAATGGCTTGCTGCATTATTGCCTGGGGGAGACCCTTTTCCGGCGCGGAGACTACGCAGAAGCGGAAGAAAAATTGCAGAAGTCCTTATTTTTCCCTATCAAGGTGGGCCTGTTTCCCCTTAACCTGGATAACATCCGTTTTGACCAACTGTGTCTTGTGGGACAATGTTATTTGAAAATGGGGAAAACAGGCCTGGCCCGGGAGATGTTTTTAAAAGCGTCAGACGGCTGCCCGGGCCATTACAAGGGCCTGGAGGCGCTGGGCCTGTTATGCCTTGCGAATAACGATTATGAGGCTGCGGTCGAGTACTATGAAAGGGCCATCAAGGCCGGAGGGGGCTCGGACGGTAATTATGCAAACCTCGGCCTGGCCTACCGGAAGCTGGCCCGGGTTGCCGAGGCAGAACGGGCTTTCTTAAAGGCGCTGGAGATAAACCCGCAGCGGGTGGAGACCCTGGCCAACCTTGGCCATCTCTATCTCAGGGAAAAAGAGTATGAGAAGGCGCTGGATTGCCTCACCAGGGCGCAGCGCCTGGCTCCGGAACTGACAGATGTCAGGTTGGCCTTAAGCGAAATCTATTTCCGGTTCCATGACCTTGAGAATCTGGTCCAGGAATGCGATGCCTTATTAAAGGGTCTGGGCCTGCTGCGTAACATCACCTTGCAAAGCTATGGCGACCTGGCCTTGTTGTACGAAAAGACCGGAGATGTTTTGTCTGACAAGGGGCGTGGAGACCTTTCCCTCATGGCCTACCAGGTCTCTTTTCTGATTTATCCCTCAGCGGAAGTCCTGAAAAAGATTATCCCCCTGGCCTCGGCTTCCGGGCAGATCGAGGCCTCTATGGAGAGCGTGGAGGAAAGCCTGGGGCATTATGCGGAAGACAGGGAGGTAATGGAATCTATGCGGGAATTTATTGGGAGCCTGTCAACAGTATAAGCCATGTTTTTTTCCCTGAAATTAAAGTTCCAGCCCCTCCGGTTCGATAAGTATAGCAAAAGGCAGGGACGAATGAAGAGAACAAAAGGAAAGGGGGGAGAAAAGATAGCAGTAATGGCGAACGAGGAACAGCCCAAAATAGCTCCTCAAACCTAAAAGACAGGGCAAGGATGCCAAAATAGTTATGAGTTGAGAGTGACGAGTGACGAGTTAAACACAATAACTCGTAACCCGGAACTCGCAACTCGGAACCAAAATTCAAGGAGGAAATAGATTATGGGATTAAGAATTAACACCAACGTTGCCGCTTTAAATGCACACCGCCAGCTTACCCTAACAGACACGAGACTTAACCAGAGCATTGAGAGGTTGTCTTCCGGCTACCGGATCAACAAAGCCAAGGACGACGTGGCCGGCATTTCCATCGCCAATAAGTTCAGGCTGGAGGTAAGAGGGTTGAGGGTAGCCCAGCAGAACGCATTCCAGGCTACCTCCATGCTGCAGGTGGCAGAAGGAGGCGCCTCGAAGATTGAAGAGATCGTCGAGCGTTTGAAGGAACTGGCCACGTCTGCTGCTTCCAGCAACACGGATCAAGACGGCCGCAACCGGCTCAATGCTGAGGCCGGGAAGCTCCTGGCGGAAATCGACCGTATTGCCAATGATACCAAATATGGGACTACGGGGCTAATCAATGGGGTAGCAAGCCTGACCTTCCAGATTGGCTCGTCGAACATCAATGCCCAGGATGTAATTGAGGTCAGCACCAGCAGCGGTCTTTTGACCAGCAGCCTGGGTATAAATTCCATCGACCTGACCGGACTTACAAGCGCCAGTTCTGCGATCGCTGCAATTGATAGCGCCTTGACCACGGTCAACCTTGTTCTGGGTGATATCGGTGCGGCCCAGAGCCGGCTGGAATTTGCCTCGGGGAACCTGGGCGTTTCCGTGGAGAACCTGTCTGCTTCGGAGTCCACGATCCGGGATGTGGATATGGCCTTTGAAATGGTCAACTTCACCAAGAACCAGATACTGCTCCAGGCCGGCACCTCCATGCTTGCTCAGGCCAACATGGCGCCACAGGGTGTTCTCAGCCTGTTGGGCCGTTAGATCTAACGTGAGGAAGGGGAGGGAAATTTCCTTCCCTTCCTCTCATGGCCTGATCTGTGAAGACAACAAAAATGGAAACCATCGGTATCAGAGAAAATGCAGTCAATGAACTGGTCCCTGTTTTTTCCAGGCCAGCATCAGATGCCGTGGAGAAGGTACCGCATGCATCTGAAAGGCCTGAGACTGAAAAGCTTGCGGCAGGGAAAAGTGCAGGACCGGGGCCTGCGGAATTTCTTAAGAAAGTGGCCAGCGGAAACGAAGAGGCTATCAGAAAGCTGGCCGAGAGCATTAATGAGTTCATGAAGGCCATAAGCTATAGCCTGCAATTTATCCCGGATAAAGAAGCGGGGATGGTTATTATCAAGGTATTAGACAGCGAGGGAAATGTTGTCCGCCGTATCCCGCCAGAGGAAATGGCGGGCCTTTATTCCAGGATCGGATCGAGCATCGGGCTGCTAGTGAATGAAAAACTGGGATAGTGGATGTTGGCTGTTCACCGTTTACTGCCAAAAACCAGACAACGTATAACGCTGAACCATTAATAGTAGGGATCGTCTATGGCAGGTACAAATTGGGTTAGCGGGATATCCAGCGGATTAGACTGGCGGTCTATCATAGACCAGTTGAGAGCCGTGGAGCACAAGCCCATAGACCTGATCCAGAAAAGGAAGGGCGTATATGAGGAAAGGCTCAGCGCCTGGCAGGGCATAAACACCAAAATCCTTTCCTTGAAGACGGCAGCGGGCACCCTGAACAAGACGTCCGGCTTTAACCTCTATACGACTTCTCTTTCTTCAAACACCACAACTAAGGCCGATGATGTTCTTTCGGTGAGCACCAGTACGGCTGCTTCTACAGGAACATATCAAATCAAGGTCAACCAGTTGGCGGCCGCCCAGAAGCTTTCCTCTACTACTTATGCCAGCCAGACCACAGCGCTCAATCTCTCCGGCGACATCATAATCGGTGGCCGAACGGTGAAAGTCGCCTCTACCGACACCCTATCCGGTCTAAGGGATAAGATCAATGCCGTAAACACCGGGACGAATGCCTCCGGAGTCACCGCCTCTAACGTTTATTACGGAACCGGCGCTGGTTACAGGCTTATTCTGACCAGTGATAAGGAAGGCGCGGCGGGGATCAGCCTTCTAAACGGCGGGGCCACGGATATTGTTGGCACGCTCGGCTTTGTGGATGCCTCTGCCCAGACAGCTAAAAACACTGTCACCGGCGGGCACAAAAGCGATGCCTTAGCCTATGCGGACAAGGCCGTGGGCTGCTCTGATCTTCTTAATCTCACGAGCGCCCAAAGCGGCGCCGTGACGATCACCATTAACGGCACGGCTAAACCCGTAGCCATCGACCTCTCTACAGATTCTCTGAATACCATCCGGGATGCCATCAACACGGCCTTCACTGGGGTCTTTGCATCCAATCCGGCCTCGGTGGTCAGCGAGACCGTAAATGGAACCACGAAATACAGGCTGTTGATCGAGGGGAATACCATTACTTATACCGACGCCAACAACGTGCTGGAGACCCTGGGGATCCTGAAAAGGGCGGGTGTTTCTGACGAGAAGGGCGTGACCGGTGACGTGGCCAATACATCAGGGGGGGCGGCCATAACCTCGTCCACAAAAATAAGTGCAATAGACGGATATGTTGACTGGGTAGCCACGGATAAGGTGCATCTTAATGGTAAGGACGCTGATGGAAACCCTATTACCGAGTCCACACTAACCATCGCGGCAGATACTACCGTCCAGAATTTGTTGGATGCTATAGTGACGAATTATGGCGGAAGTAGCAAGGTCGCGGCCTCAGTTACGGCAGACGGCAAGATTCAGGTCATCGATAAGACAGGCAATGGTTTATTGGACGTTCAGCTTCTGGTTAAAGATCAAGGTGGCATAACCCGAACGAGTATTAAATTCGCTAATGCTGCAAATGGAAGTCTTGGTACGGTAGGGGTCGTTCGAAAACGTCAGATCCAGGCCGGTGCCAATGCTGAAATCACTGTGGACGGGGTTACCGTGAATCCCACCTCCAATACAGTGGACGATGTCATTACCGGCGTTACCCTGAACCTCAAAAAGGCTGCCACGGATACCACAGTGACCCTTACGGTAGGTAGAGATTATGATGCCGTGAAGGAAAAGATTACAGACTTTGTGAACGCTTATAATGAAACCATGGATGCCATCAATGCCCAGTTGACATATGATTCGGACAATAAGAAACCCGGCGGGCCCTTATTCGGGGACAGCACCCTGCGGACTGTCAAATCCAATCTGACCGGTATCATCGTGAACAAGGTTACGGGGGTGAATGATAGTTTTTCAACCCTGGGGCTAATCGGCATCAGTATAGGAACGGATAGTAAATTGACTGTCAATGACACCAAGCTGCAAGGTTACCTGGAGACCAACTTTGATGACATCAAGAAATTATTTGCCGCCGATTGGTCATCGACCAGCAGCAACTTGGGTTACATCTACCACACTATTGATGCCCAATCCGGGACGTACAATGTCAACATTAGCGGTGTAAATCCAGTCGCCGGCTATTTTGCCACATCCGGGGACGCAACCGGAAGTGGGGAATACTTGACGGGCATATCGGGGAATGCAAAAGGTCTCACGGTCCGCTATTCAGGGACGGCTACCGGGGCTGTAGGGAGTTTTTCGCTCACCTACGGTGTGGCTGAACTCCTGGATCGGACCCTGTACCATATCACAGACTCAGTGGATGGTTATATTGCCAACAAACAGGAAACGATTAATGACACTATTGACAGCCTGGGTGATAAGATCGATACCATGGAGGCACGCCTGGAGCAAAAGATGCAGACCATGATAAACCGGTTTATTACCATGGAAATGGCGCTTAGCCGGATACAAAGCCAGAGTACCTGGCTGGCCGGACAGATACAGAAACTTTAATAAGGAGCAATGTGAGTTATGAACGGATACGGGGCTTACAAAAGGACGAGCGTAGAAACGGCTGACCAGAAGAGTTTGATCCTTATTTGTTATGACGAGGCCATAAGATCTCTCCAGATCGGAAAGGATGGGTTTTTAAAGAAAGCATTCGAGGAGAAGGCACGTCAATTCATCCGGGCCCAGGATTTCATATCCGAACTGTTGTCTTCCCTGGATCTGGAAGCCGGCGGCGAAATTGCCCGGAATTTAAGCGACATTTACAATTTCTGCCTGCGACATATCATGCGTGGTGATATAAATAGGGATATGAAGGCCATCGATGATGTTATCGCCATGCTTTCGGAACTCAGATCCGCCTGGGCGCAGCTTGATATGAGGCCCCGGGTTGAGTCCCGGCCTGAGGAGGTAACCGGTGAGGCCAGGGCATTTAGTGTGGGGGCCTGATATGAACAGAATACAGAAAACAGAAAACAGGGGACAGGATACAGAAGCGAGCGTAGAAGAACTACTAAAAGAGAAACAGGGCCTTTGCCTGAAGTTAAAGGAGAATATGCAGGCCTTTAAAGAGGCCCTTCAGGCTGGAGACGCGGGACTTTTGGCAACGATCACCGGACAGAGGGATAGGTTTATGAAGGCCATAGACGCCCTT
>QYQD01000166.1 GCA_007280345.1 Deltaproteobacteria bacterium | reverse complement strand
ATTTCATCGCGTTCTTCCTGACTTAATGCCTGCGGTGGTACTATTGTTTTAAGTCTCCTCGCCACCTCCTGCGCTCCCGGCCAATCCTGGTTTTTAGCAATTAAATCGCCTATCAGGGGCGAAACCTGCGGTGCCACCTGGACAAACTTCATTAAACTCTCGCTCGCCTCCAATCTCTGCGTACTATAAGACGGCCCCATTGTCAGTGTTATGTCATATTTACCAACCGTCAGGTCATTCAAAATCTTCTCGATAGCCATGCCGTTCTTATCTTCGGCTTGACCTGGCGTATTGAGCTCTTCGGTTTTTACCGTCCCGTCTACCCCTAATACCCGCACGATACGTTTCGTATCATAAATCTTGGGGATTAAATCTATTAATATTTTGTAAGTCAGTGTCCGGGCCCTAGCTAAATTATCAATAAATGGGAATGTCCCCACATCCCCTTCCATCTGTCTTGCCTTGATTGCCACCCCGGATGTCTCATTACTTCGGCTCCCCAGGCTGGCATCAAATAACCCCATCGTCCCCTTAATATCATCAATATCCCTGGCCGCACTATTAGCTAAAGCCGAACTTATCTGCGGCGGATTCAGACGTTGAGGGGGGCCAGGTGCCTCGGGGTCATGGTCATAAAGTAAATACGGATCAGTATTGCGATGTGCGCCAGCCCACATTGCCGTATATGGCCCAATCTGTTTCGCGGTAGCTATGATCGGAGCTATCGGAGCTAACATATACATCTCTATTTCTCGGCTCCGGGTGACATTATAAGCTCTTTGACTATCCTTAGAATAGTGTATTAAACCCCAAACATATCTTTTGCCATCAATATAGACAGACTTGCCGATTACGGGCACTACCGGCCAATATTTTGATGGCCATAACTGTTCTTCCTCAAGAATATTATATCCATCTACCTTTAAACGATAAATTTCGTAACTATCAACTTCCCTCGAATCCTTCGACCCTTCTCCTTCTTCTAACTTATATGCCACATCCCCCGATTCTAATAGATAAATCGTCTTTTTAACTGGCTTTTTATAAAAATACTCTGCTATTCTTACCGAATTATCCGTAACCCATTCGACATAAGTCCCGTCTGTATCTTCAACATTTGAAGGCAATTTACCTGGATACTTGCGTTTATACTCATCTTTAGAAACAATACTATGGATAATCAACCATTCAGCATCAGTCATATCCCATTCAACTGCCACCGGGTCAAAAACCACGGAAAAATTGTTAGTAATCGCCTTGATCTTAATTTCTTGGTTATCAAAACTGCCATCATCGCAATAATCAGTTGTTATCCGCCAATAACCAAACCCACCCCCCGTTGTATGTTCAAATGCTGTGTCATAGGCTATATCGGCATTACTCACAGACTCGATATTACGGATAAGTCCCTCAAGGACTACTGCAACATCGGGATCACCCTTGGAATCCACCGGATGTATCTTGATAGACGGCTTAGCTTGCCTCTGGTCCCCAATAACCTGTGCTAAAAAGGTCGGCATCCGGTTAATCTCTAATGTCGGGCGTCCCTTATCGTTATATTCTTGCTTCTTTGCCGCATCCCACTGCGCCCCAGGTACATAGGCAAAGTTCAAATCCTCCCGCGCCGACTCCCGGTTGTGACCATCTGCCGCCACGCCGCCCTGAAACCGCTTCCGCATCAGGCGAAGCATGGCTTCTGGATCGGCTTTACTGTCCTGCCCTTCTTTTTCGTCAATGTCAGTCGTCATCGTTTATAACCCCAAAAATAAAAACCCCCTGGATTTCCGGTTTTTACCGGCACCCAGGAGGCATGCTGCGCTCTGGTTTTATCCCGCCACGTTTATTTAAAGAGGGGGCGGAAGTAAATTGTTCTAATTAAAGCGTGTTTTGTCCACTATACCGTTTCCCCTTTCAACACCTTTTCAAGCAACGACACCATGAATTTAAAACCTCGGATCAAAGCCTTGATTAAGATGGCGGTGTCATTGCTAATCATCCTCCTCCCCGCCATACTCCATAACGGTCAAATTTCCCCACCCGTCGAATGTGCCTGTCGTTATTTCGTTTTTGGGCCCACTTAACTGGAAGTTCCCGCTCTTCTGGTCATAATTCCCTATCGTGGTGCCCCCCTTGTCGTGGTGAATAATTACCGATTTATAGTCGTTTACATCCATGCTGGGCATGTTGAGTAGATCGCCAGCGCAGACATCGGTCGATAGACACACAAGTAGAAAAATGAAGGCTAATATTACCTTAATCTTATTAATTCGCCCTACATCCATGAGTTCGGCCCCCGGTATTTTGGCAATGGTATGTGGATAGGTTTTACCTGCGGTTCCCTCACAAGTGCCCGGCCCTCACCTGCCCCTAACATAGAATATTGCAAAGCCTCACAATTGCTGACAAGTATCCCATTAGCATAATAACAATGGGCATCGGCAACCGTTATGTTATAAACCTTTGATTTGTGAGAGTAATCTGTTTTTGCAGATATACGAACAAGTCCTTTTAGCCGTATATTTGTTAATACGAAAACTGCTGCCGCATATAGTGCATATCCTATCTTCGTTGTCCACGCCAGAAGTCCGCCGATCTGCACTTCGACAGGCAGGAGAACACCTCTTTTGTCGGTCTGCATCCATAGGCTTAACCTTAAAAACTTTCCCGCACCCGATGCAAATCTTATCAATGAACCCTGCTGCTTCCCGTTTCTTCTTATATCCTGCTCCACCTTTCCTGCCAATTTCACTTGCTTGCTCTGGGTTGTTTTTTCTCCACTTGACTGCACCATCAATGGCTTTCTTAATATTACACTTTGCCAAGTCCACTCGCCCCGGTTCACTTGCATGATTGGATTGGTGCAAGTGCTCGCAGATAAGTTCAAGGTTAGACTCATAGTTGTTGTCTGTGTGAGTGTCCTTATGATGCACATCATAGCCTGGCGGTATTTCTCCATGAAAATGTTCCCAGACCTTACGGTGAAGATATTGGTCGCCATGCTTATGATCTGATTTGTAATATCCGGTAGGTGGCTTCCGATAATATCTGATACCGAGAAATTCATATATTGGCCACTTCGCCCGACTACGTAACGGTGCAACCTGAATAGGATTTTCCATAACCAATCCTCCTGTGATAGCAGTTCAATGTATTGTACTGTGTCGGCGGGAGAATAGCAATAGAATTTCCACAAAGGATGCTTAGGTGTACACGTTAATCTTGTTCCGCTGTCTAAAAATAAATTAACAGTTTTGCAAATCTATCGCCAATGTTTGTCACAGGTTTAGGACCATACGGTGTATTTACCATATCGCCAATTTCAAGTGCCTCTATTGCCTTCGGGCCAATCGGGGTACTTATCTTTGTTCCAGCTATAAAACACACATGGCTAAATTTGTTTTTCTCCGCCTTATCCTGAAAACGTGCATCACCCGCCACCTGCACACGCTTATAATAGTATCCCCCCGCCATACCCTTTCTTAATATCCGGCACTTGGGAGAGATCAAAAACCCCGGCTTCCCGTCCATTGCTAGTGCCTTCATGCTTGCCACAACCGCCTCACGCCTCAATACCGGGTCATTGCTCGGCGCGGGCCTGGCCGGAACCCCATTAGCCCGCATGATCTGAAACGGCGTCACCTCATCCGTCTGTGCCCGGCTATCCCCCGAAGGATCACCCCAAACCTCAAACTCAAACCCGCCATATTCCCCTAACATCTTGGCCTTGAGAATCTTGGCAAAGTTTACCGCCCCCATATCCTCTGTTACCAACTCATCAAACACCTGCCACCGCCCTATAGGAAGTCGCTGGGCGAATGTTGCCGCCGGGGTTAGCCCAAAATCAAGGCCCACATAGATCGGCACCCCCTTGACCGGCTCAAGTACCCGCTCGGAGCAATGCACCGCATCAATGTATTCAGGATAGACCGGCTTTCCTTCCTTAATGAATCCATACTGATTGCAATAATACACCCTAATATAGTCGGAATCCTTGCCCGCCGTCCGGGTTAGGTAGTAGTTCGGCTCTAAGTTCTGGACATTCTCAGCCAAAGGATTGTTGATAAACTGCCCGTCCACCTCCATGAGTCCGCCAGGCTGCTTGAAAAATTCCCAACCATCGGGCCTCACTTCCTCCGCCAACTTATACCACCAGTGGTCATCGTCTGGCGGGTTAGTGTCCATGAACACCCCGCGCCAGGTACACCCGCCATCCTTAAGTGCCGGATACTGCCCCACACGGTCGCCCAGCACATCAATAACACCTTTAGGGGTCTCTCGCGCTTCGTTTACCCAGGCCCCGGTTACTTCCATGCTCAGGAGTTTTCGCACATCATCGGGCCGATCAAGCGCCCGGAAAAGCACCTCACATTGAACCCGCGTCTTATCAGGCAACCTAACATCAACCATGTGGCTCATTGTGTTCATGTTTAGCGAACCAAACTGCTCAGGCCGGAACCAGTCTTGCCATGTCTTGATAGTCGTATCAAGTAGTTCACGGTAAGTCGATCTCACCACAACCCAACGCGTCCGCCTTACCCCGTCCTTGCCGGGTGCCTGGGCCTGCGCCTTACTCATAATCTCCCAGCACATACCCGTGGACTTCCCGCCCCTGACCGGCCCCATTACCCCGCGGTAAAATGCTTGAGACTGGTGGAACCGACCTATCGTGGCAGGGCGGCTACTTGATTTCCACGGCGCAAGGGGCAAGGCTGCCCTAGCTTCTTCTATGATGCCTCTCTGGTAAAGCTCTGCGTCTATGTCCTGCGCCTGCGCTGGGTTCATGGTTCTCTATATTTCCCCGCCATATTCTGATAGCAGCTTGTTTAATTTTGAGCAGAGAAAGAAGTAAACCAGTTCCCGATCAATTTCAAACACAATCTGATTAATACACATTTCACCCCTACCCTAACCCTTCCCCCGCCCCAGATCGTCCACTAGGCGCGGCCTCAGAGGGGCTACCCCGGCTGTCAATAAGGATTTGCATGGGCCTTGTGCCTAAATTCCACTGATACCCTGTAAACTATTCCAATATTTCAACCCCATATCAACCAAATGGGGGCCTTCAATAATTAAAGTTTTAACTGATAATTTTCTCATATCCGCGAATAGTCTGTGTTTACTGGACTTCCGGTCGCCAAGTTGACATATAACCAATTATCTGACGTTAGTTCAAACAACATACAAGCCCTCATCCCCCGCCCTCAATCTTCGCCCGGTTCTTCTCTTCCCAGTTCCGCAGGATGTTCTCTTTTTCCTCGTCGGTTAGGTCGTCAAAGCTCTCGATTACCCTAACATTCACGTCTTTGGGGATGATTCGCGAGCTAAAGACGCTGTGAAACCACATTGGGTTTTTCTTAGCTACTTCCAATAGATTTAGCTTTTCGTCGGCCTCAAGAGCTTCAAATACGCGCCAAGTCTGAGCTGTCATGTCTTTTGTAAGTTTATTGGGAGTTCCCGGCGGTTTACCAGCAGGATTACCAGAAACACCTTTCTTAAAATTTGGGTTGCCTTTGGGGTTAGCCATATTAGATTCCAATAAGTAATTTCCTAATCACATTGGCCTATAATTATCATAAACTTCTTTTATTTTCCCGCCGTTTTTGTTATTTGGCACGATTCTTGCCTTGTTCTTATTTAAGTTATTCTTATTACTATGCCATTTTGGAACATTCAAATATTCCATTTCGGCACATTTAGCGTCATCACTGGCTTTCTGGGCTTTTTCTTTCCCAATCATTATCAAATCGGCGATTATTTTGAGTGTAGCGATCATCTTAAAATATCTTTTAGGTGGGGCACCCCGGAGAACAAAATCTATAAGGCCATGTTTTCTGAGATTGGCGATTGCGGTGCGCTGATGTTTTCCGTTTATGGAAGTTTTGACGTAAAGGCTAATAACTGTATTAAAGAAATAACCATCCACGGTCAACTCGCCGCGATTCTCAAAATAATTATTCCGGGAGAGCAATTCTGCATAAAGGTCAGCTTCGTCGCGCCCGAGAGCCCAGCGCAAACTTGCATTAGACTGAATGTAGGCATCGGAACTAAGAAAACCGTGGATGAGTTGTGTTTCTCTGCTCATTTTTCCCTACCCTTAGCCTTGTCGGCCCGGTTATCGCGGCCCAGGCGGGTTCTCAGCGCGCCGGAATTTGGGGTAATCAGGCAAAACATGGCGATTCCGGTGGCTCCGCCGGTTTTTCGGGTTCGGGGTCCACGCTGATAAATAGCTGAATGTCGTTAGGGTCGAGGCCGAGGCGTTTAGCGTTTTCGATCCATTCTTGGAGTTTCTTTTCACTTTGGGGTTTCATTCAGCTGGCTCCGTGCTTAGGCGCTCTTACGTGAATACAAT